>DATJAE010000206.1:0-73520 GCA_035516595.1 Kofleriaceae bacterium | reverse complement strand
ACGTCGCGCCCACGCCGGACAACGCGCCCACGTGGGCGCCGCGTGTCTGTCCGCACGTCGCGCCCACGCCGGACAACGCGCCCACGTGGGCGCCGCGTATCCGTCCGCACGTCGCGCCCACGCCGGACAACGCGCCCACGTGGGCGCCGCGTGTCTGTCCGCACATCGCGCCCACGTGGGCGCGACTTACTTCGTCACCATCGGCATGCCATAGAGGTCGCGAAGCTCCGGCACACCGAAGCCCAGCTTGTCGAGGTCGGCGCGCACCTTGGACATGTCGCCAACCACCGCGATCACCATCCGACCCGAAGGAATCAGCGCCCTGGCCGCCGCCTTGACGTCGGCCGCGCTGACCCCGCGGATCGCGGCGGCGTAGTGGGCATAGAAGTCGTCCGGCAGGCCGAGCAGCGCGAGCTCGGCGAATGCCTCGCTGGTCGCGGCGTTGGTCTCGAACCGCGCGGGCAGCGCGCGGATCAGGTTGTGCTTCGACTTGTCGAGCTCGGCCGCCGGCAGATCGCGCGCCGCGAGGTCATCGAGGATCTTCATCGTCTCGGCGATGCCCTGCGCGGTCGACGGCGTCTGGATCGCGGTCGAGATCACGAACGGACCCGGCGCGACCGACCATTCCATGTACGCGCCGGCGCCGTAGGTGATGCCGAGCTGCTCGCGCAGGCGCTGCACCAGCCGGCTGGTGAAGCCGCCGCCGAGCGTCGAGGTCAGGACCTCGAACGCGTAGTAGCGGCGGTCGTGACGGTCCGGACCGACCAGGCCGATCCGCACGTCGGACTGCGCCGCACCCGCGCGGTCGACCAGCCACAGCCGGTGTGCGATCCGGGCGGGCGTCGCGACCGGGCGCGCCGGGCGGACGACGCCCGCCGGCTTCCACGCGCCAAGCCCGGCCTCGAGCTTGGCGCGTAGCGCCGCGGGATCGACGTCGCCCGCGACGACCAGCGTCATCGCGGCCGGGTTCCAGTGCGCGCGATAGAACGCCGCGACGTCGTCCGCGGTCAGCCGGGCGAACTCGTCGTGCACGCCGCCGCCGGGATGGCCGTACGGGCTCTGGATACCGTACAGCGCGGCCCCGAGCATGATGCTCGCGACCTCGCGCGGACGATCGCGGCGCAGCTCGAGCGCGGTCAGCCGGTCGCCCTTGACGCGCTCGAAATCGGCCGGCGCGAACGCCGGTTGCGCGACGATCTTGGCGACGAGCGCGAGCGTCGGATCGAGCGTCTTGGTGAGCGTGTGCACCGTGACCAGCGCGGCGTCGGACTCGGCGTACAGCCCGATCTCGGCGCCGAGCCGGTCCTGCTCCTCGGCGATCTGGATCGCGGTGAGCCCTCCGGCGCCCTCGTCGAGCATGTCGGCGGTGAACGCGGCCAGCCCGCCCTTGCCGCCGGGGTCGGCGGCCGTGCCCGCGCCCGGCACGACCAGCGTCATCGCGACGATCGGCAGCGCGTGGTTCTCGACCACGAGCACCGCCATCCCGTTGGCGAGCTTCATCCGCCGGGCCACCGGCGGCGTGAACGTCGGTTCCGCGCCGGGCGCCGGCGGCTTGGTCCAGTCCGCGATCCCCGACGTGTCGAACGCCGGGTTCGGCGCGGCCGCTGCGGGCAGCGCGAGCAACGCGACGATCGCGAGCGCGCGCATCACCGCGCCTCCGCGGGCTTCTTGCCCGGGTTGATCGTGAGCACGACCCGCGCGTTCGGGGGGAGGTAGCGCGCCGCGACCGCGCGGACCTGCGCGGTGGTGACCGCGCGATAGCGCGCGACGTCCTTCGGGAAGTAGCCCGCGTCGTGCGCGAGCACGTCGTAGCTCGCCACCAGGATCGCCCGCTGCAGCGTCGGCTCGAGCCCCGCGAGGAACTCCGACTCATGCGCGTTCTGGGCGCGCTCGAGCTCGGCCGCGCTCGGCTCGGCCGCGGCCAGCTTGGCGACCTCCTCGCTGACCTCGGCGACCAGCCGCTTCGGATCGGTGCCCGGCTTGGCGGTGACCACGATCTCGAACGTGCCGGCGAGCTGCTCGTCCTGGTTGCCGACCGTCACCGCCTGGGCGATCTTCTCGTCGTAGACCAGCCGCTTGTACAGCCGGCTCGACTTGCCATCGCCGAGGATCGCGGCGGCCATGTCGAGCGGCGCCTCGTCGGCGGAGAACGTCGCCGGCCCGCGCCATTCGAGGTAGACGCGCGGCACCTGGACGTCGTCGGTCGTGGTCACGTCGACCTGGTGGGTGATCGGGGCCGGCGTGCGGTACGTCGGCCGAACCGGGTCCCGCCCGCGCGGGATCCAGCCGAAGTACTTCTCGACCAGCGCCTTGACCTCCGCGAAGCGAACGTCGCCCGCGATCACCATCGTCGCGTTGTTCGGCACGTAATAGGTCTTGAAGAACCGCGTGACATCGCCGAGCGCGGCCGCCTTGATGTCGGTCGTGTAGCCGATGGTCGACCAGTGGTAGCCGAAGTCCTTGGGCCACAGGTTCTCGGGCAGGATCACCTGCGCCATGCCGTACGGCTGGTTCTCGTAGCTCTGGCGGCGCTCGTTGAGCACGACGTCGCGCTGGTTATCGAGCTTGGCCTGATCGAGCGTGTCGGTGAGCCCGGCGAGCCGATCGGCCTCGATCCACAGCATCTGCTCCAGGAAGTTCGACGCCGCGACGTTCTGGTAGACCGTCATGTCGGTCGAGGTGAACGCGTTGGACCAGCCGCCCGCCGCCTCGAGCAGCTTGTCCATCAGGCCGTCGGGCAGGTGCGCCGAGCCCTTGAACATCAGGTGCTCGAACAGGTGCGCGAACCCGGTGCGGCTCGCCACCTCGTCCTTGCTGCCGACCCGCATCCACATCACCTCGTAGACGGTCGGCGCCTTGTGATCCTCGAGCACGTAGACCCGCAGGCCGTTGGCGAGCTCGAAGTGCTGGAGGTCGATCTTCGGATCGTCGGCGCGCGCCGTGCCGGCGACGAGCGCGATCGCGACGAGGAGCAAGGCGCGCTTCATGGCGCGACGCTAGCACAGACACCGGGGCGGACGTCGGATGCCTTCGACCTGGCGCCCGACACCGCGTTTGGCTTTCCCGGCAAGAATGGAGCTCGCCGACATCCGGATCACCGCGTCGCTGGGCCGGAGCAGCTTGCCATGATCAAGCAGCGCTCGACGCCATGGGGCCGGGCTAGCGCGGCACGACGCGCATGCGGCGGCGGCCGAACCGACCCACCGCATCACCGAATCGGCCGGGGATGCGCGCGCCGCACGCGGCGCAGCAGTCGCGGTCGAGCCGCGCGGCGAGGATCTCGTACCAGTCGCGCTCGATCACCGCGGCCCCGCAGCCCGGGCACGACGTGGTGTCGCCGTCGCGGTCGTGGACGTTGCCGGTATAGACGTAGCGCAGCCCCTCGCGCTGCGCGATCGCGCGCGCGCGGCGCAGGGTGGCGAGCGGCGTGGGCGGCAGGTCGAGCATCTTGTAGTCGGGGTGGAACGCGCTGAAGTGGAGCGGCACGTCGGGTCCGAGCTCGCTCGCGATCCAGGCGGCGAGCTCGGCGAGCTCGCGCTCCGAGTCGTTGTGGCCGGGGATGATGAGCGTCGTGATCTCGGTCCACACCTGGGTCTCGCGGACCAGGTAGCGCAGCGTGTCCTTGACCGGCTCGAGGTGCGCGGCGCAGGTCTTCCAGTAGAACTCCTCGGTGAACGCCTTGAGGTCGACGTTCGCCGCGTCGATCTTCGCGTACAGCTCGGCGCGCGGCTCGGCGTGGATGTAGCCGGCGGTGACCGCGACGGTGTGCAGGCCGAGCGCGTGGCACGCGTCGGCGGTGTCGATCGCGTACTCGGCGAAGATCGTCGGATCGTTGTAGGTGAACGCGACCGAGCTCGCGCCGGCCTCGCGCGCCGCCCGCGCGATCGCCGCGGGGGTCGCGGCGTCGACCAGGCGGTCCATCTCGCGCGCCTTCGAGATATCCCAGTTCTGGCAGAACTTGCACGCGAGGTTGCAGCCGGCGGTGCCGAACGACAGCACGCTCGTGCCGGGATAGAAGTGGTGCAGCGGCTTCTTCTCGATCGGATCGAGCGCGAATCCGCTCGACCGGCCGTAGGTGGTGAGCTCCATCGCGTCGCCGCTGCGCTGGCGCACGAAGCACATCCCGCGCTGGCCGTCGTGCAGCTTGCAGTCGCGCGGGCATAGATCGCACTGGATCCGGCCGTCGTCGATCGCGTGGAACCAGCGCGCGGCGGTCACGATGCCTCCGGCGCGGGATCGACGTAGCGCTCCGCGGTGTAACGCGACATCCGCAGCGCGCGATCGAAGAACGTGCGCGATAGCCCGGCCTTGTGCTTGAGCGCGGCGAGAAAGCCGGCGACGTCGGGCAGGTGCTCCCACATCACCGGCAAGAGCGTCGCGCGCGTGGCGCGGTGCTCGAGCACCAGGCCGTCGATGCCCGGGCGGATCGCGGCGTGCAGCTCGGCCTCGCTGGCGAACGCGATCGGCTCGAGGCGCGACAGCAGCGAGATCTCGAGATCGAGCCGATCGATGTCGCCGATCGCGATCGGCTCGGTGCGCGGGTCGTGGAGCGCGGCCGCGACCACGTGGTGCGCGACGTCGTCGACGATGCCGCGAACCGCGGCGAGCGTGCCGATGCAGCCCTGCAGCCGGCCGTCGCGCCAGCGCAGCGTGACGAACGTCGCCGCCGGCTCCGCGCCCCACGCCGCGTCGGGGCGGACCGCACGCGCGCCGCCGAGGTGCTCGCGCAGGTGTGCGCGCGCCCACGCCGCGAGCACCGGACCGCGCGTCCTCACGCGGCCTCGTGCAGCGCGAACGCGCCGTAGCCGACCACGCGATCGCGGCTGCGCGCCGCGCGGTCGCCGGAGTTGCACAGCTCGATCCGCTCGACCTCGAGGCCGCGCGCGCGGGCGAGCGCGAGCACGCCGTTGACCCCGATCGCGCCGCACGCATCCTCGCCGGCCAGCGTGGCGTCGCGCGCGACGATCCGGTCGGCGGTGCGCGCATCGCGGACGCGCGCGGCGTCGTAGCCGTGGAAGTGCGACAGATCGCTGCTGATCACGATCAGCGTGTCGTCGCTGCCGGCCAGGCGCGCGAGCAGCGCCGCGACCTCGGCCGGCGCGGCGCGCGAGCCGACCAGCGGGACGATCGTCGCGCGGGGTAGCACGCGCTGCAGGAACGGCAGCTGGGTCTCCAGCGCGTGCTCGCGCGCGTGCGCCGCGGCGTGCGCCGGCAGGTCGGCGACCGCGTCGAGCTCGACCGCGACCGCGCCGAGCGGCGTGGCGAGCCGGCGCGCGCCGGGCCACGCCAGACCGTCGACGTAGACATGGTGGGTCGGGCCGATCAGCACGACCCGCGCGATCCGATCGGCGAACGGCAGCAGCCGCGCATAGGCCGCCGCGGCGGTCGGCCCCGAGTAGATGTAGCCGGCGTGCGGGACGATCAGCGCCTTGGGCCGGCGGCCCTGCCCCGCCGGGGCGGCCTCGAGCATCGCATCGACCTGCGCGGCCAGCTCGGCCGGATCGGCCGGGTAGAAGCTGCCCGCGACGGCAGGAGGGCGGAGCTCGAGCACGCGTCCAGGATAGCCGGAGAACGTGCGAGCGAACCCCGTCAGATCGGACAGCGAGATTCCCCTGGAATTACGCGACCGGCTCGCCCGGCGTCACGACCACCGCGGCGTCACGGGACCAGCTCGCTCAGCGTCACGATCACGTCGCCGCGGGTGCCGCTCACGACGTGCATCCGCACTCGCGTGCCCACCGGCGAGTCGCGCAGCTCGGCGCGCCACTCGGCAAGCGACTTGCGGCCCACCGGTGCGCCGTCGATCTCGGCGATCCGATCGTTCGCGCGGATCCCGGCGCGCGCGGCGCCGCTGCCCGGCACGACCGACACCGCGCGCAGCGCGTCGCCGTCGCGGATCAGGAACAGCCCGCTGCGATCGTAGGCCTCGCGGCGATCGACGTCCTTGCCGGGCTCGAGGTACATCACCTTCTTGGCGTAGTCGAACGTGACGACGAAACGGTGCAGGATGCCGCCGCCGAGGTTGGCCGCCGCGTCGGGATCGGCGAACGAGCCCTTGTCGCCGGTGAACAGATCGCCGACCACGTCGTGCACCACGGCGTCGCCGATCTTGACCTCGTGGAACCGCACCGGCGCCGACGTGGTCGAGCCGCCCACGCCCCAGCCGGTGACGGTCGAGAACGCCGGCTTGTACCTGGCGACGAGCTCGTGGTCGCGGGTGAACTTGGTCATCGTGGTCAGCGACGACCGCGAGCCGGTGTCGACCCAGAACCGGCCGGGAAGGCCGTCGATCGCGCCTTGCACGATCGGCGTGCGATCGGCCATCTCGAACGGCACGGCGATCGCGCCGTGCGGCGGCTCGAACGCGGCGGGCGCGATCAGCGACAGCCGGCGCCCGGGGTAGTCGATGCGCACGCCGAGCCGCGAGAACAGCTCGAACCCGACCAGGCCGTCGAACGGCTCGCCCTCGACGTCGGCCAGCGCGCCGATGTCGATCACGTAGAACACCGGGTTCGCGAGCGTGACGTCGCCGACCTGGAGCTGCTTGGCGTGCGCGAAGCCGACGTCGACCCGCTCGGCGCCCGCGCCGCTGCCCGCGATCTTGCCCTCGGGCTCGAGCCCGAGCCGCTTCGCCGCGGCCGGCGTCAGCATGTTGAGCCCGCCGGTGTCGACCAGCATGCGCAGCGGCTTGCCGTCGACGCTCGCGTTCACGTAGATGTGGTTGTTGACGAGGTCGAACGGCAGCTCGCTGCGAGAGACGCCGGGCGCGAAGCGTAGCCGGTCGGCGTCGAGCTTGGGGGGCGCGAACGTCGCGGCCTCCGGCGTCGCGACCAGCTCGTACGCCGTGACGTGCATCGCGAGCGTGTTGCGCACGTCGCCCTCGACGACGGTGATCGCGAACGGCAGCTTCACCGGCCCGACCGCGCGCCAGTCGGCGAGCTCGGTCGTGACCGTGTCGATACCCTGGTGGGTGACGGTCCGCGCGAGCAGGCCCGACGGCGCGAACCACAGCTCGATCGGCGCGCCGCCGTCGGGCGTGGCCTCGAGCACGCGGTAGTGCACGCCGTGCGTGTCGTCGCGCACGCCGAGCTCGCGGTAGCGCGCACCGCCGGGATGGAACATCGCGTGGCGCGTCATCCACGCGTCGGTGCGCGCGCGCGCGACCGCATCCGGCGCGTCCTGGATCGCGACCTCGCCGCCGGGCGCGCGCTCCCACGCGGTCGTGCCGTCGAACCCGTCGGCCTGGTCGAGCGCGGGAAGGTGGATCGCGCTGCGCGATCGTCCGCTCGGGATGTCCTCGATCGTCTCGGAGGTGCCGGTCATGCCGCCGATCGACACGGTGGCGCGGGTCGAGAGGCCGTGCAGGCCATCCCACGCCGCGCCGCCGGTCGCATCGCGAAACGCCGCGACGAGCGGCGGCAGCCCGCCCGGAGCGGCGAGCGGCGCTGCCGGAGACGCGGGCGGCGCGGGATGACTGCAGGCGGCGGCGACGAGGATGGCAAGGCAGGTGCGCATGGCGGTGTTGAAATCTATCGCATATATTCAGTAACGCCACTCGCCCGGAGCCAGATCTTCCGTGTTGAAAAAGCCACACAAATTTCACAACCGCCAGGCAACGATCGCCCGTACCGGCCGGATCACCGGCGCGCCCGCGATCGCGGTGCTCGCCTCGCCGGCGCGCCAGGAGATCATCGATACCGTCGAGGCGCTCGGGGGCGCGGCCACGATCGCCGAGCTCGCCGCTCAGCTCGGCCGGCCGGCGGACGGCCTGTACTATCACGTGCACCGCCTCGTCCGCGCCGGGCTGCTGGTCGTCGAGGGCGCGCTCTACCACACGCCGGCCGGGCGGCGCGACCTCGCGCTCGACTATCGGCCCGACGACCCGCGGGTGAGCGCCGCGCTGCGCCGCGTGGTCGGTAGCATGCTGCGGATCGCGCGCCGCGACTTCGACGCGGGCCTCGCGTTGCCCGAGGTCGCCGTGCGCGGGCCCCGGCGCGCGTTGTGGGCCGGGCGCGCCAAGGGCTGGGTCGGGCCGCGCGAGCTCGCCGAGATCAACCTGCTGGTCGCGCGGATCCAGGCGATCCTCCGCCGGCCGCGCCGCGCCGGCAACGACCAGCTGGCGAGCTGGTGCTTCGTGCTCGCGCCGATCGCGGCTCGTCCGGTGCGGCGCGCATCCCGCGGCCGAAACGCGCCACGCCGCACCCGCCGAGCTGCCTTCGTGGCACGCCGCGGCGGTCGCGCCCGTGGCGCATCGCGGGGTTGAGCGCTGGCCCGGCGATTGTTAGGCGCCCCCGACATGCGAAGATCCCCGGTGGTGTGCGTGGCGGTGGTGGCCGCGCTGGCAGCACGCGTGCGCGCCGATACGACCGAGACCCCGACCGCACCGGTGGAGGCGCCGCCGCCCGGCGACCCGCTGTACGCGTGCAAGCGCCCGGTCGGCGAGGTCGCGGTGACGTTCAAGGCCGACACCGATCTCAAGGACCTGCTGACGTGGGTGATGGGCTTCACCTGCCAGAGCTTCGTGATGAACCCCAAGGTGGTCGTGACCGATCGAAAGATCACGATCATCGCGCCCGCGCCGATGACGCCGAGCGAGGCCTATCAGCTGTTCCTCGGCGCGCTCGCGCGGATGGGCCTGACCGTCGTGCGGGATGGCAAGCTGCTGTACATCGTCGAGGCGCAGACGGCCAAGCGCGAGAGCCTGCCGTTCGTCACCGGACCCGGCTCCACCGAGCAAGTCGTCCGCATGGTGATCCGGCCGCGCTACGCCAAGCCGGACACGCTGAAGAGCGCATTCGAGGCGCTGCGCTCCGAGGCGGGCGATCTGCAGCAGTTCGGCTCGCTGCTGATGATCACCGACTACACGAGCCACGTGCGCGACATGGCTTCGCTCGCGAAGCTGATCGACGTGCCTGGCGACACCGAGGGCGTCTACACGATCCCGGTGACCTACGCCGACGCGACCAAGCTCGCGACCAAGATCGATGCGCTGCTCGGCATCACCGCGAGCGCGACCTCCGGCGCGCCGCCGCCGCCCGCCGCCGGTGGCCCGCACACCGCCGCCGGCGGCGCCGAGCCGAGCGGCGAGGTCCCGTCGAAGATCCTGGTCGACGAGCGCACCAACACGCTGCTCGTCACCGGCAGCGAGGCCGCGTACGCGCGGGTCAACGCGCTCAAGGAGCGGCTCGACATCCCGCTCGACATCGAGGGCGGCTCGTCGATCCACGTCTACCAGCTCCACAACGCGGTCGGCGCCGAGGTCGCCAAGACGATCAACGACGCGATCGCGCGCTCGAGCTCGGCCGGCAAGGCGGCAGGAGCGTCATCCCCGGCGCCACCCGCCGCCGGCGCCACGCCGTCGATCGAGGGCAGCGCGCACGTGATCGCCGATGACAAGAGCAACAAGCTGCTGGTGAGCGCGAGCGGGCGCGACTACCTCGCGATCAAGGACGTGATCGACCAGCTCGACGAGCCGCGCCGCCAGGTCTACATCGACACCGTGATCCTGACGATCGACGTGTCCAACGAGCGCGATCTCGGCTCGAGCTCGCACGGCGCGCTGCCGATCCAGAACGGCTCCGGCATCGAGCTCGGCGGCGTGCAGACCGCGACGCTCTCGACCCTCGACCTCGCGACCTCGCTGGTCAACGCGACCGGCTTGATCGCCGGCGTGGTCGGCCAGAACCTGCCCGGGCTCGCCAACTTCCCTTCGCTCGGCACGACGTTCCCGAGCTACGCCCTGCTGTTCCAGGCCGTCGCGATCGCGTCGAACACCAGCACCGTGTCCGAACCGAGCATCATCGCGGTCGACAACGAGACCACCAAGTTCTCGGTCGGTCAGAACGTCCCGTACATCCGCGGCGTCATCCCGGTGTCGTCGACCAACCCGACCTCGCTCACCACGACCAACATCGACCGCGCCGATCTCAACTTCGATCTCGAGCTCACGCCGCACATCTCGTCGAACGACAACATCCTGCTCCAGATCAAGAACGACGCGAAGGCGCTCGGCACCTCCGACAAGCAGCTCGGCCCGAGCTGGAACACGCGCTCGTTCGAGACCCGCGTCGTGGTCCACGACCGCGCGACCGTCGTGCTGTCGGGCATCATGCAGACCAGCGACGTGACCTCGACGACCAAGGTGCCGCTGCTCGGCGACATCCCGCTGCTCGGCTACTTCTTCAAGTACACGACCCACACCAAGCGGCGCAGCAACGTGCTGATCCTGCTCACGCCCTACATCATCAAGGACGCGCTCGACCTCCAGCAGATCTCGGAGCGCATGCAGCGCCAGCACGACGAGTTCGTCACGTCGTACCGCACGCTCGACCACATGCGCTACGAGCCGCAGACCGACTACCGGCGCAAGCGCGGCCTGCTCGAGGAGATCAACCGCTCGGTCCAGGCGGTCGACGACGACCTCGCGGCGCGCGCCGCGCTTCATCCGCCGGCGCAGGTCATCGGCGGCCCCGTGCGGTGATACGTTGCCGGCCTGTCCGCCGAACGCCACACCGCGAAGGTCGCGCGCATCGTCGCCCAGCTGCGCGCGCACGACCGTTCGCGCCCGGTGTCGCTCGCCAAGAAGTCGGTGTCGCACCAGGTGCCGAAGGCGCACGACCTGCGCCACGGCGATGCCAAGATCGACATCTCCGACCTGACCGAGGTCCTCGAGATCGATCCGGTGCGGCGGATCTGCGTCGCCGAATCGTGCGTGACGTTCGTCGACCTGGTCAGCGCGACGCTGCGCCACGGCCTCGTACCGATCGTGGTGCCCGAGCTCAAGACGATCACGATCGGCGGCGCGGTCGCCGGCTGCTCGATCGAGTCGATGTCGTTCGCGTACGGCGGCTTTCACGACACCTGCCTCGAATACGAGGTGATCACCGCCACCGGCGACGTCCTGGTGTGCACGCCCGACAACGCGCACCGCGACGTGTTCCAGCTGATGCACGGCACGTTCGGTACGCTCGGCATCCTCGCGCGCCTGACGTTCCGCCTCGTCCCGGCCAGGCCGTTCGTCCGCCTCGAGCACGAGCATCACGCGACGCTCGAGGCCTTCCAGGCCGCGATCGCGCGACATGCCGCCGCGCGCGACATCGACTTCATGGACGGCATCATCCACTCGCCGACCCGCTACGCGCTGTGCCTCGGCCGGTTCGTGGATCGCGCGCCGTACACCAGCCGTTACGACTGGGTGCGCGTCTACTACAAGTCCACGGCGCGCCGCCGCGAGGACTACATGACGACGCCGGACTACCTGTTCCGCTACGATCGCGGCGTCACCAACGTGCGGCCGCGCTCGCTGCCCGGCCGCCTGCTGTTCGGCAAGCTGCTCACATCGACGCGCTGGCTGTGGCTCGGCGACAAGCTGCACTGGCTGCTGCGCGACGAGCACCCGACGATCACGCTCGACGTGTTCGTGCCGTTCTCGAAGGTGCCCGAGTTCATGCGCTGGTACGAGCGTGAGTTCGCGTTCTTTCCGCTGTGGTGCGTGCCGTACCGCCGCGTCCACGACTACGAGTGGCTGTCCGCCGACTACTGGCAGAAGGTCGGCGACGACATGTTCCTCGATCTCGCGATCTACGGCATGCGCCAGCACGGCCGCACCAACTATCACCGCCTGATGGAGCAGAAGCTGCGCGAGCTCGGCGGGATCAAGACGCTGATCGCGCACAACTACTATCCGGAAGACGAGTTCTGGTCGATCTGGAACAAGCCCGGCTACGACGCGGTCAAGGCGCGGACCGATCCCGAGAACGTGTTCCGCGACCTGTATACGAAGACTTGCAAGACCGCGATGGGCAAGGTGTGAGATTTCGCGCGACCCGAGCGCGCGGAGCGGCTCGACCCGGCATGAAGATGATCGCGGTGTGCGTGCTGGCGACCGGTTGCCTGGTCCAGCCCGGCGGCGGCGGCGGTGACGACGGCCAGAACCAGGCCCAGAAGGACGTCGATCAGTGGAACCAGCTGGTCGCGCAGTACGACGCGCGGCGCACGATGTTCCTGGGCCCCGACGTCGCCGAGCTCGCGCCGGTCGGCGACCAGGTGTTCTGGTACGACACCACCAGCTACGCCTACCAGCTCGATCGCTACGACGACACCAGCCACGCGCAGCTCGCCTACACGTTCCCGGTCGGCGACGTCGACACCGCGAACTACCGCGCATCGCAGACCACGATCCTCACCGCGGATCCGTCGAGCGATCCGGTCGTGTATCACGCGTACGCCGCCGACAGCGCCGAGGCCGAGATCGCGAACATCACGCGGCCGCAGCCGCCCGACGCGCAGTGGGACGCCTACGCGATCGACGGCTCGACCGCGTACCTGGTCGACGCGTCGACCCCGGGCCAGACCACGCTGCTGCGCTGGCAGCCCGGCGCCGGCGATCCGACGCCGGTCACCACGCTCGAGTCGGCCGGCGTGCAGGTCGGCGAGTTCGAGGACTTCGACGTCTCGGGCAACACGATGGTGTTCGTCGAGAGCGGCCGGGTGTGGAAGCTCGATCTCGCGAGCAACCACGCGACGTGGCTGATGAACATGACCGAGCTCAGCGGCGCGGTCGAGATCGATCCCGACGGCATCATGTTCTCGACCGCGTCGGGCCTGGTGTTCTACGACAACGCGCAGGCCGCGCTGATCTCGGTGAGCGACGAGATCGACGCGAACACGACGTGGCAGCCCAACCAGACGTTCGCGACCGCGTCGAGCTACGACCAGGACTTCGCGCGCTGGGGCTCGTACGTGATCTACATCGGCCAGGACGGCGTGTTCGCCTACGACATGGCGCACGACGCGATCGCGCCGATCGTGCTGTCGCCCGATCGAGCGGATCTCCGGATCGACTATCGCTACCCGGTGGTGCTCGACGACGGCACGCTGTACGTCACCGGCCTCACCAGCAACGACGGCGCGATCGGCGCGGACGGCCCGACCTACGCGATCGATCTCGCGACGATCCTACCGGCCGAATAGCACGGTCAGATCGAACAGGAAGCTGCGGTCCCACCCGGTCGGCTGGGTCGGCCCGTCGCACGGGCCACCGCACGCCGCGGGCGCGTGCGCGACGTCGTTGCGGCGCGCGAGCTGCACGCGCAACCCGAGGGTGAGCCCGCCGTGCAGGCCGTCGTCGGAGCCGTACGAGGTCAGGCCGAGGCCCAGCGCGAGGTCGGGCCGCGTCCAGGTGCCGCCCGCGTCCCACACGTAATACTCGACGCCGGCGCCGAGCTCGGCCCACAGCTCCGCCCCGCCGGGGTCGGCGCGGTCGTAGTCGCCGACCCGACCGAACGCGTAGCGCGCGTTTGCGCCGAGGCGATGCATCAGGCCCTTGCCGTCGCCGGTCGCAGCCAGCACCGCGGCGGTGCCTTGCGGTGCCTGCGCCAGCGGATACGTGAGCGCGTTCAGATCGTACTCGGCGTAACCGAGCCAGCGCTGCCAGCGCATGCCGAGATCGAGGTGGCCGGGCACCACGGTGCCGACCTGCTTGCCGTCGACCATCATCGAGCCGAACCGCGCGCCCGCCGCGCCCTCGAGGCGAGGCGGATCCGCGCGGGCGAGCGCGGGAGCGAGCAGGCCGAGCGCGATCAGGCGACGCATGCCGGTCCGGACGCGCGGTCCGGCCGGCAGTCGCATCAGAAGTCGAAGTCGCGCAGGTAGTGGTCGTTGTAGCCGTGCGGGTGCTTGATCAGGTAGTCCTGGTGATAGTCCTCGGCGCGGACGAACGTGGTCGCCGGCTCGATCCGCGTGACGATGGGATGTCCCCACTTGCCGCTGGCCTGGACCACCGCCTTCATCGCCTGCGCGATCTTGAGCTGCTCGGGCGTGGTGGCAAAGATCTCGGAGCGATACTGCGGGCCGACGTCGTTGTTCTGGTGGTCGAGCTGCGTCGGATCGTGGCCGCGGAAGTAGTAATGCAGCAGCAGATCGGCGTACGAGATCCGGGCCGGATCGAACACGATGCGCACCGACTCGGCGTGCCCGGTCTTGCCGGTCTCGACGTCCTCGTACTTGACGTCGGTGCGCTGGCCGCCCGCGTAGCCGACCTCGATCGAGACGATGCCGGGCGCCTGGCGCATCACGTTCTCCATGCCCCAGAAGCAGCCACCCGCGAGGATCGCGACCTCGCGCCTTGCGGGCGCGGGATCGGCGTGAGCGACACCGGCGAGGGCGGTCACGATCGAGACCAGCAAGGGCAACATGCGCGTCATGCCCCGAGTACGACCGAGCCCGGGGGCGGTTACATTCCGCACATGCCGGTCATCAAGCACCGCCTCGCGAGTCAGGTACTTGCAGACAATCCGCTCGGTGATCCGAGCGAGCGCGACGTGTTCGTCTATGTCCCGCCGGGCTACGACCCGGCGGCGCCGCGGCGCTATCCCGCGCTGCTCGCGATCGTCGGGTTCACCGGCACCGGCGGCGCGCTGTTCAACATCGACACCCTGGTCGAGCCGCTCGATCATCGCCTCGATCGCCTGATCGGCAGCGGCGCGTGCCCGCCGGTGATCGTCGCCGCGCCGGATTGCTTCACGCGCGTCGGCGGCAACCAGTACATCAACAGCGCGGGCACCGGGCGCTACGAGGACTTCCTCGTCGACGAGGTGATCCCGCTGGTCGACGCGCACTACCGCACGCTGCCGCGCGGCCAGTGGGGCGTGTTCGGCAAGTCGTCGGGCGGCTACGGCTCGATCGTGCTCGGCATGCGCCGACCCGACGTGTTCTGCGCGCTCGCCGATCACTCCGGCGATTCGTGCTTCGAGCTGTGCTACATCCCCGACTTCCCGGGAGCGCTCGACGCGTATCGCGCGGCCGGCGGACCCGGCGCGTGGCTCGCGTCGTTCTGGGCCGACGCCAATCATCGCCGCACCCGCCATCACAAGCCGCTCAACGTGCTCGGCATGGCCGCGCATTACTCGCCGAACCCCAGCGCGCCGGCGACCCACGCGCGCATCGACTGGCCGTTCGATCTCGAGACCGGCGAGCTGCGGCCCGCGGTGTGGGAGCGCTGGCGCGCGCTCGACCCGGTGAACATGGCCGCGCACCACGCCGACAACCTCCGCAAGCTGCGCGCGATCTACGTCGATTGCGGCACCGCCGACGAGTTCGCGCTGCACTGGGGCGCGCGCGCGCTGGTCGGCAAGCTGCGCGGCCTGGGCATCGCGGTGCGCCACGAGGAGTTCGACGACGGCCACATGCAGATCCCGTATCGCTACGATCGCAGCCTGCCGTTTCTGGCCGAGGCGATCGGTCGCTAGCCCGTTTAGAGATGGCTCGCGACCAGCCCGGCGAGCACGCCGACGAGCAGGATCGCGACCAGGTACACGACGCGGCGCACGATCGCGTCGCGCTGCGTGGAGTGCAGCAGCTCGAACGTCGGCGACGACGGCCGCGCCGGCGGCTGGTACATCATCATCGGGTACTGCGCGGCCGGAGGCACCGGCACCGGCGGCGGCACCGGCACCGGCGCCCGCGGCGGCAAGGGCGTCGGCGAGGCGATCGGGGCCGCCGGCATCATCGGCGCCGAGCCGCGCGCATCGAGCACCGGCTGCGGACCGCCGCCGAAATGGAGCGGCCGCGAGCCGCGCGCCGGCGTGCCGCTGGGCTCGCGCCTGATCGTCGTCGGCGGCTCGACGTAGGCCGGCACGGCCATCCGGGTCACCGCATGCTCCTCGGGATCAGCGACCAGCTCGTCGAGCGCGCGCGCCAGCTCGTGCGCGCTCGCGTAGCGATTCTGCGGCTCGCGCTGCAGGCATCGCATCACGACGCGCTCGAGCCCGGCCGGAACCGGCGCGCGAGCGCCCAGCGGCGGGACCTCCTTGGTCAGCAGCGACGCGAGCATGCTGGTCACGCCCTTGGCATCTGCGAACGGCCGCTCGCCGCACAGGATCTCGTACATCACGACGCCGACCGTGTAGATGTCGCTCGCCGGCGTGCACGGTCCGCCGACGATCTGCTCCGGCGACATGTAATCGTACGTGCCGATCATCTGGCCGGCCTGGGTGAGCTCGAGGTTGTCGATCACGCCGGCCTTGCCGTCGAGCGCCTTGACGATGCCGAAGTCGAGCACCTTGACGTAGTCGGGGTCGTCGCCGCGCTGCTCGAGGTGGATGTTCTGCGGCTTGAGATCGCGATGCACGACGCCCAGCCCGTGGGCCTCGCCGAGCGAGCCGCACACCGCGCGCGCGATCGCGACGACGCGCGGCCACGGCAGCGGGCCGCGCGCGCGAAACCGCTCGTACAGGCTCTCGCCGCGCAGCAGCTCCATCACGAGGTACGGCGCGCCGCCCGGCCCGGTGCCGCTCTCGTACGCGGTCACGGTGTGTTCGTTGTGCAGGCTGGCGAGCACGTTGGCCTCGCGCTGGAAGCGCGCGACCACGCCGGGATCGCGCATCAGGTCCGGATGGAGGACCTTGACGGCGACCTGCATGCCGGACTCGAGGTGGGTCCCGCGATAGACCGCGCCGAACCCGCCGGATGCCAGCTGGAAATCGACGCGGTAGCGGCCGCCGATCACGGCGCCGAGCCACGGATCGATCCGCAAGGCCCGCGTGGGGTCGCCACCGTCTAGCTCGGTCACCTACATAGGTATACGTCCCATTCGCACCGAGGTATTCAACATCTCAGATCGCGAGATCTCACGCTGGGTTAGCGGGATGGCAGGTCTCCCACCGAGCGCGCGAGCGCGACCAGCGCGAGGTAGTAGTCGTAACGCGCCACGGCAAACGCGAGCCGGGCCTTGGCGGCGTCGGTCTCCGCGTCGAGCACGTCCGTGGTGGTCGCCGCCGCGGCGTCGAACCGCACCTTTTGCAAGCGAAGCGCCTCATCCGCGGTCTGCTGCTGGGTCTGCGCCGCCGCGAGGCTGTCGAACGCGGTCCGAGCATCCAGCCACCTGGTGCGGACGTCGAGCCGCACCTGATCGACCAGCGACTGCGCGGTGAGCTCGGCGCGATGGACCGAGGCGCGCGCCTCGCGCTCGGCGTCGTACGTGCTGCCCCAGTCCCAGATGTTCCACGACACGCGCACGCCGAGGAACTCGGCGTCCTCGGGCTCGAACGGCTGCACGCCCGTCAGGTGCGTCCACACCGCGACCGCACGGATGTCGGGGAGCAGCGCATCGCGCGCCGACTTGCGCGTGTGCTCGGCGGCCTCGATCTGGTCGTGCGCGGCGCGCAGCTCGGGGCGTGCCGCGATCGCGCGGGCGAGCGCCTGGTCGAGCGTCATCGCCATCGCGGGCGGCGTCGCCGGCAGATCGTCCGCGACGTCGATCGCCGCGCCGTCGTGCAGGCCGAGCTGGAGCACGAGCGACGCGAGCGCGGTCTCGGCCGCGGTGTCGGCGCGCAGCGCGCCCTGATCGGCCGCCGCCTTCGCCGAGCGGAAGCGCAGCACGTCGATGTCGGTGTAGGTGTCGGCCGCGCGCAGCTGGATCGCGCGATCGAGCTCGCTCTGGATGTCGGTGACCGAGCGATGCGCGACGTCGGCGCTCGCGCGCGCCTCGAGCACGCGGATGTATGCGTCGGCCGTGCGGTACGCGGTGTCGAGCCGCACGCGATCGTAGTCGTCGCGAGACGCGGCGGCGGCGTGCTCGGCCGCACCGACCAGCTCGGACAGGTACGCCAGCCCGGTGAGCGGCTCGGAGACCGTGATGCTGGTCGCGGTGGTGTCGCGGTGATACAGCGTGAACGTCATCCCGCCGAACGGCAGCGCGTACGGCTCGCGGTACAGGCTGCCCTGCGCCTCGATCGACAGCACCGGCAGACGGCGCGCGCGCGCGCCCGCGGCTTGCGCGTCGGCGCCGGCGACCCCCTCGCGGGCGATCGCGATGTCGGGGTTCTGGCCGAGCGCGAGCTCGATCGCGCTGGAAAACGTGAGCTTGGCCGGCGCGTCGGCGCGCGCCGGCGCGGCCGCGAGCGCCACGACCGCGATGAAAATCGATGGCTTCATTTCAAATGTACCTTGACCTCGACCGACAACCCGGCGTGCAGCGAGCTCAGGTCCTGACCGTCGTCGAACGTGATCTTGACCGGCACGCGCTGCACGACCTTCACGAAGTTTCCGGTCGCGTTGTCGGGCGGCATCATCGAGAACCGCGCGCCGGTGCCGGCCGACACGCTGTCGACCCGGCCGTGCAGCGTCTTGCCGCCGAGCGCGTCGACCGAGATGTCGACCGCATCGCCGGGGGCGATGCGGTCCATCTGGGTCTCCTTGAAGTTCGCGATCACGTACGTCCGCACCGGCACGACCATCAGCAGCATCGTGCCGGGCTGGACCATCTGGCCGTCGTGGACGGCGAGGCGCGACGCGTAGCCCGAGACCGGCGAGACGATCTTGGTGTAGCCGAGCTGGAGCTTGGCGAGATCGAGCGCGGCCTGCGCGCTCTTGACCCGCGCGTGGGCGAGCCGCGCGGCCGCGGCCGCCGCCGCGATCTGGCGCGCGACCGGCGTCGACTGCTCGAGGTGGCCGGCCGCCTCGGCGACCCGCGACTCCGCGGCCGCCTGCTGGTCGCGCGCGGCCGACAGGTTGGCCTTCGCGGCGTTGACCGTCGCGACCGCAGCGTCGTGCTCGACCTGCGCCGCCTCGAGCGCCTGGCCGCTGACCGCGCCCGCATCGTGCAGCATCTTGGCGCGCGCGAGATCGTCGTTGGCCTTGGTCTGCTGGGCCTCGGCGCTGGCGAGCGCGGCGGACGCGGCCTGGACCTGCGCCGCGGCGGTGCGCACCGACGCGGCGGTGCCGGCGACGATCGCCTTGGCCGACGACAGCCCGCCGCTCGACGCCGACTTCGTGATGTCGATCTGCTGATCGGCAGCGTCGGCCTGATCGGTCGCGCCATCGAGGTCGGCCTGGGCCGCGTCGACCTTCGCCGCGTAGTCGGCCGGATCGATCTCGGCGATCACGGCGCCGGCGTCGACCCGCTGGTTGTCGGTGACGTGCATGTGCAGGATCACGCCGCCGACCCGCGCCGACACCGGCACGACGTCCGCATCGACCTCGGCGTCGTCGGTCGAGACCTCGTCGCGCGTCAGGTAGCCGTGGATGAAATAGACCGCGAGCGCCGCGAGCGCGAGCCCGGCGAGCAGGAGGTAGGCGCGCATCGCCTTCTTCTTGCGCGGGATCGGTGCGACGACGGTGGCTTTGGTGGTGACTGCTGGCTCGGCCATGGCTACTCCGCAGGTAACTCGACATGTGCGCGCGCGCCGACGATCCGTGGCACGCGCATGAAGAACAGGAACGGCAGGACACCGAAGAACAGCACGCCCTGGAGCAGGAACACTCGATCGAAGCTGACCACGGTGGCCTGCTCGTACACCGAGCGCACGAGCATGCCGAACGCGCTGTGCCCGGCGCTGACCATGTTCGCCCCGTGCGCGAGCATGCCGGCGCGCGCGCCGGCGAGATGGGCGATCACCTCGGGCCGCAGCGCGGTGAGGTGCGCGCCGATCGTCGAGCGCGCCTCGGTCGCGTAGTTGGTGAACAGCGTGGCGAAGATGGTGAGCCCGACCGAGCCGCCGACCTGGCGCACGAACGAGTTGAGCCCGGCGGCGTCGGCCATGAGGTGGCGCTCGACCTTGCTGAGCGCGGCGGTGGTGAGCGGGACGAACAGGCACGCGAACGCCGCGCCGGTGATCACCAGCGGGATGATCATCTGCACCGACGAGGTCTCGAGCGTGATGTGGCTGAGCTGCCACGAGCCGAGCGCGAACAGCACGACGCCGAGCGCGACGATGAACGCGGGTTGCACCTTGTTGTAGACCCGGCCGACGAACGGCGACGCGACCATCATCGCGAGCGTGCGCGGCAGCAGCACGATGCCCGACAGCGTCGCGGTGTAGTGCAGGCTCTCCTGACAGAACACCGGCAAGAGGAACATGCTGCCCATCAGCATGCCGAACATGATGAACGCGATGACGGTTGCCGACGTGAACGTCGCGTCCTTGAACAACCTCAGGTTCACGACCGGCGCGGTCGCGGTGAGCTCGCGGATGACGAACCCGATCAGCGCCACCGCGCAGGTGAACGCGGCGATCCGGATCTCGATCGAGTCGAACCAGTCGTCCTGGGGGCCCTCCTCGAACAGGTATTGCAGCGCGCCGATCCCGACCACCATCAGCACGATGCCCACGATGTCGAGGTTCTTGCGGGCGAGCTCGGCGCGCGTGCGGTTGGCGGCGCGCACGTCGTCGGGCTCGTGCACGTTCTGCAGCGTCATCAGGATGCCGATCAGGCCGACCGGCAGGTTGATGTAGAAGATCCACGGCCACGAGTAGTTGTCGGTGATCCAGCCGCCGAGCACCGGGCCGACCGCCGGGCCGATCATGATCACCATCGAGAACAGCGCCATCGCCATGCCCTGCTCTTCGGGGGGGAAGGTCTGGCGCAGGATCGCCTGCTGGGTCGGCTGCAGCGCACCGCCGCCGAGCCCCTGCAGGATGCGATAGAAGATCAGCGCCGGCAGCGTGCGCGCGGTGCCGCACAGCGCCGAGCCGGCCACGAACACGATCATCGAGGTCAGGTAGACCCGCTTCTGGCCGAAGAACCCGCCGAGAAAGCCGGTCAGCGGCATGACCAGCACCATCGCGATCATGTACGCGGTCGAGATCCAGGTGATCTCCTGGATGCTCGCGCCGAGCTCGCCGCGGATGTTGGGCAGCGCGACGTTGACGATCGACGAGTCGATCGTCGCCATCAGCGAGCCGAACGCGATCGACACCGCGACCAGCCACTTGTTGACCTGCGGCGTCGTCGACACCGGGAACGTCGTGGTGGTCATCGCGCGATGCCCTTGAGCAAGGTGTCGACCAGCAGATCGACGTCGTCGGTCAGCGGCTCGCCGCGCACGACCCGCCAGTGCGCGAGCCCGCGCATCGCGCCGACCACGATCTGCGCGTACTCCGCCGCCAGGACGGCGCCGACCGCCGGGCGCAGGATGGCGGTCACGGCCTCGACGATCGCGGCGATCACCGCCGGCTTGCGGTCCTTGATCTTGACCTGGTTCTCGTCGACCGCGACCGCGACCTTGAGAAACCGGCGGTGCTCCTCGAACAGGCCGAGCGTCGCGGCCAGGTAGGCGCGCAGCCGGCGTTCGAACGGCAGGCGCGCCGCCTCGCGCGCGGCGGCATCGAGCCGCGGCACCAGCTCCTCGCGGCGGTGGCGGAACAGCGAGGCGAGCAGGCTCTCGCGGTCGGGGAAGTAGTTGTACAGCGTCCCGACCGCGACCCCGGCGCGCTCGGCGATCGCGGCGATCGAGGTCTGGTCGACCCCGCGCTCGGCGGCCACCTCCTCGGCGGCCTCGAGGATCGCGGTGCACGCCGCGGCGCGCGCTCGCTCTCGCATCGGAGCGGAGGCGCGCGGCCGCGAACGGGTACTCACGAAAATGAATCTATCTTCATTTCGATGAACCTACAAGGCAGCGGGCGCGTACGGCGAAGCCACCGCCAGCGACAGTGTGTTCGCGGGAGCGACCGCGGCATGCGGCGGAAACGCCTGGCCGTGCCACGCCGCGGTCGCGGTCTCGCGGGTCGCGCCACCGGTGATCAGCGCGAATCCATTCGTGCTCGCGCCGAGGCTCGGGTTCCAGCGCTGGGCCGCGGCATCGTAGTAGGTGATCGTGGCACCAGGTGCGATCGCGACCGACGCGCCGTCGACCGCCGCGTGGTTGCAGTCGACCGCGATCGAGATCAGCGGTGAAGCCCCGTCGCCGTAGCTCGCACCGGCATCGCCGTACCAGCGCTGGACCTCGGCGTCGCTCGCGACCACGGCGAGCGCGAAGAACCCGGTGGTCATCGGATCCCCCGGATCGATCCGCGACGGCAGCTCGCCGGTCGCTGCGACCGTGTAGTAGGCGTCCAGCGCGACGCCACCGGTCGCGACCGACATCGCGAACGTGCCATCGCTGCCGGTCAGCGCGGTCGCGAGCACGCCGTCGTCCGAGCGGCGATGCAGCGTCACGCTCGCGCCGGGCAGCGGTGCGACCTGGTAGTGGTCGATCGCGAACACGGTGCCGTCGACCGCGAGCGGATCCGGCGCGGTGCCGGGCGGTGGCTGACCGAGGCACGACAGATCCGGCATGGGCGGCGCATCGATCGGCGCGTCGGTCGGCGCATCGGGTAGCGGTCGCGCGTCGCTCGGGTGCGGGGCGTCGGGCGACGGCGGGGCGTCCAGCGTCGCCTTGGACGGCGAGCTGCAAGCGGCAAGGATCAGGGCGGCGAACGCGAGGCGAGCCATGCGAGCGAGACACGCGAGCGGGCCGCGATGCGAACGCCCGGGCTTGCTACCCTCGCGCGGTGAGCGAAACCGGCTACTTGCTCGCCAATCGCACCGACACCGCCGCGGTCCGGCTCGAGGCGCTGGCCGCGCTGTTCGACCCGTGGACGTTCCGCCACCTCGAGGCGCGCGGCCTCGCGGAGGGCTGGCGATGCTGGGAGGTCGGCGCCGGCGGCCCGTCGGTCGCGCGCTGGATCGCCGGCAAGGTCGGGCCCGGCGGCCGGGTCGTCGCGACCGATCTCGACGTCTCGCGCATCGCGCCGGCCGCCGGCCTCGAGGTCCTTCGCCACGACGTCGCGCGCGATCCCGCACCGCCCGGGCCGTTCGAGCTGATCCACGCGCGGCTGGTGCTGGTCCACGTCGCCGAGCGCGCCGCCGCCCTCGCGTCGATGATCGGCGCGCTCCGCCCCGGCGGCTGGCTGGTGATCGAGGACGCCGACCCCGCGCTGCAGCCGTTGCTGTGCCTCGAGGACGCGACCCCCGAGCACGCGCTCGCGAACCGGCTGCGCCGCGGCTTTCGCGAGCTGCTGGTCGAACGCGGCGCCGAGCTCGCGTTCGGCCGCACGCTGCCGCGCCTGTTGCGCGAGGCCGGGCTCGCGGAGGTCGGCGCCGACGCGTACTTCCCGATCGCCCATCCCGCGCTGGCGCCGCTCGAGCGCGCCACGATCGAGCACGTCGCGCCGCAGCTGATCGCGACCGGCCGCGCCACCGCCGACGACATCGCGCGCCACCTCGCGGCGGTCGACGCCGGCCGCCTCGATCTCGCGACCTCGCCGCTGTGCTCGGCGTGGGGCCGGCGAGTGTAACGATCTGATCGAGCTGACGAACGAGTCGTGACGTCCCCCCGACCGGCGCGCGAGCCGATCCGGGCAGTTAGCGTTGGTCCGCGGTTTGGAATGACCGCGGGCATGCGCAAGACGATCGCCCTCCCCGCCGTGCTGCTCGCCGCCTGCGCCGAGACCCCGTCGTACGCGCCGCTGCAGCCGCTGCCGACCAGCCCGGTCGCGTACGACACGCTCGACCACGCCGGCGCCGCCCCGATCGTGATCGCGATCGGCGGCACGCTCGACATCGCGATTCCCGATCCGGGATCGATCGGCGTGTCGGGCGACGCGAGCCCCGGCTTCGAGGTCGAGCCGCACGACGGCGCGTGGCCGAACATGAAGGTGCCCGACTACGCGATCCGCGCGCTCGGGCCCGGCACCGGCACGTTCTCGATCGCGACCGATCACGGCATCGCCAGTGGCACGGTGGAGGCAGCCGAGGTCGAGCGCGTCGCGATCGCGCGGACCTCGCTCGGCGCGGGCGGCCACCTGATCGTCGAGCTCGCGCTGTACGACGCCGCTGGTCGCTCGCTGGTCGACGGCACGCTGCACCTCGCCGACGATCAGCCCGGCGCGACCCAGACCGCGTGGAACCAGCTCGCGATCGCGGCGACCGGCGCGCACACCCTGCACGTCACCGGCGACTCGATCCCCGAGCAGACGTTCACGATCGGCCGGTAGCGCGCTGCTTGCGATACAGGATCTGGCACAGCCGCAGGTCCTCGGCGCGGAACACTCCGGCCAGGCACGTCAGGTAGAAGTGCCACATCCGGCGGAACCGCTCGTCGTACGAGCGCCGCTGCGCCAGCTCGGGCCACGCCGCGCGCAGGTTGCGATCCCACGCGAGCAAGGTCGGCGGATAGTTCTGGCCGATGTCCTCGACGTCGGCCGGCGCGCCGAACGTGTTCGCGGTCGCGCCGCCGAGCTGCTCGAACGACGGCGACACCCCGTTCGGGAAGATGTAGCGATCGAACCACTCGTTGCACACGAAGCGGCTCTCGTCGGAGATGAACGACTGGAGCAGGAACGCGCCGCCGTCGACCAGGCTGCCGTGCGCGATCGTCATGAACGTCTCGAAGTTCTTCGGCCCGACCGCCTCGATCATCTCGATCGACGCGACCTTGTCGAACCGCCGGCGCAGCGACGGGATCTCGCGGTAGTCCATCAGCACGAACTCGATCGGCCGATCGGCGTAGCGCTCGCGCGCGAGCTCGTAGTGCTGCACCGAGTTGGTGATCCCGACCACGCGCACGCCGTAGTGGTCGGCCGCGTATGCGGCGAGCCCGCCGAACCCGCAGCCGATGTCGAGCAAGGTCTCCCCGGCGCGCAGCTCGAGCTTGTCGCACACCAGCTTGCGCTTGTTGCGCTGGGCGTCGTCGAGCGTGTCGCCGTCGTGCCAGACGCCGCAGGTGTAGGTCATCGAGTCGTCGAGCATCTTGCGATACAGCGCGGTGTCGAGATCGTAGTGCGCGGTCGCGACCTCGCCGGCGCGCGCGCGCGACTGCATGTTGCGCAGCTTGGCGAGCGTGTTGCGGAGGTGGAACGTGCCGCGCTTCTCCGCCCCGCCCGCGACGCCGCTCGCCAGCAGGCGGTACATCAGCTCGTCGATCGCCTCGCAATCCCATAGCTGGTCGAGGTAGGTCTCGCCGAGCTGGAACGGCGGATTGCGCACGAGCCGCCCGTAGAACGACGGGTCATGCACGCGGATGTCCCACGGCCGGGAACCGCCGAGCTGGACGTCGGCGCGATCGAACGCCCGGCGAACCAGGACCTCGGCGAGGCGATCGAGCGCGCCAAGCGTCAGCGCAAGCATGTGGCGGGGATCCTTTCCATGATCTGCGCGGTGCGGCCCGGCAGGCGGGTCCAGTGCAGCGTGGGCTTCTCGTGATGCGCGGTGTGATGCCCGACGTTCAGGTAGAGCCGGTTGGTCCAGCCGAAATGCGTCACCGAACCGCTGTATACATCGTTCATGGGCACCTGGTCGTGCTGGGCATAGCTAAACCAGAATACGGCCCAGCGGAGTAACAGCCAGGGAACCACGAACAGCGCGATCGCCAGCGCCGGGCGGGACCACGCGAGCACGGCCATCACGGCGATCTGGCCCGCGATCTGGCGGCCGAGCCGGGCGAGCGCCCGGCGATCGCCGCGCGCCACCCGGATCGAGTCGAGCACGGACAGCGCATCGCCGAGCACGGTGAAGCGCAGCCGGCCGCCGCCGAACCGATCGTTGTTTGCCGGGTCGCCGGCGCGCGCGAGGTAGCTGCGATGGTGGCCGCGCACGTGCTGGAGCTCCCACACCGCCGTGGTGTTGCCGGCCGCGAGCATCAGGATCGCGTCGTACGCGGCGTCGAGCGCGCCGCGCCCGAAGACCTTGTAGTGCGCGTGGCAGTGCTGGTGCACCGGCGCGACGCTGCGTGCCGCCAGGGACGCGATCCATACGCCGACCAGCGCGGCCGGCGGCAGCGCGACCCAGAACGGCACGAGCGCGAGCGCGACGCCGCCGGTCACGATCGCCGCCGGCGCGAGATCCGCCGCGCACCTAACCACGGCGCAGGCCGTCCATGCTCGGCCGGCTCGGCGGCAGGTTGTCCTCGTATGGGTGGCGCAGCTTGTGCCACAGCGCGGCGATCGCGTGGCCGATGGTCACGCTCGAGTACTCGAAGTGATGGCGATCGCAGTACGCTCGGATGTCGGGCGCGATCTTGCGCAGGTTGCGCCGCGGCATGGTCGCGAAGAAGTGGTGCTCGATGTGGAACGACAGCCCGCCGACCAGCCACGCCGACACCCGGTTGGTCGCGCCCAGGTTCTGGGTCACGCAGGTCACCGAGCGCGCGAAGTTCCAGTCGGTGCGCGTCGTCATCGGCCGGTGGAAGTGGTTGAGGCTCGCGGTCAGCCCGAGGATGTACGCCGAGACCAGGCTCGGCACGAGGAACACGATCAGGTGATCCCAGAACGCGAACAGCGCGATCGCCCAGCGCAGCACGACGCCGGCGAGCGTCCAGTACGCGCGCTCCTTGACCGCATGGCGCACGCCGATCGCGATGAAGTACGGCAGGGTCAGCGGCAGCACGACCGCGAACCAGAACAGCGACTGGATCGGGACGAACGTGTCGAACGTGCGCGCGCGCATCAGCTGGTGCCACACCACCGGTCCGGTCTCGATCGCCTGATCGGCTCCGATCGTGTTGGTGAAGCCGTGGTGGATGCGGTGCACGACGTACTGGTAGTCGAGCACCGGCGTGCCGACGAACAGGATCGACATCATCTCGGCCCAGCGCTTGGCGACCGCGCGGTCGGTGAACACCGAGTCGTGACAGGCGTCGTGCACCCACCACATCACGTTGAGCCGCGCGACCAGCAGCGCGACGAACGCGGCGAGCGACGAGACGTCGAGCAGCAGCCAGCCCGCGATGAAGAAGCCGAGGCCGCGCACCAGATCGAGCGCGAACCACCACGGCTTGTAGCGGAACATGCCTCGCGCGCGCAGGTCGTGCCACAGCGCGCGCAGATCGCGATCGGCCGGGCGCAGCGTGGCCTCGTCGATCACGCCGACCCGGAGCTTGCGGGGCAGCTTCGGCAGCTCGCCGCGGATGCCGTGCGCGTTGATCAGCGGAAACGTCGCGTCCATGCCGGCGAGCTGCACGATCTCGGGGCCGCCGGGGTGCTTGGCGGCGAACCGCGCGATGTCGTAGACGTCGTCGCCGACCACGATCCAGCCGCGCTCGCGGACCTCGGCGAAGCTGATCGCGCGCGGCTCGGTCACGACGCGAGCCTCGCGCTCGCGCGCGCGCGCGCCGGCGCGTCCTCGGCGATGCGATGCGCGAACCGCACGGCGTGCTCGCTGACCCGCGCCATCGTCGCGAACGACAGCGCCTCGCCGATCACGTAGGTGTGGCGCTCGCCCTGCCAGCGATCGAGCTCGGCCAGGCCGCCGGCGCGGATGAACGCGCTCGGAAAGTGCGGGAAGAACGACCAGCGCCGTGCCGCGCGCACGCGGACCAGCCGGCCGCCGAGCCGCGCGACGTCGTCGCCGATCCGGCGCGCGAGCTCGGCGTCGGGGAGCGCGTCCGGCGCGAACAGGTGGAACACGTAGACGTCGCGATCGGCGTAGCGCTTGACCCACGCCATCGGCCGGCCGACCCGATCGCGCCGCATGTTCTCGTCGATGTAGCCGAGCTCGGCGCGGCCGGCGGCGAGGCCCTCGACCTCGCACGCGACCGTCGCGTACGGGTAGGTGCGGATCTGCGAGAACCAGCGGCGCTCCGCCGCGCTCGCGTCGAGGATCGGCAGCGCCTGCGCGGGGTCGAACGCGATCACGACGCGATCGAAGCGCTCGCAGCGCGCGCGACCGGCGCGCGTGCTCCACACCGTCGCGCCGGTGGCGTCGCGCGCGATCCGCGTGACCCGGGTCGCGGTGCGCAGCTCGAGCCGCGCCGCGAGCCGGGCCGCGAGCGCGCGCCAGATCGGCTGCGTGCCGCCCTGCCACACGAACGGCGCGCCGGTGGCCAGGCCGAGCAAGGTGCGCGGCTTGATCAGGCTCGCGTACATCACGGCCGGGACCTCGTCGTCGAAGCCGTAGCCGAAGCCGGTGCGGTAGCACAGCATGCGCCGGCTGGCGGCGTGCAGGCCATGGCGCGCGACCACGTCGCGCCACGGCGCGAACAGCGCGGGGTCGGCGCGGTGCAGCCCGGCGTCGGCGTCGCGCCAGGCGCGCGCGTGCAGCGCGACGTACTTGGCGGCCTCGGCGAGCACGCGCGGCAGGTCGCGCCGCGCGTGTGCGACCGCGCGGCCGCGCACGACGCTGTAGTGCCGCTCGGCCGGCAGCGGCGCGGTGGCGAGCCCGGCCTCGCGCGAGAACCCGACCACGTGGCGGTAATCGATCGGCACGCCCATCGTCGCGCCGAGATCGTGCGGCCGGCCGTCGAGCTCGACCGTGCACGACTTGCCGCCGACCTCGGCCGCCTGCTCGAACACGACGACGCGCTCGAAGCCGAGATCGGCGAGCGTGCGCGCCAGGGTCAGGCCCGACGCGCCGCCGCCGAGGATCGCGATGCCCGCCGAGGATCGCATCAGCCGTCGACCGCCCCGCTCGACGCGCCGCTGCCGATCGCGCTCGCCGGCGTCCATAGCTCGCGGCGAGCGCGCCGCGCCGGCAGCACGACCGGCGTGCCGTCGTAGCGCAGCCGCGTGCCCGGCCACACGAACGCCCGCCACAGGTAGCGCGCGAGCGACGGCTCGTCGAGCGCCGGGTGCATGTGCGGCACGACGTCGGCCGCGTGCGCCGCGCGGCCGCGGCTCCAGTGCAGGCCGGGCTTGTTGTGATGCGCGGTGTGATAGCCGTTGTCGCAGATGAACCAGTTGAAGACGGGCGACAGGAAGTTGCGCGAGTGATCGTGAGTGCTTTCGGGATCGCAGCCGTCGTGCTGGACGTAGCCGAACCCGACCATCAGCCACTGCCCCGCCACCGCCGGCGCGAACACCAGCCCGAGCATCGCCAGCGGGCCGGCCCACAGCGCGAGCGCCGCGAGGTACGCGGCGACCGCGAGCGCCTCCCAGCCGACCTGCGCGAGCCAGCGCGGCCGCGACCGCCGCATCGCGCCGAGATACGCGAAGTGCAGCAGGTGGAGGTGCAGCGTCCCGGCCGCCATGTGATGGACGAGGTTCGCGAGGTTCCAGCGGTGGCGGACCTCGGTCGTGCGCAACACGTCGCGCGGCGTCTGCAGCCCGAGGTGATGGCTGAGGTTGTGGACCGGGACGTAGATGCTGACCGGATAGCCGATGCAGATCGAGAGCGCGCACTGCCACAGCCGGTTGTGGCGCTTGCGCACGAACACCGGCGAGTGCATCGCGTTGTGCACCGAGATCAGCTGGATGAACGCCGAGCACGCCAGCACCGGCGCGATCGCGACCGCGATCCAGCCCGACGCGTGAAACCACGCGAGCGTGCCCGCGACCAGCGCGACGTGCGCGCCGGCCAGGCCGAGCGCGCGGCGATCCGCGGAGTGTCGGAGCAGCGCCATCAGCTTCGCGTCCGGTAGGACTCGAACGCGCGCTGCGCCTCGGGGCCGAACATCCGCCACACGATGTCGCCGGCGCTGTCGATCGACCCGCGCCGCGATCCGGCGGCGCCGGGCTGCCCGCCCTCGCGGCTGGTATCGTCGAGCGCGAGGTAGCCGAGCCGGTTGGCCTTGACCAGGCCGACGAACGCGCCCCACATCAGCGCGATCACGATGTCGACCCGCGAGCCGCCCGCGCGATCGCTCACGCGCTGCGCGACCATGAAGATCGGTGACACGGTCGCGAGCTCGAGCTGACGGCTCTCGGCGTCGAGGTACTCGACGTGGTCCTGCATCTCGAGGAAGCGAAACGCGGCGGGCTCGCGGCGCGCGAACGCGGCGAGCCGGCGCCACAGCTCGTGGAACCAGCGCTCGACCGCGCCCTGCTCGTCGAGCCGCGGCTCCGGCAGATCGTCGAGCAGCGCGCTGCGCAGGCGTTGCTTGGCGTCGCGATAGACCTCGTTCACCAGCTCCTCCTTGTGCGCGAAGTAGTGGTAGAGCGTGCCGGTCGCGACCCCGGCGGCCTCGGCGACGTCGGGCACGGTCGTGCCGTGGTAGCCGCGCTCGGCGAACATCCGCAGCGCGGCGTCGAGCATGCGCCGGCGCTTGTCGTCGACGAGCGGCCGGCCACGGCCCGGCGAGGTCGCGGCTCGATTTATCGAACGAATATTCATTCGATAAATCGGATACGAACGAACCCGCCTCAGCTCAAGCGCTTTTTCGGTTACAGGATGACGGTCGAGCAGCCCAGCGTGATGTCGATCTCGCCGGTCGCGTCGGCCTCGACCACGCCGCACGTCGCGTCGCACAGCACGATCTGCGTCGGCATGTTCGGATCGTTGTAGTACCAGGCGTTGCCGGTCGCCGGGCACGCCGCCTTGTTCGGGACGTTGGGCAAGGTCATCGCCGCCATGCCGTTGCCCGGCGTGTAGACCACGTTGACCTCGCCGAAGTCGAGCATGCTGCCGTCGGTCGGCGTCGGGATCTGGTACACGCAGCCGAGCGCGGCGTGGCGGATCGCGTTCATCGCGTCGAGGAACTGCTGGTTGACGTTGCCGCCGGTGTCGACCAGGAACGCCGAGGTCGTCCCGCCGGCCGCCGCGATGCCATCGAGGTTCGCGAGGTCCGAGCCGACGCCGATCACGAACGTCAGGATCTTGGGCATCGCCGCCACGCCCGCCGCGGCGATCGCGTCGATGTCGGGCAGCGAGGTATCGCACTCGGTGGGATCGCCGTCGGTCGCGAGCACCGCGACGACCGCGTCGCCGGCGTGACTGGTCGCCCACGCCGACGCGTGATCGATCGCGCCCTGGAGCGCCGCGGAGGTCGGCGTCGAGGTGCTCGGGCCGTGCGTCGCCATCGACGAGCTGATCGAGCTGGCGACGCCGGGCAGCGCCGCGATCTCGACGTTGGCGGTCGCGTAGTCGGCCGCGTTGCACGAGTCGCCGGTGGTCGCGATCGCACCGGTGCACACGTCGAGAATGCACGGTCCGCACGACGACGCGCCGCAATCCGCGGTGGTCTTGCAGAAGAACGTGCTGCACGTGCCGCCGCCGGTCGGTACCGCGAAGTACTGGATGCCGACCGAAACGCCGGTCAAGCCGGGCTGGCCGAGGAACGTGTTGAGCGCGGCCGTCACCGCGGTCCACTTGGTGCCGCCACCGGCGACCGAGTCGCTCATCGACGACGACTGATCGAGCATGATGTAGATGTCGAGCGGGACCTGGTCCGCCTTGACCATCGACGTCGCACAGCCCGAGCCAAAGCCGTCGCCGTTGCCTCCGCCGTGGCCATCCGTCGTGCCGCTTCCATTGTGGCGGTTCGGCCCACACGCGGCGAGTGCGGCCAGCCCGATGATCGTGGGGATTCGCGACAAAGCACCCTCCAGCTTTGACCTGCGGGACGGTACGATGAGGTCGCAGGCGAATCCAAGCACCAAATCTTGCACACCCCGGCGAGCAAACCCCGGTGATGGTCGACTAACCTCGCAGGACAGCGGTGGGCGGGGCCTGACAAACATGACCATGGACGTCTATGGCGCAGCGCTCGGTCGGGTCCTGTACCCGAGCTGGGAAAGACTCCGTGGCCGCCCGACGTTCGAGCTGCTCCGCCTGCTCCGCCGTACCGAGCGGGCGAGCCTCGACGAGCTCACCGCGATGCGCACCGGGTTCCTGCGCCGGCTGGTGCGCCACGCCTACGGCCACACCGCGTATTACCGCCAGGCGTTCGACGAGCTCGGCCTGTTGCCGGGCGACATCGCGACGCTCGACGATCTCGCCGCCGTGCCGCTGCTCGAGCGCGCGGTCGCCCAGCGCACGGTCGAGGACCGCACCGCGAGCTGGCCGGAGATCGAGATCTCCAAGACGACCAGCGGCTCGACCGGTCAGCCGCTCGAGGTCCGGATCTCCGCCGAGTCGCGGCACTGGCGCGAGGCGACCCGGCTGCGCGGCTTCGGCTGGGGCGGGTATCGCGCCGGCCACAAGGCGATGCACCTGTGGGGCGTGCCCGCGATCGCGCCGAGCCGGCTGGCTCGCGCCAAGATCGCGGTCGATCACTTCCTGCGGCGCGACGTCTACGTCAACTGCCTGGTGCGCTCGCCGGCGAACCTGCGCGCGATGGTCGACGTGATCCGGCGCGAGCGCCCGAACGTGCTCGCGGGGTTCGGCCAGGCGCTCGCCGACCTCGCGCGGTTCGTCAACCGCGAGGGCCTGCGCGCGTGGGACACCATCCCGGTGATCTACGGCGCCGAGCGGCTGTGGGAGCACGACCGCGAGGACCTGCGCCAGGCGTTCGGCCCCGCGGTGTTCGAGACCTACGGCTGCCGCGAGTTCATGCTGATGGGCTCCGAGTGCGAGGCGCACGACGGATTGCACGAGTCGGTCGAGAACCTGATCGTCGAGCTGATCGTGCGCGAGCCCGGAGGCGTCCGCGCCGCGCGGCCCGGCGAGCGCGGCGAGGTCGCGGTCACCGACCTGCACAACCTGTCGTGCCCGATGATCCGCTACCTCACGGGCGACGTCGCCACCGCGCGCGAGCCGGTGCCGTGCGCGTGCGGCCGCACGCTGCCGCGGTTCGGTCCGGTCGACGGCCGGGTCACCGAGACCATGCGCGACATCGACGGCAACCCGGTCGAAGGCATCCTGTTCAACATCCTGTTCCTGAACATGGCCAAGCACACGCGCCAGTTCCAGGCGGTGCAGCGCGCCAACGGCCAGCTCGTGCTGCGCGTCGTGCCGGCGCCGGGCGGCGGCCTCGCGCCCGAAGCCGAGGCGCTGATGCGCGAGTTCGTCGCGACCCACCTGCGCGGCATCCCGTTCGAGATCGAGCTGGTCGACGAGATCCCGCTGACCGCCGCGGGCAAGCTGCGCCGCGTGGTCGTCGAGAAGGGCTGACATGACACGCATCGCGCTCGCGCTCCTGATGCTCGCCGGCTGTGGCAAGAAGTCGCCCTCGAACGATCAGCCGGCGGCGCGGGCGGGCTCCGGATCGAGCGCGGCGCCCGCGCCGGCCGCGGCGACGCCCGAGCCACCGCCCGGCAACGGGCTCGCGGTCACCGATCACGAGACTCCCGAGTTCAGCGGGCGCTACGACAAGGTGTTCGCCCAGCTCCGCCACGACGAGCACAAGACGGTGGTCGCGTTCGTACGCGATTGTCCCGAGCTGACCTGCGAGACCGGCGCGTGGGTGCCAGAGGATGTCGCGCACGTCTGTCCCAAGGCGTTCATCGCGACCCTGACGATCGACGGCGAGCAGCCGGTCACGCAGCGCACGACGGTGCTCGCGCTCGCCGGACCCGCCGAGCACGCGGCGACCGCGACGATCGCCGAGGTCGTGGTCGATCTGACCGCGGTCGGCAACGACGGCGTGTCCGGAACCGCCGCGGTCGAGAACCGCGATGCCGCGGTGCGCGGGTCGTTTCACGCCGAGGTGTGTCCGCTGCAGTGACCGCGCGCTGGCGCACGGCGTGCGGTGGCGCCACGTTCGCAGCGGCGCACCACCGCCGAGCTCCCGCGATCCACCGTGCGCTTCGGGCAGGTTGGGTGCAAAGTGTGGCGTGACCGACCGGGTCGTGGAACGCCGCCCTCGCGTGTTCTTGCCGCCGCGCTCGCTCGCCGCGCTGATCGCCGCGCTGGTCGCGCTCGCGGTGATCGCGTGGCTATCGTACGACTCCCTGGTCTCGCGCTCGGCCGCCGCCGAGGCGCTGAACCACACGACGGCGGTCCAGCAGCAGACCTACCTGTTCCTGTCCGAGCTCGGCGACGCCGAGACCGGGCAGCGCGGCTACCTGTTGACCGGCAACGAGGCCTACCTCGAGCCCTACGAGCGAGCGCGCGACACCCTGCGCGGCGAGCTCGAGGTGCTGCGCGAGATGACGCTCGACAACGAGGTCCAGCAGCGGCGGGTCGCCGAGATCGAACCGATGCTCGCGGCCAAGCTCACCGAGCTCGGCGAGACGATCGACAGGCGGCGCGCCGGCGACGAGGCAGGCGCGCTCGCGCTGGTCAGCACCGACCGAGGCGCCGCGCTGATGGAGCGGATCCGCGAGTCGGTGCACGGCATGCTCGACGCCGAGCAGCGCACGATCGCCAGCCGCACCGCCGAGTGGGAAGACACGGTGCGGTCGTCGACCTACGTCGTGTTCGGCGGGATCGGCGTGCTCGTGGCGATGATCCTGGCGGTCGGCGTGTTCGCGTCGCGCGACTACCGTAGGGTGGTCACCGCGTCGTGGGTGCGCCGGGTCGAGGTCGCGCTCGCGACCGCGCTGCAGGGCGACGTCACGCCGGAGCAGATCGGCGAGCGCGTGCTCGCGATCCTGATCGAAGCGCTCGACGCGCCGATCGGCGCGGTCTACGAGGTCCGGCCCGACCGGCTGCGCCGGATCGCCGGCCACGCGCTGCCGGCGTCGGCGGAGGCGACCGCGAGCGTGCGGCCGGGCGAGTCCCTGGTCGGCCAGGCCGCGCGCGGCGAACGCGTCGTGCATCTCCGCGAGCTCCCCCGCGACTATCTGCCGATCGGCTCGGGGCTCGGTGCGTCGCGCCCGCGCGAGCTCGTGATCGCGCCGGCGCGCGCCGACGGCGTGACCTACGCGGTGATCGAGCTCGGCTTCTTGCGCGCGGTCGCCGCCAGCGAGCTCGACGCGCTCGAGCTCGTGGCCGACCCGATCGCGGTCGCGATCCGCACCGCGCGCGATCGCGCCCGGCGCGACGAGCTGCTCGAGGAGACCCAGCGCCAGGCCGAGGAGCTGCAGGCGCAGCAAGAGGAGCTCCAGGCGTCCAACGAGGAGCTCGCGCAGCAGAGCAGCGCGCTGCAACGCTCGCAGGTCGACCTCGAGCGCCAGCAGACCGAGCTCGAGCAGATCAACGTCCAGCTCGAGCACCAGACCCGATCGCTCGCCGAGCAGCGCGACGAGCTCGCGCACGCCAGCATCGCGCTCCAGCGCTCGAACGACTACAAGTCGCAGTTCCTGGCGAACGTGTCGCACGAGCTGCGCACGCCGCTGAACAGCACGCTGATCCTCGCCAAGCTGCTCGCGGACAACCGCGACACCAACCTGACGCGCGACCAGGTCGAGTACGCGCGCACGATCTACAACGCGGGCAACGACCTGCTCGCGCTGATCAACGACATCCTCGATCTGTCGAAGATCGAGGCCGGCATGCTCGAGGTCCGGGTCGAGCCGGTGAAGCTGGCGCGGCTGTGCGACGACCTCGCGAGCACGTTCCAGCCGATCGCGGGCCAGAAGCGGCTCGAGCTCGCGTTCCATCTCGCCGACGACGCGCCGACGACGATCGACACCGATCCGACCCGGATCCAACAGATCCTTACCAACCTGATCGCGAACGCGCTCAAGTTCACCGAGCACGGCGGCGTGACGGTCGAGGTCGCGCGCGCCGGCGAGCGCGTGACGTTCGCGGTGCGCGACACCGGGATCGGCATCCCGGCCGACCAGCACGCCGCGATCTTCGAGCCGTTCTGCCAGGCCGATGGTGCGACCACCCGCAAGTTCGGCGGTACCGGCCTGGGCCTGTCGATCTCGCGCGATCTCGCGCGCCTGCTCGGCGGCGATCTCGCGGTCGAGAGCGCGCCCGGCCGCGGCAGCACGTTCCGGCTCGCGCTGCCGATCGCGAGCGCCGCGGTCGCCGCCGGACCGCCGGTGCTGCCGCTCGCGCCGATCGCCCGCGACCGCACGCCGGACGCGCCGCCGGTCGAGCCCGGCGCGCTGCCCGCCGCGCCGTTCCCCGACGATCGCGAGCGCATCGCTCCGGGCTCGCGCTCGCTGCTGGTCGTCGAGGACGACCTCGCGTTCGCGCGCGTGCTGTACGACCTCGCGCACGAGCTCGAGTTCGCCGTGCTGGTCGCGGCCAGCGCCGAGGACGGCCTCGCGCTCGCCCGCCATTATCGGCCGAGCGCGGTCGTGCTCGATGTCGGCCTGCCCGACCGCTCCGGGCTCGCCGTGCTCGACGCGCTCAAGCGCAACGCGAGGACCCGCCACATCCCGGTCCACGTGGTCTCGGTCAGCGACTACACGCGCACAGCGCTCGAGATGGGCGCGGCGGGCTACGCGCTCAAGCCGGTCGAGCGCGCGCAGCTGATCGACGCGATCAAGCACCTCGAGGCCAAGTTCACCCAGAAGCTGCGCCGCGTGCTGATCGTCGAGGACGATCCGGTGCTGCGCGACAGCACGGCGCGCCTGCTCGCGGCCGACGACGTCGAGACCATCACCGCCGGCACCACCGCCGAGGCGCTCGGCTATCTCGCGGCAGGCTCGTTCGACTGCATCGTGCTCGACCTGTCGCTGCCCGATCGCAGCGGCGTCGAGATGCTCGAGGACATGGCGAAGGGCGGCGCGCGGTTCCCGCCGGTGATCGTCTACACCGGGCGCTCGCTGTCGCACGAGCAGGTGCACGAGCTCCAGCACTGGGCGCGCTCGATCGTGATCAAGGGCGCGCGCTCGCCCGAGCGCCTGCTCGACGAGGTCACGCTGTTCCTCCACCAGGTCGAGTCCGAGCTGCCGCCCGAGCGCCAGCGCATGCTGCGCGACGCGCGCGATCGCGAGGCGGTGTTCGAGGGCCGCCGCATCCTGATCGCCGAAGACGACGTGCGCAACCTGTTCGCGCTGTCGAGCGTGCTCGAGCCCAAGGGGGCGCGGGTCGAGATCGCGCGCAACGGCCGCGAGGCGGTGCAGCACCTGCAGCGCGATCCCGACGTCGATCTCGTGCTGATGGACATCATGATGCCGGAGATGGATGGCCTCGCCGCGACCCGCGCGATCCGCAGCGAGCCGCGGTTCGCGAAGCTGCCGATCATCGCGCTCACCGCCAAGGCGATGGCCGACGATCGCGAGCGCTGCCTCGAGGCGGGCGCCAACGATTACATCGCCAAGCCGATCGATGTCGACAAGCTGGTCTCGCTCGCCCGGGTATGGATCCGCAAATGACACCCGCAACGCGTGAGGATGCCGCGCTCGCCGCGCTGCTCGACGCGATCTATCACACGTATCATTACGACTTCCGCGCGTACTCGGAGACCTCGCTGCGCCGGCGGCTCGAGGCGGCGCGCCGGCGGTTCGCGTGCCAGTCGCTCGCCGAGCTCCAGGAGCGGACGCTGCGCGACCCCGCCACGTTCGGCGAGCTGCTCGGCTATCTCACCGTGCAGGTCAGCGACATGTTCCGCGACCCGCCGTACTTCCGCGCGCTGCGCGAGCACGTCGTGCCGTACCTCCAGACCTACGCGGCGCTCAAGGTGTGGGTCGCCGGCTGCGCGACCGGCGAGGAGGCGTTCGCGCTCGCGATCCTGCTCGACGAGGAGGGCCTGCTCGAGCGCACGCTGATCTACGCGACCGATATCAACCCGCACAGCCTCGCGGTCGCGCAGACCGGGATCTACGAGCTCGACCGCCTGCCGCGGTTCACCGCGAACCACCTGGAGTCCGGTGCGCGCGCCTCGCTGTCGCACTACTACACGACGGCGTACGGCGGCGCGCTGTTCGACCGCCGGCTGCGCAAGGCGATCGTGTTCTCCGACCACAGCCTCGCGACCGACAGCGCGTTTGCCGAGGTCCAGCTGGTGTCGTGCCGCAACGTGCTCATCTACTTCGAGAAGACCTTGCAGGAGCACGCGCTGGAGCTCCTGCGCGGCTCGCTGTGCCACCGCGGGTTCCTCGGGCTCGGCATGAAGGAGAGCCTGCGGTTCTCGCGCCAGCGCAGCGCGTTCGCCGAGATCGACGCCGACACCAAGATCTACCAGAAGCTATGACGCCCGAACCGATCAAGCTGTTACTCGTCGACGATACGCCGGAGAACCTGGTCGCGCTCGGCGCGCTGTTGCGCCGGCCCGACGTCGAGCTACTCGAGGCGCGCGGCGGCGCCGAGGCGCTCGAGCTGCTGCTCGTCCACGACGTCTCGCTCGCGCTGGTCGATGTCCAGATGCCCGAGATGGATGGCTTCGAGCTCGCCGAGCTGATGCGCGGCGCCGAGCGCACCAAGCACGTGCCGCTGATCTTCATCACCGCCGGCACCCACGATCCGGGGCGCGTGTTCAAGGGGTACGAGACCGGCGCGGTCGACTTCCTGTTCAAGCCGATCGACCCGCACATCCTGCGCAGCAAGGTCGAGGTGTTCCTCGAGCTCGCCCGCCAGCGCCGCGCGCTCGCCCACGCGCTCCGGCTCAACGAGATGTTCATCGGCGTGGTCGGCCACGATCTGCGCAACCCGCTCCACGCGATGCTCGCGGGTGTCGAGCTGCTCGTGCAGCGCGGGGCCGACGATGCCACGCTGCGCGTGCTGCACAAGATCGAGGCGTCCGGCCGCCGGATGACCGCGATGATCGATCAGCTGCTCGATCTCACGCGCGCGCGGCTGACCGGCAGTCTCGACTTCGTGCGCGCGCACGAGCCGATCGACGTCCGCGAGCTGGTCCAGCGCACGATCGACGAGCTGCACGTGTCACACCCCGCGCCCGGGATCACGCTCGACGCCGACGGCGACACCACGACCTCGGGCGATGCCGAGCGCCTGCTCCAGCTGTTCTCGAACCTGCTCGGCAACGCGCTCGTCCACGGCGCGCACGACGGCGCGATCGCGGTGCGGATCGCGGGCACGCCCGAGGACATCGTGGTGGAGATCGAGAACCGCGGGGCGATCCCCGCCGAGCTCCTGGCCACGCTGTTCGAGCCGTTCCGCGCGCGCGGCCAGCGCAACCCGCGGTCGCTCGGGCTCGGGCTCGGCATGTTCATCTCGCGCCAGATCGCGGTGGCGCACGGCGGCGACGTCGTCGTGACGTCCAGCGACGGCGTGACGATCGCGACGGTGCGGCTGCCGCGCCGCGGCGACGGGGCCGAGCGCGCCGGGCCGACGCGCAGGCCGTCGCGGCCGTCGCGCCCCGCCGAGGTGACGCCGGCTAGCGAGTACAGGCGTTGAGCGCCTCGGTGACGTGCGTGAGGCAGCCGCCGAGATACGCGAGCCGGCCGTCGTTCTTGACCACGCTCATCGTGCCGCCGGCCTTGATCGCCTTGCACACCGCGAGCACCGCGTCGTAGACGCGACCGTCGCACGTCGCGTCGACGTCCGGAGCGTTGACCTGCGGGATGCCGATGCTCGGATCGGCCTCCCACGCGCCGAGGTACGACGCGACGTCGTACGCGCTGGCGTGGAGCTCGGCGATCCAGTGGTCGACGATCCATCCGCCGGCGTTGCTCTCGTAGAGCTTCTGCCAGTGCGTGGTACCGCTACGCGAATCGTAGCGGCGCGCCATCACCTCGATCCCGGGCACCGGCTTTGGCATCGCGTCGTAGCAGGCGTGGATCTGCGCACCGTCGAGCGCCGGCGTGCGCACCGGGTTGGTGTCGTCGAAGAACCAGCTCCGGGTGTCGGCCGGCGCGTGCTTGACGATCATCGTGCCGTTGACCTCGGCGCACCAGCCGTAGCCGTCGGCGCCCGAGGTCAGGTCGGCCGCGACCCAGCAGCCGTTGTTGTTGGTGATCGCGTCCATCCCGCTGGTCGGCTCGAACCACACGGTGACGCGCTTCTGGCAGGTCGAGGCCGAGAGCGCGGAGTCGTCGGGGTCCGACGCGGGGTCGTCGATCGCGCACGCGGCGCCGGCGAGAACGATGAGGCAGGCAAGCTTGATCATGCCGGCTCGTACAGCAACCGCGGTGCCAGCGCGCGGAGCCGTCGCTGCGCGGACCTGGCGCGGCGCTGCAACCGGCCGTGCGCAGCTTTGCTGTCGGGGCCGCCCGACAGCTACGCGCGCATGCCCGGCGCCTCGCGGCCGGTGGACGCGACGTACTCGTCGTAGCTGCCGCCGTAGATCCGCGGCGCGCCGCCGATCGCGAGCTCGAGCACGCGGGTGGCGAGCGCCGACAGGAACTGGCGATCGTGCGAGACGAACACCAGCGTGCCCTCGTAGTGAGCGAGCGCGCCCACCAGCGCACGCTTGGTCGCGATGTCGAGGTGGTTGGTCGGCTCGTCGAGCACGAGCAGGTTGGGCGCGTCGTACAGCAGCTTGGCGAGCGCGACTCGCGCGCGCTCGCCGCCCGACAGCACGTGCACCGGCTTGAACACGTCGTCGTCGTGAAAGCCGAACATGCCGAGCAGGTTGCGCAGCGTGCCCTGGTTGGCGAGCGGCGCGTGCGCGGCGAGCTCGTCGACCACCGCGCGCTCGCCGACCAGGCCGTCCATCACGTGCTGCGCGTAGTAGCCGAGCGTGACCGACGCGCCGAGCATCGCGCTGCCGGCGTCGGGTGCGAGCGCGCCCGCGATCATCTTGAGCAGCGTCGACTTGCCGGCGCCGTTCTCGCCCATCACCGCCCAGCGCTCGGTGCGCCGGACGGTGAGCGTGAGGTCGCGATGCACGACGCGCGCGCCGTACGCCTTGCCGATCCCGGCCAGGCGCACGACGTCGTCGCCCGAGCGCGGCGGCGCGCGGAACTCGAACGTCTTGTCGACGATCCGGCGCGGCTCGGCGAGCTTCTCGATCTTGTCGAGCTTCTTGAGCCGGCTCTGCACCTGCGCCGCCTTCGCGACGTGGGTCTTGAAGCGCTCGACGAACCGGCTCTCCTTGGCGAGCATCGCCTGCTGGCGCGCGTAGGCGGCCTCGCGGCGCGCCGCCTCGATCTCCCGCGCGCGCTCGTAGAAGTCGTAGTTGCCACCGTAGCTGCGCAGATCGCCGCCGTCGATCTCGACGATCTTCGAGGCCACGCGGTTCATGATCTCGCGATCGTGGCAGGTCATCACGACCGTGCCGGCGTAGGCCTTGAGGAAGCCCTCGAGCCACAGGATCGATTCGAGATCGAGGTAGTTGGTGGGCTCGTCGAGCAGCAGCAGCTCGGGCTGCGCGAGCAGGATCTGGCCGAGCGCGACCCGCATCTTCCAGCCGCCCGACAGCGTGCCGACGTCGTCGTGCATCTGGTCCTGCGCGAAGCCGAGGCCGTGCAGGATCTCCTGCGCGCGCGCCTCGAGCTCGTAGCCGCCGAGATCCTGGTAGCGCGCCTGGACCTCGCCGAACCGCTCGACCGTGGCGTCGCTCGCGTCGCCGGCCCCGAGCCGGGCGGTCAGCGCGCCGAGCTCCTCGGCCAGCCGCGCGACCTCGCCGGCGCCGGCGCAGCACTCGGCGAGGATCGAGCGCCCGCGCAGCTCGCCGACGTCCTGGCGGAAGTAGCCGATCGTGAGCTTCTTCGGCTTCTCGACCGTGCCGTCGTCGGGCGCCTCCTCGCCGGCGATCAGCCGGAACACCGTGGTCTTGCCCGCGCCGTTGGGCCCGACCAGGCCGACCTTCTCGCCGGGGTTGATCTGGAACGACGCATCGACGAACAGGATCTGGCCGCCGTACTGCTTGGACACCTGCGAGAACGCGATCACGAGCGGCGATGCTTAGCGCGCCCGGACCAGCGCGTCGAGCGCCTTGGCGTCGCCCCGCTCCATCGCCGCCTCGACCTCGAGCGCGAGCCGGTCGCGGCCGATCGTCACCACCGCCTTGACCGCGCCGCCCGCGCGATACGCGACGTGGGCGTCGCGCGCGTCGAGATCGCCGGCGACCTCGGCGCGGTCGAACCGCTCGGCGTGACCGACGTAACCGAGCGTGACGTCGTGGTGCTGGCTCCAGAAGAACGGCACGTCGTGGCGCGCCGGTGCCCCGAGCATCGCGCGCGCGACCGCCTGGCCGTGGCGCACCGCGACCTGCCAGTGCTCGATCCGCACCAGCTCGCCGCCGTACGGGTAGCGCGCGATGTCGCCGGCCGCCCAGATCCCGGGCGCGGCGCGCAGCTCGGCGTCGACCACCACGCCGCGGTCGACCCTGAGGCCGGCCGCCTCGGCGAGCTCGGTGCGCGGCCGCACCCCGACGCCGATCACGACGAGGTCGGCGGGCAGCGCGCTGCCGTCGTCGAGCACGACCTCGCGCGCCGTGATCCTCGCCGGCTTGCGGCCGAGCCGGAACGCGACGCCCTTGCCCTCGTGGACGCGGCGCACGAACGCGCCGACCTCGTCGCCGAGCACCCGCGCGAGCGGCACCGCCTCGGGCCCGACCACCGTGACCTCGACCTCGCGCGCGCGCAGCGACGCCGCGACCTCGAGGCCGATGAAGCTCGCGCCGATCACGACGGCCCGCGCACCCTTGGCCGCCGCCGCGATGATCGCGCGGCTGTCGGCGAGCGTGCGCAGGGCGTGGGCGCGCTCGGCGCCCTCGATCGCCAGGTGGACCGGCTCGGCGCCGGTCGCGAGCAGGAGCGCGTCGAACCCGAGCGAGCGCCCGCTCGCGAGCTTGACGATCCGCGCCTGCGGATCGATCGCCGCGGCCGGGCCGGGCTCGAGCGTGACGTCGATCGCGGCGAGCGCGTCGGCGGTGCGCAGGAACACCCATTCCTCGGGCGCGCTGCCGGCGAGGAAGTCCTTCGACAGGTTCGGCCGGTCGACCGGATCGCTGCCCTCGGCGCTGACCAGCGCGATCGCGCCGCGGTGGCCGGCCGCGCGCAGCGCCTCGGCGCACGCCACGCCCGCCGGCCCGGCGCCGACGATCACGACGTGCTCCGGGGCGCGCAGCTCGCGTGGCCGGTCCTCGCGCCTGGCACCGACCCGGATCGTGCCGCCCTCGATCGCCACATCGTAGCAGGCGACCGCGGCGATCGCGGGACCGTGCGCGCGCCCGGTCGCGAGGTCGAAGCAGGCGTGATGCCACGGGCAGCGCAGCGTGCCACCGGCGACGATGCCCTCGGCGAGCGGGCCGCCGTAGTGCGTGCAGGTCGCGCCGAGCGCGAACACCTTGCCGGCGTCGCGGACCAGCACGATCGCCTCGTCCCCCGCGTGGCCGAGCAGCGGCGCGCCATCGCGCAGCTCGGTTTCGGCGATGCCCCGTGCGAGATCCGGCCCGGCGGGCGATGCTTGCGATGACATGGGCGGTAGGATGCCACGCCATGCCTGCCAAGCGCCCCGCCGCGAAGCCGAAAGCCAAGCCCGCGAACAAGCCTGCCGCGAAGCCCGCCGCGAAGGCGAAGGGCAACGGCACCGCCGCCTCGCCGTGGCAGCTCACGACGCCGCCCGGCTCGTCGGCGTTCATCGCGTACCGCGACGACAAGGCCGATCCGCCCGCGCTGGTGTGCAAGGTCGGCTCGACCGAGCTGCGCTACCACCTGCGCTGCATCGCCGATCTGCACGCGATGCTCAAGCAGCACGGCGACTGGATGGCGCTCGGCGGCGCCGACGAGCAGAAGCCGGCGCCCGATGGCTCGGTCGAGAGCTGGGGCCGCTCGGCGCAGAACCCGGTGGGCGGCTGGTACGGCCTCAAGAAGGGCTTCCGCGGGCGGTTCGGCGTCTATCTCCCGCCGGTGCTCGAGGTGCTCGGGCTGGCCGAGGTCGAGCACGCGCCGCGCAACAACCGGATGCGCGCGCGCTAGGCGCCGCCGCCGCGCACGTCGATCGGGGCGGCGAGCATCTTCGCGGCGACGCTGCGCTCGTGGCGCGCCGGGATCCAGTCGTAGATCAGCGTCTCGACCGGCCGCCACATCACCACCCACGCCGCGATCACCAGGCCCTCCTTGAGGCCCTGGCCGAGCTCGCCCGGCACCGCGCCCGCGATCAGCCGCGACAACCCGACCAGCGCGGTCACCACCACGAGCGCGAGCGCGAGCGCGACCTGGCCGGTGCGCCGCCGGCGCCGCCGGGTGCGGAGGTTGCGCGCGATCACGTCCTCGAAGTGCGCGCGCACCGCCTGCTCGATCTCGCCCGGCGGGCACGGCCGGTCGAGCCAGAACACGATCCGCAGCCGGGGCGCGGCCAGCAGGTCCTCGCCGGCATCGAGCAGGTAGTCCGCGAGATCCGGATCGAGATCGCGCTCGCGAAACGGCGCAGGATCGCGGTTGTCGAACAGCTGCTCGATCGTCTTCAGCTTGACGTCGACACACGGCTCGCCATTTTCCTGGCGGTAGCGCGAGGGCTCGATCACCGCGCGACGTTACTGGCGCCGCGCGCGCGCGTCACCGCGCGTCGATCGGAATCACCTGGCGTCGACCTCCCACCAGTTCGAGCCGGCGTCGACCGCGTACCCGGCATCGGGCGGCGGCCAGTATCCCGACCCGGCATCGACGCCCCATCCGGATCCGGCGTCGAGCCCGAAACAGCAGCCAGCATCCGGATAATAGTTGCTGCCCGCGTCCGGCTGGCCGCAGTGGTGGGGGGCGTCGACCGGAGAAATCCCCGCGTCGGGACCGTGCTTGCGCGCGATACTGTCCTGCGAGCTCTCGTAGAGCGAGCACGCAGCGAGCGCGAACACGGCCGGAATGATGAGCAATCGCATGACTTCCTCCGCGTGCCTGGTCGCCGCTCCGGCCGCCGAAAAGAATTTTTCCTGCAGGTGGGTGGATCGGCGACCAAGTAGTCGCGTGAGCCTGAAGTTGCTGGTCGGACTGTGTCTGGTGTGCGGCGCCCATCGCGCCGGCGCGGAGCGGTCGATCGTGGTCGAGGCCTCGGGTGCGCCGTTCGACAGCCGCGACCTGGTCGCGGCGCTGCGGGTGCGGGTGGCTCCCGACGGCGCGCCGCTGCACGTCCGCATCACCGCGACCGATCGCGGCGTGCGGATCGATGCCCGCGGCGGCGCGCGCGACGTCCCGCTCGGCGGCCTCACCGGCGCGGCCGCGGCGCGGCTGGTCGCGCTCGCGGCGAGTGACCTCCTGCTCGACGACCTCGCGGCGCCGCCCGTGCTGCCGCATCACCAGCCCGCGACGCTCGCCGTGCTCGGCGGCGCGGCGGCATGGGACAACGCGATCGGCGGCGTCACGCTCGATCTCGCGATCCCGCGCGGGCGCTTCGTCGCGGCGTTCGAGGTCGGCGGCGGCGACGCGATCGGCGGGCCGGTCGAGCTGGTCGCCGGCATCGTGCGCGCGAGCGCGGGGCTGCGCGCCGGCTGGCTCGAGCTGCGCGCCGGGCTGGTCGCGATGCCGCTGCTGGTCACGACCGGCACGGGCGATCAGACCATGCTGCTCGGTGCCGGCGCGAGCGCGCGGCTGCGCGTGCCGATCCTTCCCGGCATGCACGGCCTGGTCGCCGCGGGCGCCGACGCGTTCGCCACCCGCAGCCAGTACCAGCTGGACGGCGCGACCGTGCTGACCACGCCGCAGCTCGCGCCGTGGCTCGCGATCGGGTTGGAGGTCGCGCTGTGATCGGCGCGCTCGCCATGCTCGCGACGTTCGGCAGCCGCGAGCCGTCCGCGCCGCCCGATGCCGACGCCGCACTGATCGCGCGCCACCGCGACGGCGATCCCGACGCGTTTGCCGCGATCTATCGCACGCACGTCGCCGCGGTCTACCGCCGGCTCACCCGCATCCTCGGGCCGATCGCGGAGCGCGAGGACCTCGCGCAGGACGTGTTCCTCGCGCTGCATCGCGCGCTTCCGCGGTTCCGCGGTGAGGCGCGGCTCGGCACGCTGATCCACCGCATCGCGATCAACCGCGCGTACGAGCATCTGCGCCGCCAGGGCCGGCGGCCCGCGACGATCGTCGACGGCTGGTTCTTCGACGAGCTGACCGGCGGCAGCCCGACGCCCGAGACCCGGGTCGCGGCGCGCGAGGACCTCGAGCACGTGCTCGCATGCCTGGCGCGGATCAAGCCGAAGAAGCGGATCGCGTTCCTCTTGCGCGTCGTCGACGGGCTGTCGTTCCACGAGATCGGCGAGCTGGTCGACGCGTCGGCCGAGACCGTAGCCAAGCGCGTCCAGCATGGCCAGCGCGAGCTCGACGCGCTGCTCGCGCGCCACGAGGGGGCGGCATGACGCACGAATGCGACGGCCGCGATCCCGATTGCCTGCGCTGCGCGGGGATCGCGCGGCGCAACGCCGAGCTGCGCGCGGTGATGACGCAGGACGACCGGCTCGACGATATCAAGCGCGCGCAGATGTGGCAGCGCATCGACGACCGGCTCGGCGAGCCGGCGACCCGGCGCGCGTGGTGGCCCGCGCTCGCGATCGCGGCGGCCTTTGCGGCGGCGGCGATCCTCTACGCGCGGCCGCGCCACGACGACGCGCCGCAGGCGCTGGTCGCGCCGGCCGAGACCGCGCTGTCGACCCGGCTCGGCCCGTACACCCACGCGTCGCTGGTCGGCCCGGCGCGGCTCGAGCTGGTCGGCGCGCCCGGCGAGGCGACCGCGGTGCGGCTGCGCAGCGGCACCCTGCTCGCCGAGTTCACCGGAGGCCCGGGCCGCTCGCTGCGGGTCGAGGCACCGGGCGTCGTGGTCGAGATCGTCGGCACGCTGTTCGCGGTCGAGGTGCGCGGCACGGCGAGCTGCGTGTCGGTCTCGCACGGCAAGGTGCAGGTGAGCTCGGAGCGCGGCGTGATCGCGGTGGCCGGCGGCGAGTCGTGGTGCAGCGACGCGGCGACGCCGCCGCAGCCGATCGCGCCCGAGGTGCGCGACGAGCTGGCGCGCCACGAGGCGACGATCGTCGCGGATCGCGAACCGGCGCAGCGACCGCCCGCGCCCACGCCGCCGCCCGCGACCGCCGTCACTCCGATCGCGCCGACGCCGCCGCCCGCGATCGTCGTCACTCCGATCGCGCCGACGCCCGCGCCTCCGCCGACCGTCGCGGTCCACCGCGCGACGCCACCGCCGCCGCCCGCACCCGCACCGGTCGAGGCCCCGCCGCCGCGCGCACCGGCCGCCACCGCGCCGCCGCCGCGCGCACCGGCCGCCGCCCCGCCGCCGCCGCGCGTACCGGCCGCCGCCCCGCCGCCGCCGCCGGCGCCGCGGCCCGGGCTCGAGCCGGTCACCGCGCTCGCGATCAGCCGCGAGCCCGCGCCGGCCGAGCCGCCGCCGTCGTCCGCGCCCGCCCCGGCGCCTGCGCCGGTGCAGCCCGCGCCGCCCGCCGACGCGAACGCGATCTACGCCCAGGCCGAGGCCGCGCTCGCACGCCGCGATCTCGCCGGCGCCGATCGCGCGCTCGCCCACCTGCTCGACGCGTTCCCCGATGCGCCGCTGGTCGACCAGGCGCTGTACGAACGCGCGCGCATCGCGTACCAGCGCCACGCGTGGGCCGACGCGCAGCGCCAGCTCGACCGGCTCGCCCAGCTCAAGGCCTCGCCGCTGGCCGAGCCCGGCGCGTACCTGTCGTGCCGGATCGCGGTCGAGGCGAACGACGAGTCCGCGGCGCACTGCCTGGCCGACTACCGCGCGCGCTACCCGCGCTCGCCGCACGACCTCGACGTGCTCGGGCTGTCGATCGAGCTCGTGCAGCGCTACGGCGGCTGCGCCGAGGCCGCGTCGCTGATCGACGAGCTCGCGCGGCGCTATCCGGCGAGCGCGCTCGCCCACGCGTGGCAGGCGAGGTGCAAGCGATGATCCGGATCGTCGTGATCGCGGTCGCGCTCGCGCTCGCGCTGATCGCGTGCGATCGCATCGTCGATCTCTCGCCGCATCAGATGCTCGACGCCAGCCCGCCCGACGCCCGGGTGCCCGACAGCGTTCCGCCCGGCGATGGACTGGTCGGCGACGACGCCCCGGGCGACGCGTTCCCGGCGATCGACGCCGGCACGGTCGACTGACCCGAGTGACGTCAGTCGTCCCGCGGCGGCGGCTTGCGGACCGCGGCGACCTCGCTGCGCGGCGCCGCGTTGTAGTCGTGCAGGCGATACTGGATCGTGCGCGTGCTGACACCGAGCACCTCGGCGGCGCGCGAGGTCGAGCCGCCGGTCATCCGCAGGGTCTCGAGGATCGCGTAGCGCTCGATCTCGGCCATCGTCGCGCCGGGGATCGCCGGCATGCCGGTGGGCACCGGGGCCGGCCGCACGGTCGGCGGCAGGTGCAGGGGCTCGAGGGTCGGGCCGGACGCGAGCACGACCGCACGCTCGATCGCGTTCTCGAGCTCGCGCACGTTGCCCGGCCAGCTGTGGTTCATCAGCAGCTCGAGCGCCTCGGGCGTGCAGCCGTCGATCGACTTGCCGTTGTCCTTCGCGTAGCGCGCGATGAAGAAGTTGACCAGCGCGGGGATGTCGGCGCGCCGCTCGCGCAGCGGCGGCATCTCGATCGTGACGACGTTGAGCCGGTAGAACAGATCCTCGCGGAACCTGCCCCTGGCGACCTCGTCGGGCAGGTTGCGGTTGGTCGCGGCGATCACGCGGACGTCGACCTTGACGGTCTGCGTGCCGCCGACGCGCTCGAACTCGTGCTCCTGGAGAAATCGCAGCAGCTTGACCTGGATCGCCGGCGAGATCTCGCCGATCTCGTCCAGGAACAGCGTGCCGGTGTCGGCGAGCGAGAACCGGCCGTCCTTGCGCGCGAGCGCGCCGGTGAACGCGCCCTTCTCGTGGCCGAACAGCTCGCTCTCGAGCAGCGACTCGGCGAGCGCGGCGCAGTGCAGCTTGATGAACGGCTTGTCGGCGCGCGGCGAGCGCTGGTGGATCGCGTTGGCGACCAGCTCCTTGCCGGTGCCGCTCTCGCCGGTGATCAGCACGGTCGCCCTGCTCGGCGCGACCTGATCGACGATCTCGAACACGCGCTGCATCGGCGGCGCGGTGCCGACCAGGTTGTTCGGGGCCACCCGATCGCGCACGCGCACGCGCAGCTGGCGGGTCTCGCGCTCGAGCTGCTGGTGCTCGAGCACGCGATCGAGCACGACGAGCAGCTCGTCGACGTTGATCGGCTTGGTGAGGTAATCCGACGCGCCGGCGCGCATCGCCGCGACCGCTGACTCGACCTCGCCGAACGCCGTCATCATGATCACGTCGATGCCGTCGTGCCCGGACCGGATCTTGGCGATCAGCTCGAGCCCGTCCATCCCCGGCATCTTGAGATCGGTGATCACGACGTGCGGCGCGAACGCCTCGAGCTTGCCGAGGCCCTTGAACGCATCCGCGGCGGTCTCGACCTCGAAGCCCTCGTCGCGCAGGAGCTCGACCAGCGCGGTGCGCGCGTTGACCTCGTCGTCGACGACCAGGATTCGCCCGGACCGAGCCATGGCAATCAGTCATAACGCATGTTCAGCTGTGGCGGCAGCTGGAACGGCGCTTGCTTGATAAGGATCGAGGCATGCTGTGGATCTGGGTCATGAGCTTCGTGGCGCTGGACGGCCTGGTCGGGCTGGCCGGCGGGCTCATCCCGGAGCGCTGGCTCCACCGCTACCAGGGCCCGATGCTCGGCTTCGCGACCGGTGCGCTGCTCGGCTCGGGGCTCGGCGAGATCCTGCCCGAGGCGCTCGAGCGCGACGGCGCACCCGCCTTGTTATGGGCCGCCGCGGCGATGGCGGTGCTCGGCACGATCGATTGGCTGGCGTCGCGGCGCGGCGAGCACGGCGCCCGGCCAGTCGTCCCGCTCGCGCTGCTCGGATCCGATGCGCTGCACAACATCGGCGACGGCATGGTGATCGCGGCGGCCTTCCTGATCTCGGTGCAGCTCGGCGCGGTCACCTCGCTCGCGGTGCTCGTTCACGAGCTCCCGGAGGAGGTCGCCGACTACGCGCTGCTCCGCGCGAGCGGCGTGTCCAAGCGGATGGCGCTGGTCGGGCTCGCGGGGGTCCAGCTCACCGCCGGGATCGGGGCGGCCGGGACGCTGGTCGCGTCGTCGTTGATCGCGCAGGCCGAGGGCGTGATCCTCGCGATCGCGACCGGCTCGTTCCTCTACATCGCGGTGTTCGCGCTGCTGCCCGACCTGGTCCGCCGCCGCGCGGCGTCGGCGTGGATCGCGCTCGCGATCGGCGCCGCGGTCGTGCTCGCGCAACGCTAGCGAGCGAGCCGCGCGTCGCCGTTGCTCGGCGCGGTCGCCGCGACCGGCTCGGCAGCGGCCGGCTTCATCGAGCCCAGGTGACGCTCGGGATCCTCGACGATGCCCTGCGCGACCTTGAGCGCGGAGGCGCAGTAGAAGCCGTCGTTGATCCGCTCGTCGAACGTCCACCGCACCTGCATCGCGTCCTTGACCACCGGCTGGCCGTCGCGGCCGATGAACATCGCCTTCTTGAGCGTGCCGATCACCGCGAAGAAGCTGATCGTGCCGTACTCGTAGAGGTGGTGGAACGTGTTGTCGAGCCCGATCGAGCCGAGGTTGCCGACGAACGCGGTCGCGTACATCGGATCGGTCTTGATCATCGAGCCCGGTAGCAAGTTCACGCTGTCGAGCCCGCGCAGCACCGCCATCACGAACCGCAACATCGGGCCGGGCAGCGCGAGCGCGAGCCGCAGCTCCTTGTCGACCGTGGTCTGACGATCGCTGCGCGAGTCGGTGATGGTCTGGCTCATGCGCTTGACGAACGACGCGAAGTCCTCGTCGCGCTCGAGCTTCATCTTCACGGTGACCAGCGGCGAGTGCTCGTCCATCACCTTCTTGGCCGCGAACGACAGCTCGACGCCGTTGCGCTGGTAGATCCGGCCGCCCGAGATGAAGCGGTTGAGCCCGGGCCGCTCGTGGAACGTGCGGCCGTACGCGTAGAGGTGGAGGTGGAACAGCGTCGCCGGCGCGTCGGGGTGGCTGCGGTTGTAGTCGCGCAGCCACGGCCGGGTCTTGCTGAGGTCGAACAGCTGCTCGTGGTAGACCGCGCTCTCGTTCCGCCCGCGCATCAAGTAGGGCATCATCTTGCGGACGTTGGACTCGTCGCGGATCAGGACCCCGTCGGGGCGGCGAAACAGCGGCATGGCGCGATGATCACACCGGAGGGAGCCAAGTCAAGCCAGCTCGTCGACGGATTCGGGCCGGTGCGGGTCGCGCGAACGCCGCTCGCCGACCCGGAGGCATATCGCGGCACGGTCGCGCCCGAGGAATGGGCCGCGGCGCAGCGGCTCGACGGCCGGCGGCGGATCGAGCACGTCGCGGGGCGGGCCGCCGCGCACGCCGCGCTCGCCGCGTTCGCTCCCGGCACGGTGGTCGCGATCACGCGCGCGGCCGACGGCGCGCCCGAGCTGCGTGGCTGCCAGGCCGTGCTGTCGATCTCGCACGGCCGGCGCGATGCGGTCGCGGCGGTCGGCCGGGTGCGCGCGCTCGGCATCGATCTGTGCGATCTCGACGACGCGCCGCGCGTCCGCCGGATCGCGCCGCGCTTCCTCGATCCCGGCGAGGCCGCGCTCGCGCACGACGCCGCCGACTGGGCCGCGCTGTGGGCGATCAAGGAGGCGGCCGCCAAGGCGCTGCGCCGCGGCCTGCTCGACGGCGGGCTGCGCGCGAGCCGGGTGATCGCGCTCGATCCGCCGCGGCTCGCGTTCCCCGCGCTCACCGCGATCGTCGTGCGCGGCGAGCGCGACGCGATCGCCGTGGTGTACGGCTAGACTAGCGGACCGCGCGCAGGCTCGGCGCACCGTCCTCGAGCGCGGTCATCTCGGCGATCGCGTCGTTGCCGACGATGTCGCCGCGGCGGTCGCGGAACCGGCCGACGATCGCGGTCACGCCGTCGGGGCTGAGCACGTCCTCGACGCCGGCGCGCCGGATGCTCGCGCACAGCTTGCGCTCGAACGTGTCGAGGTAGGCGTCGCGATCGACCCCGAGCGTGGTCGCGTCGGCCTCGGTGCGGCGCAGGCTGCGCAGCCCGAAATACAGCATCGCGCGCAGCGTGAGCCCGACGCGCGCGCGCGCGAGCCGGCCGAGCCGCGGGTGGATCCGGCGCAGCGCCTCGGTGACGTACGCGATGTGGCGGGCCTCGTCGCGCAGCGCGTTCTCGCAGATCGCCTTGAGCAGGTCGTCGGCCTTCGACTTGCGAAGCATCGCGAACAGCACCTCGCCGAGCGTCTCGCTGATCAGGATCGAGTAGAAGTAGTTGACCACGCTGGCGCCCATCATGTCGGCGACCCGCGTGATCACCGTCCACATCATCGGGCACGCGCCGAGCGCGCCGATCTGCCGGCAGTAGCGCTCGAGCACGTAGGCGTGGCGCGACTCGTCGAAGTTGTGCGGCGCGGCGCACAGCGAGAAGTGGTGGTCCTTGAAGTACGCGCGGATCGGCTCGTTCATGCGCTGCACGGTCCACAGCGACTGCTGCTCCGACCAGTACAGCTCGTTGATCAGCCGCTTGCGCGCGGCGTCGATCTCCGGCGACGCGACCTCGGTCGACATCTTCCAGTCGATCCCGCGATCGGCGTTCCACTGGCCGGCGAGCGAGCGTTCGTAGAGGTGGAGTGCGCGATCCTCGATCATTTTGCCTCGTCGAGTGTGGGCGTCGAAGCCGCCGATGCGGCCGCGCGGCGGCGCGGCGTGCGGTTGAACGTGGCGTTGACCTCGGCGAGCGTGTCGGCGGTGAGCTTGAGCTGCGCCTCGGTGTGGCGCGCGCTGATGAAGAACCGCAGGCGCGCGAGGTGCTCCTCGACCGCGGGATAGATGATCGGCTGGACGTTGATCCCGGCGTCGGCGAGCGCGTTCGCGATCAGCATGCAGCGCACCGAGTCGCCGATGATCGCCGGCACGACCGCGCTGCCGCCGGAGAAGCCGGTGTCGATGCCGCGGGCGCGGCACAGCTCGAGGAACAGCTTGGCGCGCGCCTGCACGGTCGCGACCAGCTTGGGCCGGGCCTGGAGCTCGCGCAGCGCGGCGAGCGCCGCGGCGGCGTTCGGTGGCGAGATCCCGACCGAGTACACGAACCCGGGGTTGGTGTACTTCAAGTATTCGACGAGCTGGCGCGTGCCGGCGATGTAGCCGCCGCAGCTCGCGAGCGACTTCGACAGCGTGCCCATCCACAGCTCGACGTCGCCGCGCCGCACGCCGTAGAGCTCGCCGATGCCGGCGCCGCGCGCGCCGAGCACGCCGAGCGAGTGCGCCTCGTCGACCAGCATCAGCGCCTTGTGGCGCTGCTTGACCTCGATGAACCTCGGCAGCTCGGGAATGTCGCCGTCCATCGAGTACACGCCCTCGATCGCGATCAGCACGCGGCGGAACGAGCCGCGCACGCCGCGCAGCGCGTCGTCGAGCGCCTTCCAGTCGTTGTGCGGGAACGGCCGGCGGCGCGCGCCCGACAGCTTGATGCCGCCGAGGATCGAGTCGTGCGCGAGGCTGTCGTGCATGACGAGATCGCCCGGGCCGACGATGTGGCCGATCACGCTGACGTTGGTCGCGTGGCCGCCGACCATCACGATCGCGTCCTCGGTGCCGAGGAACTTGGCGATCGTGGTCTCGAGCTCGCGGTGCAGCGGCTTCTCGCCCGACGCGATCCGGCTCGCCGACACCGACGTCCCGAACTTGCCGATCGCCTCGATCGCGGCGCGCGACACCGCGGGATCGCCCGACAGCCCGACGTAGTTGTAGGTCGAGAAGTTGATGACCTCGCGGCCCTTGATCACCGCGGTGTCGGCGGTGACGCGCTCGTGGACGTTGAAGTACGGGTTGTCGATCCCGGCGTCGTCGACCTCGGCGATCCGCGCGCGCAGCGCGACGCACTCGGGGAACGCCTCGATCTTGTAATGCTCGGGCGGGATCTCGATCGAGCTGCGCGGCTCGGGCGCGGCCGCGCTCGCCGCCTCGCCGGTCGGGCGGAACGCGCCGCGCACGCCGCGCAGCTGCGCGACCAGCCGGCCGAGCGGATCGCGGTAGTCGATGTTGCCGACGAACACGTCGCCGTCCTGCGCCTCGAGCCGGACCAGGCAGCCGATCCGCGCGCCCGGGGGCAGCGGCGCGAGCAGGCGCAGCTCGTCGAAGCCGAGCGGCAGGCCGGCGCGTCGGTGGCGGACGTGCATGAAGTACGCGGCGAGCTGGAAGCTGGCGTCGATCACGAGCGGATCGATCGCGAAGTTGCCGGCGCGCTCCCCGAGCTCGCCGGGCCGCGCCGCGCGCACCGTGCCGGCGATGTGCGTGGCGTCGAGCCCGTCGATCGTCGCGATGCCGCGCAGCCGCGGGCCGTGGAAGGTGTGGCGGGCGTAGAACTCGTCGAGCGCGAGCGGCGCGGGCTCGAGCACCGCGGGGCGCTCGAGCGCGGGCAGCCCCGCCGCGGCCGCGCGCACGACGCGCGCGCGATATGCGAGCTTGCCGCCGGCGGCGAGCTCGACCTCGACGTCGTCACCGCGCCCCCGCGCGCGCACGTCGAGCTCGACCGGGCCGGCGTCGAGCCGGACGCCGTCGCACAGCTCGAGCGCGGTGATCGCGACGTGGCCGCCGAGCGCGCGCTGGCCGGCGGCCGCGATGTAGTCGGTCGCGGCGGCGAGCGGCAAGACCGGCGCGCCGTGGATCCGGTGGTCGCCGAGGTAGGCGTGGCTGTCGAGCCCGATCCGGATGCGCGCGTGATCGTCGCGCGGGAGCACGGCCTCGGGCGCGAGCACGACCTCACCCGGCGCGGGCGCCGCGAGCTCGCCGAGCACGGCGGCGAGGCCGCGCGCGTCGTCGAGGAACGGCACGCCGCGCGATCGCATCATCGCGCGCACCGCGGCCGGGATGGTCGACGCCATGGTCGAGCCGTCCCACGGCGGCAAATCGAGCGCGAGCGCGCGCGTCTGGGGGCGCGCGGCGGTCCAGGCGGCGGCGAGCGCGGCGACCAGCTGGTTGGCCGCGGCGTAGTCGGTCTGCTGTGCGTTGCCGAACCGCCCCGACCACGAGCCGAGCGCGAGCGCGACGCGGACCGGGTCGTTGCGCGTCGCGCGCTCGAGCGCGAGCCAGCCGCCGACCTTGGTGTCGAACACCGCGGCGAGCTTGTCGCGATCCTTGTGCTCGACCGCGGCATCGGCGATCACGCCGGCGGCGTGAACGACCGCCTCGATCGGGCCGAGCTTGCTGCGACCGCGCTCGAGCGCGGCGGCGACCGCGGCGGCGTCGCGCACGTCGCACGCGGCGAACATCGCCTCGCCGCCGGCCGCCGCGATCGCGGCGACGAGCTCGTCGTTCGGCGTGCGGCCGAGCAGCACGAGCCGCGCGCGATGGCGGCGCGCCAGCTCGAGCGCGATCTTGCCACCGAGGCCGCGCGCGCCGCCGGTGATCGCGACCACCGCGCCGTCGCGCAGCGGCGCGGGCTCGGCCGGCGCCGCCTCGAGCGCGACGATCTGGCGCGCGCTGCCGGCGAGCGAGACCTCGACCGTGGCGTCCGAGCCGACCAGCTCGGCGCACAGCTGCGCGGCGAGCTCGTCGGGTGTGCGCGCGGGATCGAGCGCGATCGCCTTGACCCGCGCGTCGGGCCACTCGCGCGCGAGCGCCTTGGCGAAGCCGGCGAGCGCGCCATCGCGCTCGGCGGCGTGGGCGACCGCGAACAGGGTGGGCCGCGCCGTGACGAGGGTCTGCGCGGCCGCGAGCGCGGCCTCGAGCGAGCCGCGCAGCTCGGCGGCGCTGCGCTCGAGCGCGGGGCCGGGCGCGCTGTCGAGCGGGCGCAGATCGACCGCGCCGCGCGCGCTGGCGAGCTCGCCGATCGCGACGCCGGCCGCGCGCAGCCGCCGCGCGAGCGCGTCGGCGATGCCGCGCCGGTCGGCCAGGATCGCGATCGGGCCGGCGAACGGCGGGATCGCGTCGGGCGACAGCGTGGCGAGCGGTGCGTCGATCCAGCGCGGCACGAACCGCGCGAGCTCGGCCGGCGCGGTGCTCGCCGCGGCGGTGTCTGCCGGGCGCGCGTTGCGCAGCGCCCCGCGGACGTGCGCGACGACGTCGCCGATCGTGGTCTCGCCCGCGAACAGCGTCTTGGGTAGGCCCTTGAGCCCGGGCAGCGCCTCGCCCGCCTTGACCGCGAGCTCGACGATCATCAGCGAGTCGAAGCCGAGGTCGGCGACCAGGCGCTGCGACGGCTGGAGCTCGGCGCGCGGGAACGCGCTGACCTGCGCGACCACGTCGAGCAGCGTGCCCTCGATCGAGTCGTCGCCGGCCTTGGCGACCGGCGCGGGCGCGGGCGCGCTCGGCGCGACAGCGGGCGCGCTCGGCGCCGGCACGCTCGCGGCCGCGGATGTCGGAGCCCGGACGGGCACGGGCACGGGCACGTCTCTCGTCAGCACCTCGGCTTGCCTGCGCATGATCTCGGCATGCGCGGCCAGCACGTCCATCTGCTGCCTGAACAGCGCGACCACGCCTGCGCCGTCGTCGGAAGGGTTCGCCGCCAGGGCCGGCAGCGCGGGCTTCGGCGCGTCGGTGCGCGTCGCGCACCAGTAGCGCTCGGTGGGCAGCGGGGTCGGCGGCAGCCACGTGACCGCGACGTCCTCGCCGTCGTGCACGCGCGCGAGCGCGACCGGCACGCCGAGCACCGCGAGCTCGACCAGCGCCTCGACAAACGCCGTGCCATCGTCGTCGCTCGTACCGCCGAGCGCGACCAGCGCCGCCGCGGACGTCGCGTCGCCGCGCAAGGTCGCGCGCGCCATCGCCAGCAGCGCGCTGCCCGCCGCCGCCTGCACGAAGATCTTCGCGCCGGTCGCCGCGAGCGCGCGCACGCCGCCGACGAAGTCGACCGTCGAGGTCGCGTGGCGCGCCATGATCGCGCACATCGCATCGGTCGCCTCGGGATACGCGCCCGGCCGGATGCACGACACCACGGTCCGCGCCGCCGGACGGACGTCGAGCCCGCCGACCAGCTCGGCGAGCGGCTGGTCGGTGATCGCGAGCAGCGGCGAGTGAAACGCGTGCGAGACCTCGAGCCGGGTCACGGTCGCGCCCGCCGCCGCCAGCCGCGCCGACGCGGCGAGCACGGCGTCGCTCGCGCCCGAGATCACGGTCTGCTTGGGATGGTTGAGGTTCGCGATCACCACGTCGCGCGCACCGTCGAGGTGGCGCTCGACGAACGCGCGATCGCCTTGCACCGCCGCCATCGCGCCGCGATCGGCCAGCGGCAGCTCGGCCATGATCTTGCCGCGCCGGCCGACGAACCGCACCGCGTCGCGCGGCGCGATCGCACCGCCCGCCGCGAGCGCGACGAACTCGCCGAGGCTGTGGCCGATGTACGCGCGCGGCGCGATGCCGAGCTGCTCGGCGAACCCGCACATCGCCAGGCCGATCGCCGCCATCGCCGGCTGGCACACCTCGGTCGCGGTGAGCGCGCGCATCGCGCCGCCGTCGTCGCCGTTGCGCCTGGGATAGAGGTACGCGAGCAGCGGCTGCGGCAGCTCGCCGTCGAGCGCGGCGGCGAGCTCGTCGAGCCGCGCGCGGAACGCCGGGAAGCGATCGTAGAGCGCGCGGCCCAGGCCGAGCGTCTGCGCGCCCTGCCCCGGGAACAGCATCGCGATCGCGCGCTCGGCCTCGTCGAGCGGCTTGCCGGCGAACCACACGCCCGGCGCCGAGGCACCCGCGCGCACCGCCGCCTGCGCGGCCGCGAGCCGGTCGCGCAGCTCGGCGTGCGTGCGCGCCACGAACCCGACCCGCGCGGCGTGATGGCCGCGCGTCGCGAGCGCGTGCGCGAGATCCGCGAGCGGCACGTCGTCGGCGATCGCGTCGCGCAGCGCGCCGAGGTGAGCGGCGAGCAGCTCCGCGCTGGGCGCCGACACGAAGAACGGCTCGGGCCGCGGCGCCGCCGCGACCGCGACCTGCGCGCGCCGCCGCTCGGGCGCCTGCTCGAGCACGAGGTGGCAGTTGGTGCCGCCGAACCCGAACGAGCTGACCGCCGCGCGCCGCGGCGCGCCGCGAAACGGCCGCGGCTCGGTCGCGATGTGAAAGCCCGAGCCGTCGATCGCGAGCCGCTCGTGCGGGCGCGCGAAGCCGGCCTGCGGCGGGATGATCGCGCGGTCGATCACGAGCGCGGTCTTGATCAGGCCGGCCACGCCGGCCGCGCTCATCGTGTGGCCGATGTTCGCCTTGACCGACGACAGCGCGCACGCGATCGGGCCGCCGGCGTGCGCCGCGAAGTAGTCGCGCAGCGCGCCGAGCTCGGTCGCGTCGCCGACCCCGGTCGCGGTGCCGTGCGCCTCGACGAAGCCGATCGCGTCGGGCGTGAAGTCGACCTCGGCGTGCGCGCGCGCGATCGCGTCGAGCTGGCCCTCGAAGCGCGGCGTCATCGGCCCCTCGCCGCGCCCGTCGTTGTTGATCCCGACCCCGCGGATCACCGCGTAGATCCGATCGCCGTCGCGCAGCGCGTCGTCGAGCCGGCGCAGCACGACCGCGCCGACGCCCTCGCCGAGCACGAAGCCATCGGCCTTCTCGTCGAACGGCCGGCACGCGTCGCTCGGCGAGATCGCGCCGATCCGCGAGAACCCGACCAGGTTGTCGGGCGTGAGGTTGAGATACACGCCGCCCGCGATCGCGCGATCGCATACGCCGGCGCGCAGCGCGAGCACGGCGTCGCAGGTCGCCACCAGGGACGAGCTGCACGCCGCGTCGATCGTGAACGCCGGCCCGCGCAGATCGAACGTCTGCGCGACCGTCGCCGCCGCCATGTTCAAGAGATTCCCCGCGATCGAGAACGCGCGCAGCGGCGTGACGTCCTCGACGATCGCGTCGACGATCTCCGGCGCGGCCGCGGGCGCGCGCCCCCACTGGCCGTCGAACATCGCGCGCGCGCGCAGCCGGCTGGTGACCAGGTCCTTGTACTCCGACACGCTCGCGCCGACGTACACGCCGGTGCGCGAGCCGGCGAGCGCCGTCTCGGCCCAGCCCGCGTCCTCGATCGCCTCGCGCACGGCGTCGAGCAGCAGGCGATGCTGCGGATCCATCACGGTCACGCGCAGCGGCGCGAGCCCGTAGTGCATCGCCGCGAACGACTTGACGTCATCGAGCAGGCCGACCTTGCGCGCGTAGGTCTTGTCGATCGCGCGCGGCGACGCGTCGTAGAACAGCGCGTGGTTCCAGCGCTCGGCCGGGATCTCGGAGAAGCACACCCGCGCGTCGTGGATGTTGCGCCAGTACGCGCCGAGATCGCGCGCGCGAGGGAACCGGCACGCCATGCCGGTGATCGCGATGTCGCCGGTCATGCGACCAGGTCCGTCCCGGGCTCGGTGCCGCGGCGATCCAGGCCGACGAGCTCGGCGCGGTTGACGCCGACGGCCTTGAGCGCCGGGAGCCAGACCTCGGCGATGAACGCGCGGTGGTCCATCCCGGCCTGGCGCATCATCTGAACGCGGTCGTCGTACTCCGGCACGAGGTCGTACGCCGGCATCGTGAAGTTGCGGAACACGTGCGCGAGGTCGCGCTTGGTGCCGTCGCGATCCTCCTCGAGCAGGACCCGCGTGGCCGACGCGTAGAACCCGAAGTGGGCGATCTCGTCGCGCGCGACCAGGCCGTAGATCGCGGCGAGCACCTCGTCGCCGCGCGACTGCGCGAGCGCCTTGTGCTTCTTGTAGAACACGTAGGTCGTCAGCTCCTGGATGATCCCGTACAGCGTGATCTGGCGCGCCGTGCCGAACGGCTTCTTCCACTGCTTGCCGAGGATCTCGCGCTCGAACGCGGCGATCTGTTCGTCCGTGCGCTGGCCCGAGCGCCGCAGGTACTCGCGCAGCGCGAGTGCGTGCTTGGACTCCTCGTAGCCCCAGTTCGCGAGGAACCAGGCGCGGCCGAAGCACTCGCGAAACTGGTTGATGCCCTGCGCGACGTAATCCGGCAGGTACATCTCGACGCCGCAGAACGTCTCGGCGCAGCGCGCGAGCAGCGGGTCGCGCGGGCAACCGTCGAGCTTGTCCCACGGGATGTCGTCGAACACGCTCCACCGGCGATGCTTCTCCGCCTTCTCGAAGAAGCTCATGTACTCGCGGTAGATTCGCTCCGCGCTGGTCGGCGATACGGCCATGGACGCTCCTTACGCGACGCGCCGCGCCTTCTCGACCAGCGCCTGCAGATCGCGCAGGCAGGTGAGCCGCGACAGGTCCTCGTCGGCAAACCGGATGCCGACGCGCTGCTCGAACACGCCGATGGTCTCCATCACGGCGACCGAGTCCATCGCGAGCTCCGACAGCTTCGAGTCGAGCGTCAGGCCCTCCAGATGGCGGCCCTCGGCCTCGAACGCGGCCTGCTTGAACAACGTGACGATGTCGAGTGTGTCAGTCATGGCAACTCCTCCTAAGCATCGATCCGGCGCAGCGCGTACTGCGCGAGGGACTGGTAGTGCATCCCGAACGCGCGCACGCACGTCGAGAGGTAACGATCGTAGTCGGCGTAGAGCTTCGCGCCCCAGCGCTGCTCGATCACGGCGCGGTGATCGCGCAGCCTCGCGCGCCAGTGCTCGCACGTCCGCTGGTAGTGCAGCCGGCGGGTCTGGACCTCGGTGACCTCCCAGTACGGGTTCACCGCCGAGATGATCTCCTCGAGGCGCGGCGTGATCCCGCCGGGGAAGATCACGTAGGTCATCCAGCCGACGTCGCGGATGTCCTGGCGCTCGCGCGGCACGCGGTTGCGCAGGATCGTCTGCAGGCCGAACCACGCGCCCGGCTTGGTCCACTCCCACGCGCGGCGGAAGTAGTCGCGGTACATGTCGATCGCCTTGCCGGCGCGCGCCTCCTCGGGCGAGCAGATGTGCTCCATCATGCAGATCGAGATCACGGCGTCGAACTTCCGGTCCGGCACGTAGTCGCGATACGACACGCAGTGGCTGGTGACGTTGGGCAGCGCGCGCCGCTCGATCTCGGCGTGCTGCGCCGGCGATAGCGTGATGCCGTGGCAGTCGCGCACGCCGCGCGCGGTCGCAAGGTACTCGAGGTTGGCGCCCCAGCCGCAGCCGATGTCGAGCACGCTCTTGTCGGGCGCCAGGTGCGCGGCGTCGTGCAGCCAGCCGAGCTTGCGGAGCTGCGCCTGCTCGAGGTTGCCGGCGGGCTTTTGGCCCTCGGACGTCGGGATCGCGAGCTCGCGGTCCTCGAACAGCGCGCAGGTGTAGCTCATGCGCTCGTCGAGCCACAGCCGGAAGAATTCGTTGTCGACGTCGTAGGACACCGCGACGTCTGCTTGCGTCGAGCCCATTAGCGCTCCTCCGGTTGCCGGGACTTGGCCAGCCAGCCCATGCCGAGCCGCGTCCCGATGCGATGGCGCAGCCGGCTCACCATGCCGGCCGCGAGGTGACGTGCGAGCGCGAGCTTCTGCGCGCCGCTCGACAGGCTGCGCACGCCCTCGGTGCCGAGCGTCCCGGCGAGGTACTGCTCGCGCGTCTTGGCGCGCTGCAGCTTGCCCGACGTGGTCTTCGGCAGCTCGCCGAGCCCGACCAGCGTGACGTCGCCGACCGCGAGCGCCATCGCCTCGTTGACGTGGCGCTTGACCTCGGCCGCGATCCTGGCGCGCGCGGCGGCGTCGGCCTCCGTGGTCTCGGCGACCACGACGATCTCCTCGGCCGTGGCGCCGGGCACCGAGAACGCCACGACGTTGCCCTTGCGGATCCCCGCGACCTCCTCGACCAGCCACTCGATGCCCTGCGGGTAGTAGTTGCGGCCGTGGATGATCAGGATGTCCTTCTTGCGGCCCGAGATGTAGAGCGAGCCGTCGGCCATGTAGCCCAGATCGCCGGTGCGCAGCCAGCCATCTTCGCGCGCGCCGCCGAACACCGCGCGGGTCTGCTCGGCGTTGCGGAAGTAGCCGGCCGCGACCGACGGGCCGCGATAGCGGATCTCGCCGATCTGGCGATCGCCGAGCGGGCGATCGTCGTCGTCGAAGATCCCGAGCTCGTGGCCGGGGAACGGCCGGCCGCACGCGACCAGCTCGAGCGCGCCCGATGCGGTCGACGCCGGCACCGCGCGGCGCTCGGCGTAGCACGCGTCGGGATCGATCGAGTCGACCTGGAGCGGCTGGCGCAGCGGCACGAAGCTCATCGCGAGCGTCGCCTCGGCCATGCCGTAGCACGGCAGCATCGCGTCGTGCGGCAACCCGGCCTGGCCGAAGCGCTCGACGAACGCGCGCATCGTGCCGGCGTGGATCGGCTCGGCGCCGCAGCCCACCACGCGCAGGCACGACAGGTCCCAGCGCGCGATCTCGGCGTCGCTCGCCCGCTTGGTGACGCGCGCGAACGCGAAGTTCGGCGCGAACGTGATCGTGCCGCGGTGGCGGTGGATGGTCTCCATCCACAGCGACGGCCGCTTGACGAACGCGACGGTCGGGATGAACACCGTCGCGCACGGGATGAACAGCGGCGACAGCACGAACCCGATCAGGCCCATGTCGTGATAGAGCGGCAGCCACGACACCGCGACGTCGCGCTCCGGCGTGGCCTCGAGCCCGAACTTCATGATGCCGACCGCGTTCGCGCACAGCGAGCCGTGTGTGACCACCACGCCCTTGGGGGCCGCGGTCGAGCCCGAGGTGAACTGCAGGAACAGCGGATCGGTCGGCGCGATGTCGGGCGCGGGCTCGCTCGACTCTGCGAGCCCGGCGAGCTGCTCGACCGTGACGAGGTCGCGCGCGGTCGGGACGCGCGGCAGCACCGGCCACAGGATCTTCTGGACCTGCGCCGACGTGACGACCAGATCCACCGCCGCGGCGTTGAGCGTGCGCACCATGCCGCCCAGGTAGGCGTCGAGCCGGCCGAGCGACAGCGGCGGGTACAGCGGCACCGGCACGATCCCGGCGGTGACCGCGCCGAGGAACGTCAGCACGAAGTCCTTGGCCTCGGGGATGACCAGCGCGACGCGATCGCCCTTGCGCAGCCCCAGGCCGACCAGCTGACGGCCGCGCCGCCGCGCCTCGTCGACCAGCGTGCGAAAGCCGAACGTCGGACCGTTGCCGTCGGCGTCGACGAACGTGCAGCCCCTGGCATCGCCCGCGAGGTGGCATTCGTCCAGCACGTCGATCAACGTACGGGGCTCGAGGCGATCCGGCCTGGGCGGCCGGGGCTCGGGCAGCGCGGCGGTGCGCGCGCCCTCGACAACTTCCAGCTTCACGCGATTCTCCCGCTCTGCTTGAGCCAGTCCAGGGTCGGAACCAGGGTGTCGCGCGCGCCGCGGAAGCTGACTCCGAGCTCGCGCTGCGCCTTCTTCGACGACATGAACCAGAACTTGGTGGCGTACGGAATGACGTGCGGGTTGTACGGCAGCGGGATGTGCAGGCGGGTCGCCACCGCGGTGAGCGCGAGGATCACCGGGTTGGGCACGCGCACGATCCGCTTGCGCTGGCCCAGCAGCTGCAGGCACAGCGCGGCGAGCTGCTTCACCGTCACGTTATCGCCGCCGAGGATGTAGCGCTCGCCCGACCGGCCGCGCTCGAGCGCGCGCACGATCGCGAGCGCGACGTCGTCGACGTACACGATCGACGTGCCGCCGTTGCACACCAGCACCGGCTTGGACTTGGCGAAGTCGATCAGGTTGCACGCCGTGATCAGCGCGGTGTCGTTGGGGCCGTAGACCTCGCCCGGATTGACGATCACGACCGGCACGCCGTCGGTGACCGCCTGCTGGCACATCGCCTCGGCCTTGCGCTTGCAGCGCGAGTACTTGAGCCGGCGGTCGGGGACGGTCCACTTGGCGGCCTCGTCGAACTCGGTCGGCCGGTTCGAGCCGTTGACCGCGAGGATGCTCGACACGAACACCACCCGGGTGCCCGGCCGGGCGCGCGCGGCGTCGAGCACGTTGCGCGTGCCGCCCTCGACGACCTCGTCCATCAGCGGCGAGTCGATCTGGTCCCACGCCGACAGGCTCGCCAGGTGGATCACGGCGTCGCAGCCGTCGAGCGCAGCGCCGACGCTCGCGGCATCGCGGACGTCGCCGACCACGCGCTCGTAGGTCTCGCCGGCGAGGCGGTCGGTCTGGCTGGTCGCGCGCAGCAGGCAGCGCACCTCGTGGCCCTCCGCGGCAAGCATGCGGACCACGACCGAACCGATGAATCCATTGCCCCCCGTGACGAGGACCTTCATGGCGCGGGTCGTAACACAACTCACCGCGGCGATGCGACGGCAGCGTAACGGAACGATCCACCGCGCAAGATGTGCACGGCGCTGGACAAGCCGGGCAGGCTTCGGCATCGTCCGCCGCCGTGTCCGCTGACCCCGAAGCCGCGCTCGCGACCGCGGTGGCGATCGCACGAGCCGCCGGGGCGGTGCTGCGCGAGGCGTTCGCCGGCGGACCGGCGGCGGTGCTCGGCCCGCGCCACGACACCGCCGCCAAGACCGCCGCGTTCGATCTGGTCACCGAGTACGACCGCCGCGCCGAAGCGGTGATCGTCGAGCGCCTGCGCGCCGCGTTCCCCGACGACGCGGTGATCGCCGAGGAGGGCACCGGCCACGACGCGGCCGGCGCGCGCGCGCGCTGGCTGGTCGATCCGCTCGATGGCACGACCAACTTCGCGCACGGCCTGCCGTGGTTCTGCGTGGCGATCGCCCGCGTCTCCGACGCGGCCGGCGGGGCTGGCGCCCGCGTCTCCGACGCGGCCGATCGCGCGATCGCCTCGGCCGGCGGGGCTGGCGCCCGCGAGACCGCCGGCCGGGTCGATGTCGGCGTGGTCCACGCGCCGGTGCTCGATCTCACGTTCACCGCGACCCGCGGCGGCGGCGCGTTCTGCAACGGCAACCGGCTCGCCGTCACCTCGGTGGCCGGCCTGGATCGCGCGATGCTCGGCACCGGGTTTCCCTCGGACCGCAAGACCAGCCCGGAAAACAACTACGCGCAGTTCGTCGCGGTGAAGCAGCGCGCCCGGGCGGTCCGGCGGCTCGGCTCGTCCGCGCTCGAGCAGGCCCTGGTCGCGGCCGGCACCTACGACGGATTCTGGGACATGAAGCTCAAGGCCTGGGATCTCGCGGCAGGATCGTTGCTGGTCGAGGAAGCCGGCGGGCGGGTGACCGGTTGGATGGGCGAGCCGCTGCGCCTCGAGCGCGGTGCGGTGGTGGCCACCAATGGCAAGATCCACGACGAGCTGCTCGCCATTCTGGCGACGGTGGGCCTGCCGAGCGCGGTGCGGTGAGCCGCGGTAGCCTCGCGCCGTGAGTCCGGCCAGCGAACGCCTCGCCCGTCGCTACCTCGCGTGGGTGAAGCGCCACGTCGGCGCGATCCTGGTCGGGAGCGTGCTCGTGCTGGCGGGTGCGACCTATCTGATCGCGTTCCACCTGCCGCTCTACGCGGACTTCGCGAACCTGCTTCCGCGCAACGCGCCCGCGGTGCGCGATCTCCGCAAGCTCGAGGCACGGGTCAAGTCCAGCGACACCGTGCTGGTCGTGATCCAGGCGCCCACACCCGAGGCCCGCGCCGCCGCGACCGACGACATGCTCGCCGGCGCGCGCGCGATCCCGCCGGAGCTGGTCGATCGCGTGGACGGCGACGACGCCGAGGCCCGCGCGTTCCTGCGCGCGCACCGCCAGCTGCTCGTGCCGCTGCCCGACCTCGTCCGCGCGCGCGACGCGCTCGAGCGCCGGATCCACGACGCCAAGCTCGCGGCCGACCCGCTGTACGTCGATCTCGACGATCATCCCGGCGACACCACCGCGGCCGATCGCAAGGAGCTCGACGACCTGCGCGCCAAACGGCGCGACGCCGAGGCCAAGCTCGATCGCCCCAGCAACGTGTCGGCCGACGGCGGGACCGCGCTGCTCCAGGTGCGGACCGCGTTCGCCGGCACCGACGTCGATCGCGGCAAGCAGCTGCTCGGCGCGCTCGACGCGGTGCGCGCGCACGTCCTCGCCGCGCACCCGGGCACCGACATCGGCTTCGCCGGCGGGGTGGTCACCGCGCTGTCGGAGCACCGCGCGCTGCTCTCGGGCACGCTGCTGTCGAGCATCGTCACGACGATCCTGGTCGCGCTCCTGATCGCGCTGTACTTCCGCAGCGCGACCTTGCTCGGGCTGCTGGTCGGCACGCTCGCGGTCGCGGTCACCGCGGCGTTCGGCGTCGCCGCGTTCACGATCGGCCACCTCAACGCGGCGACCGCGTTCCTCGGCGCGATCATCGCCGGCAACGGGGTCAACTACGGCATCCTCTTGATCGCGCGTTACCTCGAGGAGCGGCGCAGGCGCGACGTCGAGGACGCGCTCGCGATGGCGATGGTCGGCACGCTGCGCCCGACCGCGGTCGCCTCGCTCGGCGCGTCGATCGCGTACGGCTCGCTCGCGGTGACCAGCTTCAAGGGCTTCGCCGACTTCGCGGTGATCGGCGCGATCGGCATGCTGCTGTGCTGGATCGCGAGCTTCCTCGTGCTGCCCGCCCTGATGCTGCAGTTCGGCCGCGACACCCGGATCTATCACGGCGATCCGTTCGTCGGCTCGACCCTGGTCCGCGTGCTCGGGTTCCGGCGCTCGAGCTGGGTGGCCGCCGCCGCCGCCGCGATCGCGGTCGCCGCGACCGTCGTGGTCGTGCGCTACGTCGCGTCCGATCCGTTCGAGTACGACATCCGCATGCTGCGCTCGCAGGGCCAGGACGCGCTGACCGAGCGGCACTGGATGAAGGTGTCCGACGACGCGTTCGGCCGCGGCTACGCCGGCCGCACGTTCATCGCGGCCGACCGGCTCGATCAGGTGCCGCCGATCGTCGAGGCGCTGCGCGCGGTCGATCGCGACAAGCCCGCCCGCCAGCGCCCGATCGGCTCGATCGAGTCGATCCTCGACGTCGTGCCGGAGCACCAGGCCGAGAAGCTCGCCGTGCTCGCCCAGATCCGCAGCCTGCTCGACGACGACGCGCTCGACGCCCTGGACGACCAGGAGCGCAAGGACCTCGCCGAGCTGCGCCCGCCCGCCGACCTCCAGGCGATCACGCCGGCCGACCTGCCGCCGTCGATCCGCGAGGCGCTGTCGGAGAAGGACGGCAAGCTCGGCTACCTGATCTCGATCCGCCCCGGCGACGGCATCGACGAGCTCGACGGCCACGATCTGATCCGGTTCGCGTCCGCGGTGCGCCGGATCGATCTGCCCGACGGCGAGACCGTCACCACGTCGGGCACCAGCGTGATCTTCGCCGACATCATCCAGGTGGTCGCCGCCGACGGCCCGCTCGTGACGCTGGTCGCGGCCGCGGGGCTGATCGCGATGGTCGTGCTCATGCTCGGCTGCACCCGGCGCGGCCTGGCGGTCTTGCTCGCCACCGCGACCGGCTCGCTGCTCATGGTGGCGGTGTGCGCGCTGCTCGGCCTCAAGGTCAACTTCCTCGACTTCGTCGCGCTGCCGATCACGCTCGGCCTGGGGATCGACTACGCGGTCAACATCGCCCACCGCCAGCACCACGAAGCGATCCCCGATCCGATCGTCACCCTGCGGACCAGCGGGAGTGCAGTCTTCGTATGCTCGCTCACCACGATGATCGGCTATGGATCGCTCCTGGTCAGCGACAACCTCGCGATCAAGGGCTTCGGCACGGCGTCGCTGATCGGCGAGGTGACGAGCGTCCTGACCGCGCTCGTGCTGGTGCCCGCGCTGCTTGCAGTGGGTGTCAAAGATCGAACAGGTCCTCGCGCCACCGCACTGTAATTGCGCACTGCTGGCAATGTTGCGGTTGTGAACTTGCCACGTTGAATCTGCGGGAGCGCGAGCGTATGGTGCGCCCCGGGTAGGCTCGAGATGATCTCGTTACCTGGCTCTTCCATCACGGGCCCCGCGATGTGGGCGGTCGCGAAGGCGCGCGTCGCGCAATGGGATCGACACGCGCGCGCACCCGAGCGCATCCAGACCGAGATCCTGCTCGCGCACTGCAAGACCGCGTCGGCCACCGAGGTCGGTCGCTCGTACGAGCTGGGCTCGGTGAAGAGCTACGATGACTTCCGCAACCGCGTCCCGCTGCGCAGCTACGCGGACTACGAGCCGCAGCTCCAGCGCATGCGGCGCGGCGAGCGCGACGTGCTGTGGCCCGGGTTGATCCGCTACTTCGGCAACTCGTCGGGCACCTCGCACACCGTCGCCAACGCGAAGTTCCTGCCGATCTCCGAGCAGCAGATCAAGTGGCAGCAGAAGGCAGGGCTCGACTGCATCGGCCGCTACCTCACGATGTACGGCGACCGGACGTTCACCAGGGGCTTCATCCTCGCGCTCATGCCGCCGAGCAACCTCCGGCGCGAGGGCGAGGTGATGACGGCGAGCAACCCCGGCATCATGCAGCTGCACATGCCGCCGCTTGCCAGGCGACTGGTGCTGCCGCGCGCCGAGGTGCGCGACATCGAGATCTACGATCGGAAGCTGCAGGCGATCGCCGAGACCTACCTCGACCACGATATCCGCGCGCTGTCGGGCACGACCTGCTGGTTCTCGATCCTGTTCGATCGCGTGCTCGCCGCCGCCAACGCGCGCGGCCGGCGCGCCCGCACGGTCTCCGACATCTGGCCGAACCTGAGCGTGCTGCTCGGCGGCGGCGTGTTCGCCGAGCCGTACCGCGCGATCATCGCCGAGAAGTTCGGCCGCCCGCTCCCGATCGTCGACACCTACAACGCCACCGAGGGCGGCATCTTCGCGGCCAGCGACAAGCGCGGCGACGACGCGATGCTGATGATCCCGGACCGCGGCGTGTTCTTCGAGTTCGTCGCGCGCGCCGATCACGGCAAGCCCGACGCCAAGCGCGAGCCGCTGTGGGGCGTCCAGCCCGGGGTCGACTACTCGGTCGTGGTCACCACCTCGTCCGGCCTGTTCGGCTACTACATCGGCGACTTCGTGCGCTTCACCTCGGTGTTTCCGCACCGCATGGTGTTCGCCGGCCGCGCCAGCGGGATGCTGTCGATCACGCAGGAGCTGACCACCCAGATCGAGATCGAGCGCGCGGTCGCCAGCGCCCAGCACACCGTGCCGTGCGGGATCGTCGAGTACTCCGCGGCGGCCGAGGTCGGCACCGCGGCGACCGGCAAGGGCCGCTACCTGTTTTTCGTGGAGTTCGAGCGCCCGCCGCACGACCTCGATGGCTTTGCTGCGGCAATCGACCGCGAGCTATGTGCCCAGAACCGGGTGTATCGTGAGCACCGCGCGAGCGATGTCGCGATCCTCGCGCCCAAGGTGGTGCCGCTCGGCCGCGGCGCGACTGAACGTTTCATGGCGGCGCTCGGTCAAACGAACGCCCAGAACAAGTTTCCACGCATTGTCGATGATCGACGACGGGATCTGCTGCGCAGATTCGCGCAGGGCCCAACTCTCGAGGTGATGTAAATGTCAGCAGAGAAGCGCGTAGGAGTCTGCATCGCCGGTAGCAACGGCGCGGTTGCCACCACGGTGATGGCGGGTGCGGCGCTGATGCGGAAGGGCCTGGTGCCCAAGCACGGCATGATGACGGAGTCGGCGCTATGCGCCGGCCTGCCGCTGGCTCCGCTCGACGAGCTGGTGTTCGGCGGCTGGGATCTGCGCGCGGACAATGCGTACGAGGCGGCGCTCGACCACGAGGTCGTGCCCCGCCATCTGCTCGACAAGGTGAAGATCGAGCTCGAGGCGATCGAGCCGTGGCCGGCGGTCGCGTCGGGTCGCTTCCTCGGCTCGATGGCGGGCAAGCACCTGGTCCAGGTCGGCAGCGTCCGCGAGGAGCTCGAGCTGATCGCCGCCAACATCGAGGCCTTCAAGCTCCATCACAAGCTGGCGCGGGTGGTGATGGTCAACCTGACCTCGACCGAGCGCTACTGCGAGCTCGAGGACGTGCACCGCTCGATCACCGCGTTCGAGGCCGGCCTCGACGCCGGCGACCCGCGGATCAGCCCGGCGATGAAGTACCTCTACGTCGCGCTGCAGCTCGGCATCCCGCACGCGAACTTCACGCCGAGCCTGTCGAAGATCCCGGCGCTCGAGGAGATGGCGGAGCGGCGCGGCGTGCCGATCGCCGGCGAGGACGGCAAGACCGGCCAGACCATGCTCAAGACCGTGCTGGCGCCCGCGTTCGCGATCCGCCAGCTCTACGTCGACGGCTGGTACTCGACCAACATCCTGGGCAACAACGACGGCCTCGTGCTCGACGACCCGGGCTCGAACAAGACCAAGGTCGAGAGCAAGTCGAAGGTGCTCGACGACATCCTCGGCTACCGGATCGCCAACCACCAGGTCCACATCGACTACTACAAGCCGCGCGGCGACGCGAAGGAAGCCTGGGACTCGATCGACCTGGTCGGCTTCCTCGGCGAGCACATGCAGCTGAAGGTCGACTTCCTGTGCAAGGACTCGATCCTCGCGGCGCCGATCGTGTTCGATCTGGTCCGCCTGCTCGATCTCGCCAAGCGCCACCGCGAGCGCGGCATCCAGCGCCAGATGTCGGTGTTCTTCAAGGCGCCCTACCACACCGAGGGGGAGCGCCCGGTGCACGACCTGTTCAAGCAGCAGGCCCTGCTCGAGACGTGGCTCGAGCGGATCCGTCGCGAGGCCCAGCAGCCCGCGGTCGCGACCGCGACCGGCTAGCGTGATCCGCCCCGACGACCACGTGCGCTGGCCGGTGCTCGGCGCCGAGGAGCGGGCCGCCGTGCTCGGCGTGCTCGAGCGCGGCGTGCTGTCGGGGCCGTTCGCGCCGGAGGTGCGCGGGCTCGAGCGCGAGTGGGCAGCCCACGTCGGCTCGAAGCGCTGCATCGCGACCAACAGCGGCACCGCGGCGCTACACGTCGCGCTGATCGCGGCGGGCATCGGGCCCGGCCACCAGGTGATCGTGCCGGCGTTCACGTTCGTCGCGACCGGGCTCGCCGTGCTCCAGGCCGGCGCGGTGCCGGTGTTCGTCGATATCGAGCCGCGCACGCTCGGCATGGACCCGGCGCTGGTCGAGCGCGCGATCACGCCGGCGACCCGCGCGGTGATGCCGGTGCACATCCACGGCACGCCGTGCGACCTCGACGCCATCGCCGAGATCTGCCGGCGGCGCGGGCTCGTGCTGATCGAGGACGCGGCGCAGGCGCACGGCGCCAGCCACCGCGGCAAGCAGGTCGGCACGTTCGGCGCGCTCGGCTGCTTCAGCATCCAGTCATCCAAGAGCCTGCCCGCCGGCGAGGGCGGGCTGGTCGTCACCGACGACGACGAGCTGTGGCGGCGCGCCAACCGCGCTCGCATGTTCGGCGAGGACATGCGCGATGACGACGAGGCGAGCTACCGGATCGAGCGCGCGCTCGACGGCAACCGCGCCTACGACTCGCTCGGTATGGGCTGGATGTACCGCACGACCGAGCTGACGGCGGCGATCGCGCGCGCCCAGCTGCGCAAGCTCGACGGCTGGACCGCGAGCGCGCAGCGCAACGCGGCCGCGCTGTCGGCCCGGCTCGGCAAGCTGCCCGGCGTCACCCCGCCCGCGGTACGCCCCGGCGATACCAGCTGCTTCCACAAGTACCGGGTGCGGCTCGACGCGCGGGCACGGGGCGTCACCGCGCCGCCTTCGCGCGTGCGCGACGCGGTGCGCGCCGCGCTGATCGCGGTGGGCGTCGAGGCCTGCCTGTGGCAGACCAAACCCGTGCCGGCGCAAGGGCTGTTTCGCGACCGCGCCGGGCTCGGCGGCACGGCCTGCCCGTGGAGCCTCGGCCCGCCGGTCGACTACGACCTCGCGCAGTACCCGGAGACGACCGCGCTGCTCGACAGCTCGCTCGTCCTGTTCTCGCATACCTGCCCGATCGCACCGCAGCCTCCGGCGCTGATCGACGCCTACGCCGAGGCGTTCGAGCGCGTGTGGGAACGCCTGCCCGAGCTGCTCGCCAGGACCCCGTGACCACGCGCGTGCTCGCGGCCGCGCGCTCGGCGCCCGGTCGGGTCGCGCTGGTCACCTGCGCGATCGCGGGCGTCGCGCTGATCCTGCGCCGGCTCGGCATCGAGGACGTCGGCCGCGCGCTCGCCGGCGCCGCGCCGTACTTCCCGCTGATCGTCGTGCTCGAGGCCGGCGTGCTGACCTGCACGATGTGCGGGCTGCGCTCGCTGTACGGCGAGGCCGGCGCGGGCGTCCCGCTCCGCCAGTACGTGCGCGCCGGCCTCGTCGGGTACGCGCTCATGGGCCTGGTGCCGGCCGGCCGCACCGTCGCCGAGGGCGCGCGCGCGTCGATGCTCGCGCGCTGGGTCGGCGCGGGGCGCGCCGGCGCCGCGGCGGCGCGCCTGCAGGCCGCCGCGCTGATCGCGAACGCCGCGATCTCGATCCCCGCGACGATCGCCGTGCTCGTCGTGATCGGCCCGACCTGGCTCGCGCTCGCGATCGCGATCAACGCCGCGGTGACGCTCGTCCTCGGGCTGTCGCTGCTCGCGATCGGCCGGCGCGCGCGGGTCGGCGCGTGGCTCGGCCGGCGGATCGCGCGCGCCAAGGAATTCGGCGCCGAGCTCGACGCGGCGTTCGAGCGCGAGCCGTTCCTGCCATGGCGCGCGATCGGCTGGGAGCTGTGCGGCCGGGTCGTCCAGGTCGCACAGAACGCGGTGCTGATCGCGATCGTCGGCGGCGCGTTCTCGATCGCGAGCGCGCTGTGCTCGGAGAGCGTGCACCTGGTCGGCGCCGCGGTCGGCGACCTGATCCCCGCGCAGCTCGGCGCGACCGAGAGCAACTACACGCTCGCGGCGCACGCGCTCGGCCTGCCGGGAGCCAGCGCGGTCTCGATCGCGCTGCTCGCGCACCTCGCCCAGCTGGTCTGGGTGGTGGTCGGCTCGCTCGTCCCGCTGGTCTGGCGCGCGCCCGCCGAGGTATAGCAGCGCCATGACCCAGCGCACCGCGAACCTCTCGATCGACGACGGCGCGATCGAGCGCACCTGTCCGATCGATCTGCGGCGGTTGCCCGCGGTGCCGCGCGCGAGCGACGACGCCATCCGCGCCGCGGTCGCCGCGGCCCGCGCCGCCCAGCCGGCGTGGCGCGAGCGCGCGTTCGACGACCGCGCCGCCGCGCTGGTGCGCGCCGCGAAGTCGATGCTGGCGCGGCGCGGCGAGGCGATGGCGCTGGTGCGCGACGAGATCGGCAAGCTCGAGGTCGAGGCGCTGTTCGACGAGGGCATCGGCCACCTCGACATGCTGAAGCAGTGGATCGCGGTCGTGCGTCCCGCGATCGCGCGGCACAAGATCCGGCTCAACCCGGTGCAGCTGCCCGGCAAGCGCGCCTACATCGATCAGATCCCGCGCGGCGTGGTCGGCGTGATCGCGCCGTGGAACTTCCCGATCGCGGGGCTATATCGCGCGGTCTACCCGGCGCTGCTGTGCGGCAACGCGGTCGTGGTCAAGCCGTCGGAGTACGCGCCGCTCACCACGCAATGGTTCGTCGACGCGCTCGCCGCCGAGCTGCCGGACGGCCTGGTCGCCGCGGTGCACGGCGACGGCGCGCAGGGCGCCGCGCTGATCGACGCCGGGATCGACGCGTGCGCGTTCACCGGCTCGCCGCGCACCGGGCACGCGGTCGCGGTGCGCTGCGCCGAGCGCGGCATCCCGTCGAGCGTCGAGATGGGCGGCAAGGACTGCGCGATCGTGCTCGAGGATTGCGATCGCGAGCGCACGCTCGCCGGGCTCACCCACTGGGCGCTCGCCAACGTCGGCCAGGCGTGCGGCGCGATCGAGGTCGCGCTGATCGAGGAGCACGTCGCCGACGAGATCGTCGGCCGGCTCGCCGCGGCGTGGCAGCGCCTGCAGCTCGGCCCCGCGCCGTACGCCGACATCTCGCCGCTCGCCAACCGCCGCCAGTACGACCTGGTGATCGAGCACGTCGCCGACGCGCTCGCCAAGGGCGCCACGCTGGTGTGCGGCGGCCAGGCGACCGGCGAGGGCCTGTTCTATCCGCCGACCCTGCTCGATCACTGCACCGAGGACATGAAGATCGTGCGCGACGAGACGTTCGGCCCCGTGCTCGCGGTCGTGCGGGTCGACGGCGCGGCCGACGCGATCCGCCGGGTCAACCGCGCGCGCTACGGGCTCGGCGCGTCGATCTGGACCGGCGATCTAGCGCGCGGCGAGCAGCTCGCGGCCCGGCTCGACGTCGGCATCGCCTCGATCAACAACCACTCGTTCACCGGCGCGGTGGTCGCGCTGCCGTGGACCGGCACGCGCGAGACCGGGTTCGGTGTCGCCAACAGCGTGCACGCGCTGCCCACGTTCGTGCGGCCCAAGGCGGTGGTGATCGATCGCTCCGCCAAGCCGGAGGCGTGGTGGATGCCGTGGGACCGCTCGGTGTGGGAGCTCGGCGATCTGCTCAGCGACCTCCAGCTGATGAAGCTCGGCCGCGCATGGAAGCTGCCGCTGCTGCTGCAGCGCCGGGTCAAGACCATCCGCAGCTTCTTCGCGAGGTGATGCGCTGGCGCGGCGGCTTCGCGGCGAAATGCCCGTGCGTGGGCGCCACACTCAGCAGACCTTGGGTCCGATCCA
>DATJAE010000205.1:0-2511 GCA_035516595.1 Kofleriaceae bacterium | reverse complement strand
GCGTCGCGCCCGGCGCATGCACGGCGTTCCGTCAGCTGTCGGAACGGCTTACGTCGGCCGCAGCACGAGCACCGGCTTGCGCGACGCGCGCAGCACCTTGTCGGCGATCGAGCCGACCAGCGCGCGGCTGATCCCCGAGCGGCCGTGCGACGCGATGCAGATGACGTCGACCCCGAGCCGCGCCGCGGTCTGCGCGATCACCAGCGCGGCGTCGTCGCCGCGCGCGACGTGCGCCGAGACCTCGCGCCGCATCCCGGCCGGCGCGAGCGCGAACAGCGCGCGCGCGAGCTCGCTCTCGTCGTACTCCGCGTCGGCGGACGCGACGTGCAGCATGTGGACCTCGCCGCCGTCGGGCGTGAGCGCGAACGCGAACGGCACGGCGCGGTTGGCGAACTGCGACAGGTCGGTCGCGACCAGCGCGCGCGTCACGATCGGCACCCGCAGCGTCGGGATCGGGGCGTCGGGCGGCACGCACACGATCGACTGGGTCGCGTCGTGGACGATCACCGACGACACCGAGCCGAGCCGGCCCGAGCCGGTGGTCTGCGTCGTGCCGATCACGATCGCGTCGACCGCCTCCTCGCGCGCGAGCTCGGCCAGGTGATCGCCGATCCGGCCCAGGCCGCGGCGCGGCCGCGGGATGGCGTCGTCGGCCGGCCCGCCGAACCGCCGCACCAGATCGCGCGCGAGCAGGCGCTCGATCTCGGGATCCCTGTCGACCAGCGACTCGGCGCGCAGGCCGTACACCGCCGCGGCGTCGTCGGGGTAGTAGATCGCGCCGAGCACCACCTCGACCTCGCCGAACCCGCGCAGCGCGAGCGTCCACTGGATGCCGAGCTCGCACGCCACCGAGTCGTCGACCCCGAGCAGCAGGCGCAGCGGCTGCTCGCCGCGCGCGAACTTGAGCCACGGCACCGGATCGCGCACGACCAGGACCGGCACGCGCGCGGTCCGGATCACCGCGTCGGCGGTCGAGCCGATCGGCCCGCTCGGCTTGCTCGACGCCGCGATCACGAGCAGGTCGGCGCGCTGGGCGCGGACCACCGAGGCCAGCGCGCTCGCGGCGCGGCCGATCACGACCTCGGCGCGGATCTGCGGGCCGCTGCGGCCCTGCTCGAGCTGCGCGTCGATCGACGCGCGGGCGCGCGGCAGCTCGGCCTCGTCGTCGACCACGTGGATCAGCACGATCTCGCGATCGCCACGCCGGGCGCCGAGCGCGCGCGCGACCTCGAGCGCGCCGGCGCTCTCCGCCGAGAAGTCGGTGCCGCAGACGATCGTCACGACAGGTACGCGAACCGGCGCACCAGCTCGAGCAGGCGATCGCGCAGCTCGTCGTCGAGCGCGACGAACCGGATGCCCATGCCCGGGTGCAGGTTGTCGGGCGTACCGGGACGGAACGGGTTGATCCAGATGACCTCGCCCTCGACCTCGATCGGCGGCGCGGCGTCGTCGGGCGAGAACCTGAGGTTGAGCCGGGTGCCGGGCTGCTCGGGCGTCGTCGTGCGCACGAAGATGCCGGTCTCGCTGATGTCCGTGATGTACGCGAACAGGTAGTTGTCCTCGAGGGCGTAGTCGACCTCGAGGTCGACCAGCACGCGCGGCGCGGCGCGGCGGTCGCTACCCGCGACCACCGGAAGCTCGGCCGTGCCCCCTTTGCCCTTGGACATGGCTCGGGTCATAGACCAGAAAGCGCGCGGCAGGCAACCACGTGTCGGGTGCCGCCCGGTTACTCGAGCGTGATCGAGGTGATCTTCACGCGATCCGCGGTGTCGCGCATGTCGCCGGGCGCCTGGCTGACCGGCATGTTGCGCCAGTTCGGGGCGGTCCCGGAGAAGAAGCCGGTCCAGACCTCGTAGGTCCCGGTGGCGAACGCGGGGCCACCTGCCACGACCGTCGTGGTGTCGACGATGTAGTCGTCCTTCTGCCACACCGTGGTCGCACACCGGCCGTCGATCGGCGGGTGGTCGCCGTTGAACCGGAGCGCGCCGTCGAAGTGAAACAGCACGTTCGACCAGTTGCTGCCGACGTGCTGCAGCACGTGATAGTACATCGTGACCTGGAACTTCGCGCCGCGGCCGACCGACTTGGGCATGTCCCAGCCGAGCAGCTCGATCTGGTTGTCCCACACCACGCGGCCCTTCGGGCGATAGGGAATGTTCTTGGGCTCGGCGTGCAGGATGCGCGTCGCCAGCGGGTTCTTGTCGGTCGTGCCGTCGACCCGGTTCGAGAGCAGCAGCGAGCGCATGTTGCGATCGTCGATCACGAAGTACGGCTTGCCCGACAGATCGCGGTGGAGCTGGCACAGCTCCTGCTGCGGCGCGATCGCGAACACGCGACCGGGCCTGCCGAGCGCGGCGACCAGCTGCTCGCGCGCGGTGAGCACCTCGGGCTTGGTGTCGGGCGCGTAGTCGCGCGCCGCGTCGCCGAGGTCGCCCATCACGACCAGCGCGTCGCCCGGCCGGCGCAGGTCGAGGTAGGTGTCGAACAGCACCTTCGACGACAGGTGCTCGC
>DATJAE010000204.1:0-5106 GCA_035516595.1 Kofleriaceae bacterium | reverse complement strand
GCGAGACCCAGCCGGAGGCATCGGTCGCGTGGTCGAGCGCGTCCAGCGGATCGATCCCGTCCGGCAGGCCGTCGGGCGCGCTCGCCGCGAACCACATCACGGCGTCGCGATCGATCGGTGCGGTCGCGCGCTGCAGCGCGGACCGGTCGGATGCCGGCGCGGGATGATCGACGATCTGCCGCAGGTACGGCAGGCCGTCGCGGTTCGGCGCCATCGCCATCGTGTGCGGGTCGAGCCACGCGATGTAGGCGTCGCCGAGCTGGCGGATCGAGCTGCCGGCGAGCTCGTCGGGCTGCGCGGTGGTCAGGACCTCCGGCTGGAGCAGCGCCAGGCAGCGCTCGAGCTTGTTGCGATCCCAGTCGGCGTCGATCACGAGCGCGCCCTGGTTGGGCCGGGTCGCGCCGTCGCCGAGCGCGTAGGTCAGCGAGCGCAGGTCGCGTAGCGGATCGAGATCGCAGCGGTCGCGAAACTTCGCGAACAGGTGCTCGTCGTCGTTCCGCGCCATCGCGGCGCGGAGCCGCGCGACCTCGCTCTGCCACAGCGGCGTGCGCTCGAGCGCGGTGACCTGGAGCTGGAACACGAGCTCGGTCTCGGCCGGCAGACGCTCGAGCACCGGGAGCTCGCGCTCGGGCCGCGGTCCGCCGCGCAGCGCCAGCGCGATCGCGACCGCGCCGCCGGCCGCGACGATCGCCGCGCCGGCGTACAGCACGCCGCGCCGCCGCCTCGGCGCGGTGGGCGCGGGCGTGCCGATCGCTCCGGTCGCGGTGCCCGCCGCGAGCGGGCCGGTCGTCACCGGCAGCGGACCCGGCGCGGGCGCGACCGTCGCGACCGTGCCGGAGGTCGGGGCGCGTCCCTCGAGCAGCGCCGCCACCTCGTGCATGGTCTGGGGCCGCTGCGCCGGCGGCTTGGCCAGCATGCGCGCGATCAACGCGTCGAGCGCCGGCGGCAGCTCGGGCGCGATCGCGCGCGGCGCGGGCGCTGGCTCGTACTGGTGCTTCGCGATCACCTCGCCGAGCCCGATCCCGGTGAACGGCACCTGGCCGGTCACCATCTCGAACAGCATCACGCCGAGCGCGTAGATGTCGGCGCGGTGGTCGATGTCGCGCGCGCCGCGGCACTGCTCGGGCGCCATGTACAGCGGCGTGCCGAGCAGCATGCCGGTGCGGGTCTCCGCCCCGAGCTCGCCGAGCCCGGGCGCGAGCTTCGCGATCCCGAAGTCCAGCACCTTGGCGCGCACGCCGAACGCGACGTCGGGATCCGGCGCGAGGTACACGTTGTCGGGCTTGAGATCGCGGTGGACGATGCCGCGATCGTGCGCGGCGGCGAGCACGCCGCACAGCTGGCGCGCGAGCGCGACCGCGATCGGCACCGCCAGCACGCGCTCGCGGCGCAGCCGCGCGCCCAGGCTCTCGCCCGCCAGCAGCTCCATCACGATGTACGCGCTGCCGTCGGGCGTGTAGCCGAAGTCGTAGATGTCGACCAGCCCGGGGTGGTCGATCGCGGTGACCGCCTTGGCCTCGTTGAAGAACCGGCTCACCACCTCGCGATCGCGCGACAGCTCGGGGCGCAGCACCTTGATCGCGGCGCGCTTGCCGATCATCTGGTGCTCGGCGCGATAGATCACGCCCATCCCGCCGGTGCCGAGCTCGGAGACGATGCGAAAGCTGCCGAGCGTCGCTCCGATCACTGCGGACCATCGTAGCAGAGCGTCGGGGCTGGCCGGACGCGTGATCGCCACGACACGGCGCCGGCGCGAGCGACGAGCTCGAACGACGGCGCACGTGCGTCGCCTGCGCATCGGGCGGCGCGTCGCGCCCGGGGTGCGGGCGGCGCGGTCGCGAGGTCACGGATCGCAGGTCTGGAGATGGCGGAGGATCGCATCGTTGACCCGGTCGGGCGCGGTGATCGGTCCCATGTGGCCGAGCTCGGGGAGCAGCTCGAGCGTCGCGTGCGGCAGCAGCGCCGCGAGCTCGCGCAGCACGTGCAGCTCGGCCGGCTGGGTGCGCTCGCCGCCGAGCAACAGGGTCGGCACCGCGATCGTCGCGTAGCGCGCCGAGCTCGTGCGATCGGCCGCGAGCGACGCGACCTCCTGCGACACCTTCCAGGCGACCGCGCGAAACGCCTGGCGGGTCGGCTCGGCGAGCGCGGCCCACGCCCCGGCGCCTTGCCACCAGTCGACGAACGCGGCGAGCCACGCCTCGTCGGCGCGATCGCCATCGCTGCGATACGCCGGGAGGCGATCGATCGATGCGCGCACCGCGAGGTCGCCGGGCTGATCGAGCACGCCGAACGTGACGGGCTCGTAGAGCGCGAGCGATCGCACCCGCGCGGGGTGCGCGAGCGCGAGCTGCGCCGCGATGAAGCCGCCGTACGAGTGGCCGACCAGGTGCGCGGGCTCGTCCAGCATCGCGGCGACGTGGGCGACGTCCTGCGCGAAGTGGAACGGCTTCCCGATCGGCCAGGGCTCGGGCCCGTAGCCGAGCAGATCGGGGGTGATGACCTCGTAGCGGGGCGCCAGGCGCTGAACGAGCTTCTTCCACTGGCGAGACGTGAAGCCACCGCTGTGGATCGCGAGCACGATCGACACGCCGGCAAGGTCGCATCCGGCTCGCCGCGGTGCAAGGGAGTGTGCGCCTGCGCCGCGCCGTGGTCGCGCGGCACGGTGATGAGCGGTCAAGCACGGAGACGGCGTCGCGGCCGGATGGCGCGTCGCTTGCTCGCCCCCGATCGACCCACATGCCTGCGCGAGAGGTCACCAGCGTGTTGTCGGGCGGAGGAAGCGCCGGTGAGCTCGCACGTTCGGTCGACTGGGCGAAAACGCCGATAGGTCCCGTCGATGGCTGGTCCCAGGCTTTGCGCTCGACCGCCTCGCTGGTCCTCCACAACCAGTCCCCGATGCTGCTGTGGTGGGGCCCCGAGTTCGTCCAGCTCTACAACGATGCCTACGAGCCGGTGCTCGGCGCCAAGCACCCGCGCGCGATGGGCCAGCCGGTGTCGGAGTGCTGGAGCGAGGTATGGCACGTGATCGGGCCGATGATCGAGCAGCCGTTCCGCGGCGGCCCGGCGTCGACCAGCGACGATCTGTTCGTCGCGATCCGCCGCAAGGGCTTCCTCGAAGAGGCCCACTTCCGGGTCGCGTACAGCCCGGTGCTCGACGACTCGGTGCCGTCCGGCATCGGCGGCGTGCTCGCGACCGTCACCGAGACCACCGAGCAGGTGTTCGCCGAGCGCCAGCTGCGCACGCTGCGCGAGCTCGGCACGCGCGGCGCGCAGGACGTGACCACCGCCGCGCGCGCGTGCGAGACCGCGGCGGTCGCGCTCGCGGACGATCGCTGGGACGTGCCGTTCGCGCTGTTCTTTCTGCTCGAAGACGCCGCGCCGCGGCTGGTCGCGAGCGTCGGGATCGCGGCTGCGAACGTCGAGCCGGAGGACTGGCCGGTCGCGCGGGTCGCGGCGCGCCGCACGATCGAGGAGCTCGAGCTCGCACACTGCCGCACGAAGCTGCCGGCGACCGACTGGCGCGAGCGGCCGAGCCACGCGATCGCGCTGCCGCTCGCCGCACCGGATCAGCCGCGCGCCTACGGCGTGGTGATCTGCGGGCTCAGCCCGCACCGCGCGCTCGACGCCAGCTATCGCTCGTTCTTCGAGCTCGTGGCCGGGCAGGTGACCACCGCGGTGCGCAACGCGCGCGCGCTCGAAGAGGAGCGCCGCCGCGCCGAGGCGCTCGCCGAGCTCGATCGCGCCAAGACCGCGTTCTTCAGCAACGTCAGCCACGAGCTCCGCACGCCGCTCACGCTGATGCTCGGCCCGACCGAGGACGCGCTCGGCGAGCCGGGCGGCGCGCTGCGCGGCGAGGCGCTCGAGACCGTGTATCGCAGCGAGCTGCGCCTGCTCAAGCTGGTGAACGCGCTGCTCGACTTCTCGCGGATCGAGGCCGGCCGGATCCAGGCGAGCTACGTGCCATCCGACCTGGCGGAGCGCACGCGCGAGCTCGCGAGCGTGTTTCGCTCGGCGATCGAGCGCGCGGGCTTGAGCTACCGGGTCAGGTGCGACGCGATCGACCAGCCGGTCTACGTCGACCTCGGGATGTGGGAGACGATCGTGCTGAACCTGCTGTCGAACGCGCTCAAGTTCACGTTCGCCGGCGAGATCGAGCTGCGGCTGTGCGATCGCGGAGACGACGTCGCGCTGATCGTGCGCGACACCGGCACCGGCATCCCCGCGGCCGAGCTGCCGCGGCTGTTCGAGCGCTTCCATCGGGTCGAGGGCGCCGCGGCGCGCACGCACGAGGGCTCGGGCATCGGCCTGGCGCTGGTCAATGACCTGGTGAAGCTGCACGGCGGATCGATCGAGGTCGCGAGCGAGCCCGGCGCCGGCACGACGTTCACCGTCGCGATCCCGAAGGGCTCGACGCACCTCGATCCGCGGCGGATCGGCAGCGCCGCCGCGCAACCGGCGGCGCTCGGCCAGGCGTTCGTGCAGGAAGCGCTGCGCTGGCTGCCCGACGCCGACCGCCCGGCCGAGCCGAACGATCCCGACCGGCCGCGCGTGCTGGTCGCCGACGACAACGCCGACATGCGCGATTACGTGGTGCGCCTGCTCGCGCCGAGCTGTCGGGTCGAGGCGGTCGGCGACGGCGAGACCGCGCTCGCCCGTGCGCTCGCCGATCCGCCCGAGCTCGTGCTCACCGACGTCATGATGCCGAAGCTCGACGGCTTCGGCCTGCTCGCCGCGCTGCGCCGGCATCCCGAGACGCGCGAGCTGCCGGTCGTGATGCTGTCGGCGCGCGCCGGCGAGGAGGCCCGCGTCGAGGGCCTGCAGGCCGGCGCCGACGACTACCTGATCAAGCCGTTCTCCGCGCGCGAGCTGCGCGCCCGGGTGCGCTCGCAGCTCGAGCTATCGCGCGTCCGGCGCCAGGCGCAGCGCGAGCGCGAGCGCGCGGCGCAGCGCGTGTCGCGGCTCCACGCGGTGACCACGGCGTTCTCCGCCGCGGCCGAGCCCGACCAGATCGCCGAGATCGCGGTCGCGCTCGGGCTCGACGCGCTCGAGGCCTCGTGCGGCGCGTTCTGGAGGATCGACGGCGATCGGCTCGAGCTGGTCGCGTCG
>DATJAE010000203.1:0-12023 GCA_035516595.1 Kofleriaceae bacterium | reverse complement strand
CGGTGGCGAGATCGCGGCAGCGCTCGGCCTCGAGGCGCGGTGGCAGCTCGCCGCCGGCGCGCATGCCGTCGAGCACGCCGATCGCCTCGTCGATCCGGCCGACCGCGAGCAGCGCCATGCCGCGGGTATGCTGGAGCGCGGGGACGTCGGGGCGCAGCGCGCTGGCCTCGTCGATCAGCGCGAGCGCGGCGTGGGGATCGCGCGCGTCCGCGAGCATCGCGCACGCGCGGTTGTTGAGCCACACGGCGCGCTCGGCGGCGTCGAGCGCGGCCGGATCGATCCGCGCGAGCATGGCCTCGGCGCGATCGATCGAGCCGCGCGCGATCTCGCACGCGATGCGCGACAGCTGCGCCGCGCGCTCGCGCGCGTCGCTGGTGGCGACCGCGTGCAGGATGCGGTAGCGGCGCGCCGCGCGCGCGTGCAGGCCCGCGTCGAACGCCCCGTGCGCCGAGCGCGGCAGCCAGAACCGCAGCCACAGCGCGACCACGACCGCGAGGATCGCACCGAACACGGCGCCGAGCCGGCCGCCGGCGAGCCCGGCCGCGACCGGGATCGCGATCGCGAAGGCGAGCCAGGTCGCGCGCCGCACCCCGAGACGATAGCTCACAGCGCGAAGAATGACTTGATCGCCTTCAAGATCCGCTCGCTCTCGCTTGCCTCGCGCGCGATCTTGGCCTGGTCGTCGAGGTGGTCGCGCACCGCGAGCAGCTCGACCCGCCGGCTCGCCAGCTTCTGCGACAGCTCGCCGACGATGTCGGGCCGGCCGAGCAGCACGCGCTCGAACGTGTCCTTGCCGAGCCGGAAGCACTCGACGTCGCTGGTCGCGATCACGTCGGCGCTGCGCGGCTCGCCGGTCATGAGGCCCATCTCGCCGAAGAAGTCCGGCGCCTTGATGTGCGCGACCACGCGCACCTCGGGTGGACGGCTCCCGGGGCCGTCCGGATCCACCGTCATCCGGATGTCGGCGCTGCCCGCGGTCATCACGTAGAGCCAGTGCGCGACCGCGCCCTGCCGCGTGATGCACTCGCCGGTGGTGTAGATCACCGGGCTCATCCCGGCGGCGAGCGTGCGCAGCTCGTCCTCGGTGAGGCTCTGGAGCAAGTGCACGGTCTTGATCGCGGCGAGCCGCTCCTCGAGATGTCGGGTCTGGCGCGCGGTGGCGCGCGCGGTGTCCTCGAGCTTGACCAGCGCGGTGTGCACCGGCACGGCGAGCGAGATGCCGGCGCGGTGCAGCGCGGTGTAGACCCGCGCGCGCACCCGCGAGTTGGTCGGATCGTCGGGCGCGAGGTCGCGGATCCAGTAGCGCGCGGCGTAGCTCGCCACGCTCTCGCGACCGTCGTGCGTGAAGTCCATGCACACGACGTTGGGCGGCGGATCGTCGGAGACGTTCTCGATCGGGGCGGCGAGCAGCGCCTCGGTCACGACCTCGATCACCCGGGTCGGCGGCGTGCGGAAGTCGACGTTGAACCACACCCACATGCGCTGCGGCACCATCGTGCCGCCGCGCTTGCCGAGGATCATGATGTTGCTCTGTAGCAATTGCGCGTTGGGCACGATGATCGTGGAGTAGTCGCGCGTCTCGACCACCGTATGGCGCCAGCGGATCACGCGGACCTTGCCCTGCTTGCCGTTCTCGAGCTGCACCCAGTCGCCCTCGTGGATCGAGCCGTCGAGCTGGAGCGCGACGCCGCCGAGGATGTTGCCGAGCGTGCTCTGGAGCGAGATCGCGAGCACCGCCGACACCACCGCACCCGACACCAGCGCCCCGGTGGGATCGACGCCGTGCTGCGACAGCACGCTGAGCGTCGTCACGACGTAGCCGACTCCGGCGAGCAGGTCGCTCGCGATCATCGGCAGCATGAGACCGATCGCGGGGAGCAGCACGACGAACACCATCAGCGCGGTCACGCTGACCAGCGTGAAGTCGCGCAGCAGCTCGGCCGCGACGAGCAGCCCGCTCGACCACGCGCGGTTGCCGCCGGCCTCGAACGCGTAGGCGCCGCCCAGCGCGAGCCCGAGCAGCAGGGACAGCGCGACCAGGCGGCGCAGCCGCGCGCGCTCGCCGGGACGCAGCCGGTTGATCAGCGCAGCGGTGACGATCACACCGGCGTAGGTCCCGAGAGCCCAGTACAGCTCGCTGGTGTGCCGCATCCCCATCGGCAACGAAAGACCAGCTGACCGCGCGCGTCAAGCGCCCGGGCGGGCAACCGCTTGGCGGCGGCGCGGGTCGGAGCAGAAATGCGGGTCGCGCTCGCGGTGTCGGCGGTGGCACACGGCGCCGCGGTCGCGGCCCTGGCGTGGTGGTGGGCCGAGCGCCCCGCCGAGCCGCCCGCCGCCGCGCCCGCGCCGGCCGCGCCCGCTCCGATCGAGGTGACGCTCGTCCCCGCCGAGCCCGCGCCGATGGAGGTGACGCTCGTCCCGGCCGAGCCCGGCCCGGGAGCCGCGGCTCCCGCGCCGGGTCCGGGCCGGCCGCGGCGCGGCGTCGCCGCGGTCGCGAGCCGTGCGCCCGCGCCGGCCGAGCCCGCACCCGCACCGGCACCCCCCGCGCCGCGCTCGATCCGGCCGACCGACGCCGAGCTCGAGGCGATCGCCGGCGATCCGCGCGCGCCGAAGCCGCCGCCGGCGGCGCCGCACGACGCTCGGCTCGAGGCCGCGCCCGGCGGGCGCAGCGTGATCCACGACCTGGTGACCACGGTGTCGGTCGATCGCGATGGCACGGCGCACCTGCACGACGCACCGGACTTCGAGGTGCACCTCGTGATCCCGCACACGGCGAGCCAGCTCCGCGCGATCCCCGGCGACATCGCGAACGGGCTGCGCCGGTGGTACGCCGATCCCTATGCGCAGACCCACGTCGGGCGGGCCGAGGATCTGCCGCGGATCGAGCGGGCCGAGGCACCGGGCAGCGCGACCGGGGTGGCCGCGCAGCCGCTCCAGCTCATCCAGCCGGTGGCCGGCGGCAGCTTCGACCTCACGTCGTACGCGATGCGCAAGCTCGGCGTCGGCGATGCCTACGCGTCGCGCAAGCGCGCGCTGCTCGACCAGACGTTCGACGAGCGCGCCGCGCGCGGCAGCGAGTTTCGCGCCGAGCAGCTCGCGCGCTCGGCCGAGCTCATGCGGCAGAACCTCGAGGCGCTGTGGGCGAGCACGCCGGATCCAGCGGCGCGGCGCGCCGCGCTGTTCGCGCTGTGGGACGAGTGCGCCGAGGGTGACGGCCCGCTCGGCGAGGCCGGCGAGCGCGCCCGCGCGCAGGTGATCGGCTGGATCCGCGCGCACCTGCCGGCGGGCAGCCCCGAGGCCTACACCGCGCGCGAGCTCGCCGAGCTCGCCGCGAGCCGCACCTCGCAGCAAGCTTTCGAGCCGTACTGAGCCGTGGTAGACAGCGCCGATGGCGGATCGGCTGGTCACGCTCGGCAAGCGCGCGCCCGACGCGCGCCCGGCGCCGGCCGCCGGCGCGCCGCGGGTCTACGTCGAGACCTACGGCTGCCAGATGAACGTCGCCGACAGCGATCTGATCGGCAGCGTGCTCGCCGACGCCGGCTACGCGCCGGCGGGCGGCCCCGACGACGCCGACGTCGTGGTCGTCAACACCTGCGCCGTGCGCGAGAAGGCCGAGGACCGCGTGCTCGCGCGCGCGGCCGAGCTCGCGGCGTGGAAGCGCAGGCGGCCGGGCGCGGTGCTCGCGATCGTCGGCTGCATGGCCGAGCACCTGAAGGACGGGCTCGCCGCGCGCGCGCCGGCGGTCGACGTGATCGCCGGCCCCGACAGCTATCGCCGGATGCCGGAGCTGCTCGCCGCCGCGCGCACGTCGCGCCAGATCGACGTGCGGCTCGACAAGGCCGAGACCTACGAGGGGCTGTCGGGCGCGATCGGCGGCGACGGCGTGTCGGGGTTCGTCACGATCCAGCGCGGCTGCGACAAGTTCTGCACGTTCTGCGTGGTGCCGTTCACCCGCGGCCGCGAGCGCGGCACGCCGCCGCGCGAGGTGCTGCGCCAGGTCCGCGAGCTCGCCGCCGCCGGCTATCGCGAGGTCGTGCTGCTCGGCCAGACCGTCAACTCGTACGCGTGGGACGACACGTCGTTCGCCGAGCTGCTGCGCGCGGTCGCGCGGGTCGACGGCATCGAGCGCATCCGGTTCACCTCGCCCTACCCGGTCGACTTCACCGACGCGGTGATCGCGGCGATCGCCGAGGAGCCGAAGATCTGCAAGTACGTCCACCTGCCGCTGCAGTCGGGCTCCGACGCGGTGCTCGAACGGATGAAGCGCGGCTACACGGTCGACGGCTTCCGCGCGATCGTCGCGCGGCTGCGCGCCGCGGTGCCCGAGCTCGCGCTGTCGACCGATCTGCTCACCGGGTTCGCGGGCGAGACGCTCGAGGATCACGCGCGCACGCTCGCGGTGATGCGCGAGCTGCGCTTCGACAGCGCGTTCATGTTCGCGTACTCCGAGCGCGACCTGACGTTCGCCGCGAAGAAGCTTGGCGACGACGTGGCACCCGCCGAGAAGCAGCGCCGGCTCGCCGAGATCGTCGCGCTCCAGGAGCGGATCAGCGCCGAGGTGTTCGCCGCGCAGGTCGGCCGCCGCGAGCGCGTGCTGGTGCACGGCCCGAGCAAGCGCGACCCGCGCCAGCTGATGGGCCGCACCGACGGGTTCAAGACGGTGATCCTGCCCGCCGGGCTCGGGGCGATCGGCGAGCTGGTCGACGTGACGATCGCGCGCGCGACGATGGCGACGCTGTTCGCCTAGCGGTGCCGGCTGCCGAAGTAGCTGTCGAGCTGCGAGTTGAGGTAGCCGCGGGTGAACGGGTCCGGGTTCGCCTCGGCGATGCAGCGGTTGGCATCGGAGCGCGTGATCTGCGACATCGACTTGTTCGCGAGCTTGCTGTAGGTGCGCGGGCAGTTCTCCGAGGCCCACGACCGCAGCTGGCCCTCGTCGAAGCCTCCCGAGACATGGTCGAGCACGCCGGGATCGATCTCGGTGAAGTCGGTCATGGTCATCGTCCTTTCGTGAACGGAGCTTCTGCAGCGGCGATGCCACGCCGGACTGCAACCCGCGGTCGGCGAGGGCGCACCGACGTGCGCACCGCGGGAGACGATCGCGCGCGGCAAGCCCGCGATCGTGCGCGATTCGCGCCGCGCCGCGCGCGGCAAGCCGCGTGGCCAGGGGCGGCTCGATCAGCCACGCAGCCGCGCGATCACGTCGGCGGCGACCCGCCGCGAGCCGAGCAGCGCGACGTGGCCGAGGTCGTCGTAGACGATGCGCTCGGCGCCGGGCAGCTCGGCCTGGCTCGCGGCCGGGACCAGCGCGTCGGCGTGCGAGCCGATCGTGACCAGCCGCGTGACGCGCGGGGGCGGCGCCGCCGCGATCCGCTGCACCAGGCGCGAGCCGGTGACCAGCTCGCGCGTCGGATAGCCCACGCCGACCGCCGACACGTCGGTGCCGTCGTGCGGCGAGCCGAGCGTGACGAGCGTGCGCACCGGGCCGTCGCCGCCGAGCAGCGCGACGTAGTAGCGCGCGACCACGCCGCCCATCGAGTGGCCGATCAGGTCGACCTGCGCGGCCCCGGTCGCCTCGCGCACCTGATCGACGAACCAGGCGAGCTGGCGCGCGCCCGCCGCGATCCGGCCGAGCGTCCAGTACTCGAAGCCGAGGACCGGCCCCAGGCCGGCGCGCGCCAGGCGCAGCGCGAGCGGCACGAAGTTCGCGCGGTTCATCGCGTAGCCGTGCAGCGCGATCACCGGGCGCGGCCCGCGGGTCCGCGCGCCGGGCAGCGGCAGGAACCCGGCGGGGCGCAGGCCCGACACCGCGATCGCCATCGCCCACTCGGCGAGCGCGACCCGCAGCGAGCCGCCGCGCTGCTGGACCGCGCGCACCGCGTGCGGCACGAGCGGGTACACGCCGCTCACCATCACCGCCTCGGACACCGCTGCCACCCCGCCCCGCCACAGCAGGTGGCGAATCGAGTGACGCTTCTGCATGCGACCGCTAGATCTCCATGCCCGGGATGTCGGCCTCGATCTCCTTGGCGATCTCGCGCGGGATGCCGAGCACGCCCTGGAGGCGATCGAGCATGCGGCGCTCGTCGCGCGCGAACACGTGATCGACCACCGCCATCCGGCACGCCGCGCGGTAGATGCCGCGGCGCGACTCCGCCGAGATGTTCTGGAAGTACACGTCGGGCAGCTCGACCGGTCCGTCGAGGAACTTGGTGGCCGCGGTGCGCTCGTCGGGCGTGAGGTCGGCCGCGCGGATCAGCCGGCGCAGCCCGTCGGCCTCGGCCTCGGCGAGCTGGCCGTCCGCCCACGCCACCGCCGCCCACACGCGGATCACGCTGAGAATCTGCGTCTCCACCATGGGGAGACGATACTACAGCTCCAGCTCGAGGCCGATGCGCTCGCGCACCAGCCGGCGCAGGGTGGCATGCAGCTCGTCGCCGGTCTTGGCGGCGCGCCACGTGCCATCGCCGGCCGGATCGAAGTGCCAGGCCGACGCGATCGCGGCCATCCAGATCTGGCCGGCCGCGCGGTGGCTGTTGATCACGATCTTGGTGCCGTCGCGCAGGTCGAGCCGGAGCACGCCGTCGCTCGAGGTCAGCTCGACGTCGTCGGGGTCGATGTCGGCAAATGCGTCCTCGATGTGATGCAGCTCGTCGCGGGCGGCACGATCGAAGCTGGCTTCATCCATCCACGGCTTATAGCGCGGATTTTGGTAAGATGAGGCGTGACCACGCCGTCCGACAGCGAGCTGGAGGTCGGCGAGGTCATCGAGCGCGACGGCCACGAGACGCTGTTGCCGTCGGTGACGCGCTCGGTGCTCCAGGCCAAGAGCTTCGTCGCGAGCGAGCTCGAGGCCACCGCGACCGGCTCGGTGGTCGGGACCGAGCCGCACCTGGCCGACGGCTCGACCCCGCCGGTGGCGGCGGACGAGCGCCGCGGCGCGCGCACCAACGACGTGATCGGCGGGCGCTACATCGTCGAGGGCCAGCTCGGCCGCGGCGGCATGGGCCGCGTGATCCGGGTGCGCCACCAGGCGCTCGGCAAGGCGTTCGCGCTCAAGCTGATCAAGAGCGCGATCGCGACCAACCCCAAGATCCGCGAGCTGTTCTATCGCGAGGCCAGGCTCGCCTCGGCGCTCGCCCACGACAACATCTGCTCGATCGTCGATTTCGGCCAGGACGAGCGGTTCGGGCTGTTCATGGTGATGGAGCTGCTCGAGGGCCAGACCGTGCACCACAAGCTGCGCCACGCCGGTGGGCTCAACCCGCGGGTCGCGTGCGACGTGATGTGGCAGGTCGGCGACGCGGTGCGGTTCATCCACGGCCGCCAGATCCTGCACGGCGACATCAAGACCGAGAACATCTTCCTGGTGCGCACGCCGGCGCAGCGCCGGCTGGTCAAGCTGCTCGATTTCGGGCTCGCGCGCGCCGACCTCGGCCGCGAGGACGGCGTCGACGGCACGCCGGAGTACCTCGCGCCGGAGCGCACCGACGGCGCGCCGGCGTCGCCCGCGAGCGACATCTACGCGATGGGCATCGTGTTCTGGGAGCTGCTCACCGGCAAGCTGCCGTTCACCGGCAGCACCCGGGAGGTGTTCCGCCAGCAGCGCACGGTCGCGGTGCCGCCGCCGTCCAAGCTGCTCGACGAGCCGCTCGACGAGCGCGCCGACCAGATCATCGCGCGCGCCACCGCGAAGGATCCGGCGAAGCGCCACCCCGACGCGGGCGCGTTCATGTACGAGCTGCGCACGCTGATGGGCATGCTGGGCATGGATCAAGGCCCGGCGCGCCGCCGCGCGCTCGCCCCCGACGCCGCGCGCGAGCGGCGCGAGCACGACCACCGGGTCAAGGCCGCCGCCGAGATCTTCGGCGCGATCCCGCTGCCGATGGCGTCGTGCGATATCCAGGGTCGCGTGCGCGCCGCGAACCCGGCGTTCCTCGAGTTCCTCGGCGCGGCGGGCGACGCCGGCGGGCTCGAGCTGCGCGACTCGGCGCTGCCCGAGGTCTACCCGACGCTGTTCGAGGACCTCGAGCAGGTCGCGACCCGCCGCCAGAACCTGAAGCGCGTGATCTACCTCAACGAGGGCGGCGATCGCGTGATCGAGGCGGCGATCGTGCTGTCGCCCGCGCCCGCCGCGGCCGAGGTCACCGCCGGCGAGATCCACATCGTGCTGCACCCGCTGCGCGCGCTGCTCACCTGACCACCCGCTCGCTCTCGATGCAGCCCACCTTGCAGTCGAGCGGCAGCGGGCTGACATCGACCAGCGCGAGGTGCGCGCCGCCGTAGCGCGGGTCGGACAGCCCGATCGCCGTGTCCACCGTCGCCGGCAGGCTGACGTGAAGGCGCGGCAGCGGCGTACCGTCGGCCGCGGTCGCGTCGTAGAGCGCCTCGAGCGGCACGCCCGGCGCCTGCCGGTCGCGCGCGGCATGTGCCACGCCGCGGTCGTCGACGTAGAGCGCGAGGCAGCCGTCGCGCGCGCACGGCGGCGGGATCACCGCGCCCCAGCGCGCGAGCCGGACGGCGAGCTTGCCGGCGTCGGCGTGGCGCGGCGACAGGTAGTAGCGGCGGTGGTCCCAGTCGGCCGCCACCGCATAGGGCTGGAAGAAGTCGAGCCCGAGCGTGCCGTCGATATCGGCCTCGTCGTCGCCGAACGGCACGAAGCCGATCGGCCCGCGCGAGATCGGTCCGTAGGTCGAGACGCTCGCCGCGACCGCGCCGGTGTCGACGTCGCGGCAGCGATCCGGCGCGTCGCACACCACGAGCTGGCGCGGTACCGGGTCGAGGTGCGCCCGCGGCCATTCGCCGCGCTTGAGCTGGCTCGGCAGGTTCGCGAGGTCGAGGTGGAGCTGGACGATCACGCCGTTCACCCTCGCCTCGACGTAGCGCCAGGGCGGGAGGTCGTCGCGCGCCTCGGTCTCGAACGGGACGACGAGCGCGCCGGCCGGCGGGTGGAACGCGCGCACGGTGGTGAGCCACGCGATCCCGCGATCGCGATCGAAGCCGAAGACCAGCGATTCGGCGATCACGTCGCGGCCGATCACGCCATAGACCCGGCGATTCGGCGTGTCGAACGCGCCCTTCGGCGCGGCGCGCACGTCGTCCTCGCTCACCACCAGCGTGCCGAGCCGCAGCTGTTCGATGCGCGCGGAGCCGCCGTGGGGCTCGACCGCCGCGCGCGCGAGCACCTCCGCGTCGAGGAAGGACCCGCCCGAGTCCGGATCGAGCGCGCACGGAAACGGCCCGCGGCCGTCGACGTAGACCGCGGTGATCAGCGGGCCATCGTCGAGCGGATCGACCAGCGGGAACGTCCAGCTCGTGCCCGGCGAGAAGCCACCCGGCGCGCCGTAGGTGCACGCGGCGAGCGCGGCCAGCGCGCAGCGCCTCACTGCGGCTTCATGTCCCAGCGCGCGCGCGCCAGACACGTCTTCTGGCCCCAGCTGATCGCCGTGCAGCTCGGGCCGATCATCGTGACCCAGCCGTCGCCGCCGAGCGCGACGTCGTAGTGGCGCGGCGGCGGCATCGGCTTGACCGCCTCGCTGTGCTTCTTGATCGTACAGGTCTCCATGGTCGACACCGCGTTCTTCGCGGTGATGACCAGCGCGCGGCCGTCGAACGTGTACGTGCCGGTCTCGACCGTCACGAACGACGATGGACAGTTGGTGACCGCGTAGTTGTTGAGCGTGAGCAGCCGGTAGGTGCCGTCCTTGAAGAACGTGTAGCCCTCCGACTCCTCCATGTGCGACCAGCGCTCCTTCGCCATCGTCGTGCTGATCGGGTCGGTCACGTACAGGCCGTCGGCCGTGCCGCGATACCAGCCCTTCGCGTGAAGCAGCGCGGTGCGATCGAACGCCGCGCGATCGCCGGGCAGCTCGGCCGCGCCGGTGCGCTTGCTCATCCGCGTCATCTCGCTCATGAAGTCGTTGCCGGTCTGCGCCGGCGGCTGGGTGACGTGCACGCTCGCGAGCACGTCGAGCGCGAGCCGCGCGCCGCCGAGCCCGTCGAAGTCGTCGGCCTTCGCGGCGAGCGCGCACACCGCGCCGGCGCCGTGATCGACCAGCGCGATCGCGCCGACCCGCACCGCGATGCCACCGACCGTGCCGTCCGCGAGCAGCGCGTGGCCCTTGCCCCCGGGCACCGGCGCGGTCTCGCGCACCTCGAGGTTGGTCGCGATCTTCTGGGCGAACAGCGTCAGCAGCTCCTCCTCGCTCTTGTCGACGCCGCTGGCCTGGACCGCGCACATCACGACCGCGGCGTCCTGGCGCCTGGGGTCCTGCTGCGCGGCGACCACGTTGTCCTGATCGACCACGTTCCAGCCCTTGGGCAGCGAGACGGTGAACGTCTTCGCGGTGTGAGGCGCGAGCGCGGGCTCTGCATACGCGACCGCGCACAGCCCGGCGACCAGCGCGACGACGAGCGCTCGGGTCATCTTTCGACGCTAGCACGTCCCGGCTAGCTGATCGTGCAGCCCGGCAGCGCCTCGCGCAGGCGGTCGAGCGTGCCGTCGGGCAACGGGTTGTCGCGCACCCGCAGCTCGGTCAGCTGGGTGCACTCGTAGAGCTCGGGCGGCAGCTCGCGCAGGCTCGACGACCAAACGATCAGCCGGCGCAGCCGCGGCAGCTTGCAGACCGCGGCGGGCAGCACGCGCAGCGCGGGCGACGCGAGCCACAGCTCCTCGAGCGACGCCAGCTGCGCGATCACCGCCGGCGGCTCGGCCCAGCCGTGACCGCCGAGGTGGAGCTCGCGCAGGCCGTCGAGCCGGGTCAGCGCGCGCGGCAGATCGGCGAGCCGGTTGTCGTAGAGCTGGAGCGAGCGCAGCGCCGCGAGATCGCCCATCGCGTCGGGCAGCACGGTCATGAGGTTGTCGCCGAGCGCCAGCGTCGCGAGCGCCTCGAGCTCGAGCACCACCGGCGGGATCGCCTCGAGGCCGTTCGACGCGAGCAGCAGCGTGCGCAGCTCGGGCAGCCACGCGAGCTCGCGCGGCAGCGCCTCGATCCGGTTGCGCGTCAGATCGATGCGCTGCAGCCGGAACACGTCGGCGACCTCCGCGGGCAGCGCGCGCAGCCGGTTGTGCGAGACGTCGAGCTCGCGCAGCCCCGGGAACCGGCCGATCGCGCGCGGCAGCTCCTCGAGCGCGAGGTGCGACAGCGCGAGCCGGCCGTCGCGCACCCGCGCGTGGAGCAGGCGATCGGCGCGCTCGGTGGCCAGGCCGAGCGCGAGCCCGGTCGCGCCGGTCTCGGCGAGCACCGCGGCGAGCGCCTCGCCATCGACCGCCGGATCGGCGGCGAGCTCGCGCACCGCGCGATCGAGCCGGGGCAGCCGTGCGGAGCGGTCGAGCCCGAGCTCGGCGAATAGCGCCGCGAGCGACGGCGGCGCGAGCGCGAGCGCGACCGCGCGGTGGCGGCGCGCGACCGGCACGTCGCTCTCGTCGCTGCCCCAGCCGCGCGCGATCGCGTAGGCCATGCCGACCGGCGACAGCGCCGTTGCCGCGCCACCGTCGAGCGCCTGCGCGTCGTCGGGCGGCAGCGGCGGCGGCGCGGGCGCGTCGAGCCGCGGCGGTCCGGGCTCGGAGAGCCGCACGCGCGCGCCATCGCGCGCGAAGTCCTCGGTCGGTCCCGCGTGCGCGCCGGCGACGAACGCCGCGCGGCGCGCGAGCGTGCCGTCGCGCCGCCAGGTCTCGGCCACGCCGTCGAGCTTGCCGCCGCGCATCCCGAACCTCGCGCGCACCCCGCCGCCGGGATGATAGGTCGTCGCCGCGACCGTGCCGTCGCCGTGGATCTCCTCGGCGAGCAGGCCGCCGTGCGCGCTCCAGCGCCGCACCCGGCCGACCGGCGTGCCGGCCTCGGTGAACCGGCCGGCGATCCATTCGCCGCGATCCTGCATCGCCTCGGGCGGCACGCTCGGCGGCCGCTCGGCCAGCGGCGTGCCGTCGAACGCGACCGCGCGGCCCTCGCGATCGAAGTAGCGAAACGCGATCGCGCAACCGCGATCGTAGTCGGCCTCGGCGCGCACGATGCGGTGGCTCATCC
>DATJAE010000202.1:0-43612 GCA_035516595.1 Kofleriaceae bacterium | reverse complement strand
GCGGGTACAGCACCTTGTCGGCGTTGGACAGCGGCGGCGGCGGCGACAGGCTGCGCTGCCAGTCGATCGCGTGGCCGGCCGCGGGGACCGCGCACCACGGCGCGGCGTGATCGCCGGCGGCGGCGCGCACGACCACGCCGCGCAACCCGAGCGGCGCCGCGGCCGCGAGCACGTCGGGCAGCGCGCCGGGCAGCGCCTGCGACGGCACGAGGCCGGGCGGCGCGCCGGCGAGCAGCGCGGCCAGCCGCCGGCGGCGCTCGGCGAGCGGATGCGACCGCAGATCGTCGTCGCCGTGGTGGAGCAGATCCCAGCAGATCAGCACGGCGCCGCCCACCGGCCCGCGTGCGACCGCGTCGCGCAGCCGGTCGAACGACGGCACGCCGCGCCCGTCGAGCACGCACACCACGCCGTCGATCGCGAGCCGCGGTGCGGCGAGCTTGCCGAGCGCGCGCGCGATCGCGGGAAACGTGTGGGTCCACTCGCGGAAGTCGGCGGCGGCGAGCCGCACGTCGTCGCCGACCCGGGTGGCGAGCACGCGGTGACCGTCCCACGCCGGCTCGATCAGCTCGGCCGCCGCGCCCGGCGCACCCGACACGATCGGCGCGAGCACGATCCCGCGCGCGAGCTGAAAGGCGTTGTCACCGGAATCGCGGCGGGGCGGCCGCCGACCGCGTGCCGTCACGCGTTAGTGTCCCGCACCATGACCTCCATCTTCTCACGCAGCCTGGCGATCGTTCCCCTGCTATTCGCGGCGGCCTGCCTGGACGCCGAGCCCACCGGCGATCCGGGCTCGGCGCCGGCGAACGCGGTCGACGACGCGCCGTTCGACTTCACGATCGCGGCGCACGTCCAGGTGTGCGGCGACGTCGACCCCGGCTACGCGCGCTGCCACGCGCGGGTGATCGTCGACGAGACCGGCGACGCGCACGCCGCGGCGACGCCGTCGGGCTACGGCCCGAGCGACCTGCGCGCGGCCTACGCGATCAGCGGCTCGGGCAGCTCGTCGACCACGATCGCGATCGTCGACGCGTACGGCTACCCCAACGCGGAGAGCGACCTGGGGACCTACCGCGCGCAGTTCGGCCTGCCCGCGTGCACGACCGCGAACGGCTGCTTCAAGAAGGTCAACGAGAACGGCAAGGCGAGCAACTACCCGGCGCAGAACGTCGGCTGGGACCAGGAGACCGCGCTCGACCTCGACATGGCGAGCGCGATGTGCCCGAGCTGCAAGCTGCTGCTGGTCGAGGCGTCGAGCGCGTCGTTCTCCGACCTCGCGACCGCGGAGAACACCGCGGTCTCGCTCGGCGCGCACGTGGTCAGCAACAGCTACGGCGGCGGCGAGTCGGGGTCGCAGAGCTACGAATCGGCCTACGATCACGCCGGCGTCGCGATCACGGTGAGCTCGGGCGACGATGGCTACGGCGTGCAGTTCCCCGCGTCGTCGCCGCACGTCACCGCGGTCGGCGGCACGAGCCTGTCCAAGGCGAGCAACGCGCGCGGCTGGAACGAGACCGCGTGGAGCGACGCCGGCAGCGGCTGCAGCACGCTGTACGCCAAGCCGAGCTGGCAGAAGGACACCGGGTGCAGCAAGCGCACGGTCGCCGACGTCTCGGCGATCGCCGACCCGAACACCGGCGTGGCGGTCTACGGCCCGGCGAGCAAGCGCAAGTCGGCGTGGATGGTGTTCGGCGGCACCAGCGTCGCGTCGCCGCTGGTCGCCGGCGTCTACGGCGTCCACGGCGGCAGCGTCAGCTTCGGCTCCAACCCCTACGCCCACACCTCGGCGCTCAACGACGTGACCTCGGGCAGCAACGGCAGCTGCGGCGGCTCGTACCTGTGCACCGCGAAGGCCGGCTACGACGGCCCGACCGGGCTCGGCACGCCGAAGGGCAGCGCGGCGTTCTAACCCCAGGCCTTGCGGATCGCCTCGGCGATCCCGCCGCCATCGCCGGCGGCGCAGTCGAGCCGATCGGTCGCCTTCGCGCGCACCGCGTCGGGCGCGCTGCCCATCACGAACGATCGCCCGGCGACCTCGAACATCGGCACGTCGTTCATCCAGTCGCCGACCGCGACCGCCTCGGCGAGCGTGCAGCCGGCGCCGCGGCACAGCTCGGCGAGCGCCGTGCCCTTGCTCGGGCCGTCGGTGCGGACCAGCACGGCGTGCTTGCCGGGGCACGCCGACACCGCGAAGCTCACCGCGAACACGCCCGGCTGGCCGCGCAGCTCGGCGTGCGCGGCCCGGGCCGCGCGCTCCGACCCGATCGCGACCGCGGCGAGCGGCGCGTCGGCCCACACCCGCTCGTCGAGCGCCTCCTCGACCACGCGCAGGTTCGGCGACCACGTCCGCACGTAGCCCGCGTACGGCTCGCCGGCGCGATCGTGGTGGATGGCGTCGGCCTCGAACACGAAGCACGCCAGGCCGTGCGCCGCGAACACCGCGCGCAGCGCCGCCGTGACCGCGGGCGACATCGCGTGCAGCGCGAGCGTGCGCCGCGAGCCGACCTCGATCAGGTGGCTGCCCTCGACGCACGCGATCGCGCCGTCGATCGCGCACGCGCTCGCCGCGGCCAGCGCGCCCGAGCACAGCCGGCCGGTGACGATCGTGACCGCGACCCCGGCGCGCCGCAGCTCGCGGATCGCCGCGACGTCTCGGTCGTCGACCCGGTGATCGCGGCGCAGCAGCGTGCCGTCGAGATCCATCGCGAGCAGGCGGTACATCGACCGCACTGTAGCGCAGCTACGGCGCGCAGCTGGTGAGCAGCACGCTGGCCGAGTTGCCACCGGCGGCGCTCACCGCGAAGTCGAGCGCGCCGTTGTTGTCGAAGTCGCCGAGCACGACGCCGTTCGGCTGCGAGCCCACGCCGTACTCCTGGCGCGGCTGGAACGTCCCGTCGCCCTTGTTGCGCAGCAGCGACACCGTGTTGCCCGAGCCGTCGACCACGACCAGGTCGAGCTTGCCATCGCCGTCGACGTCGCCGATCGCGAGCGCGTTGGGCGACGTGCCGGTCGCGTAGCCCACCGGGGTCTTGAACCCGCCGGCGCCGTCGGACAGCACGACGCTGACCGAGCCGCTGGGCTGGCCGGGCGCCTGCTCGACCACCGCGAAGTCGGTATGGCCGTCGGCGTCCAGATCGCCGATCGCGGCCGCGATCGGGTAGCTGCCGACGTAGCTGTAGATCGGCGTCTGGAACGTGCCGTCGCCGTTGCCCGCGAGCACGGTCGCCTCGTTGTTGGCGTAGGCCGCGACCACGACGTCGGGCTTGCCGTTCCCGGTGACGTCGCCGACCGCGATCGAGTAGGGCTCGCTGCCCGCGTAGTAGCCGTGCATCGCCTGGAACGTGCCGTCGCCGTTGCCGAGCAGCACGTCGACGTCGTTCGCGCCGCGCGCGCCGACGATCAGATCGGCCTTGCCGTCGAGGTTGACGTCGGCGATCGCGACCGCGGACGGCTGGCTCTCGGTCGCGAAGTCGGTCTTGGGCTGGAACGTGCCGTCGCCGTTGCCGAGCAGCACGCTCACCGTGTTCGCGTTCAGGTTCGCGGTCGCGAGGTCGGGCTTGCCGTCGCCGTTGACGTCGCCGACCGCCACCGCGTTGGGCGCCAGGCCGGTGCCCCAGTCGCGCTTGGCCTGGAACGAGCCGTCGCCGTTGCCGAGCAGCACGCTCGCGGTATTGGACGTCGAGTCGGCGGTGACCAGATCGAGCCGGCCGTCGCCGTTGAAGTCGCCCGACGCGATCGCGATCGGGCCGGGCGCGGTGGCGTGATCGCCGTAGACGTCGAACGTCCCGGCCGGCGTGCCGAGCAGCACGCTGATGTTGTCGCCGCCGTAGTTCGCCGCGATCGCGTCGAGCCGGCCGTCGCTGCTGACGTCGGCCAGCGCGAGCGAGGTCGCGCCGATGCCCGCGACGTAGAGCTTCGCGGCGGCGATCGTGCCGTCGCCCTTGCCGGCGAGCACCTGGATCTGATTGCTCGCGGTCGCGACCACGTCGGGCTTGCCGTCGCCGGTGACGTCGCCGATCGCGACGCCGAACGACGCGCCGTTCAGCGGGTAGTCGACGTGGGTCGCGAACGTGCCGCTGCCCGCGTTGAGCAGCACGCTGACCGTGGCCGTGCCGATGTTCGCGACCGCGAGGTCGGGCTTGCCATCGCCGTTGAGGTCGCCGATCGCGACCGCGTCGGGCTCGCTGCCGGTCGCGTAGTCCGACTTCGACTGGAACGTGCCGTCGCCGTTGCCGAGCAGCACGCTCACGGTGGAGCTCGACTCGTTCGCGACCACGAGATCGAGCTTGCCGTCGCCATTGACGTCGCCCGCGGCGATCGCGATCGGCAGGTAGCCGACCCCGTACGTCACGTCGCTCGCGAACGTGCCGTCGCCGTGGCCGATCAGCACGCTCACCACGTAGCTGCCGCGGTCGGCGGTCGCGACGTCGGGCACGCCATCGCCGTTGAAGTCGGCGACCACCACGCCGTACGGCTGACTGGTCACCGGCACGGTGGTCTGCGCCTGCAGCGTGCCATCGTCGTTGGCGAGCAGGATGCTCACCGTGCTCTGCCCGCTGTTGGCGACCACGACGTCGGGCTTGCCATCCTTGTTGAGGTCGCCGATCGCGACCGCGCGCGGCTGGCTGCCGACCGCGTAGTCGGCGTGCTGGCGGAACTCGCCACCACCGGTGCCCAGCATCACGCTCACGGTGTTCGCGTTCGTGTTCGCCGAGACCAGATCCGGCCTGCCGTCGGCGTCGAGGTCGCCGACCGCGACGGCGGCTGGATAGACCCCGGTGGTCGGCCACGGCACCGACGGATAGCCGGTGCCGACGCAGGTGATGATGCCGCCGTCGCTGCCCGAGCCGCGGCCGTCGCCCATCGGGTTGCCGCCGTCGCCGCTGCCATCGTCGTCGCCATGACCGCGGTTCGCATGGCCGCAGGCCGCTGCGGCGAGCGCGAGGATCCAGATCAGTCGATGCATGTCACCGGGACGAGCCGCGACGCCGCCGCAAGTCGCACGAAAACGGCTAGAATCGACAGGTATTGGTGATCGGTCAGGATCTTCCGGCGGGCGTGACGCGCGAACGAGTCGCACAAGCGGCGGCCCGGATCGGCCAGGCGGGACGTGCGGCATGGCCCGGCGTCGCGCTCGACGACGCCGCGATCGAGGCGCGGCTCTGCGATCGCCTGCGCGACGATCCGGAGACGCGGCTCGACGATCTGCACGACGGCGACCTCTACCTCGCGTTCGCGCTCGCCGGCGGCGACCCGGCCGCGGTGCGCGCGTTCGAGGACAAGCTCGTGCCGCAGATCGACGTCGCGCTGCGCCGGATGCGGCTGGCCGGCGGCACGTCCGACGAGGTCAAGCAGGCGCTGCGCTTCGAGCTGCTGGTCGGCGACGGCTCGCCGAAGATCGCCGACTACGCGGGGCGCGGCGAGCTCGCGGCCTGGCTGCGGATCAGCGCGACCCGCAAGGCGCTCAAGCTGATCCGCAAGGGCGATCGCGAGGAGACGCTCGACGAGGTGCTGCTCGATCACTGGCCGGCGCAGACGCCCGATCCGCGCCACAAGCACCTGCGCTCGCAGTACACCGCCGAGCTCAAGCGCGCGATCCGCGAGTCGTTCGGCGCGCTCGAGGTCCGCCAGCGCAACCTGCTGCGCCAGCACATCCTCGACGAGCTGACGATCGACGACCTCGCGCGGCTGTATCGCGTGCACCGCGCGACCTGCGCGCGCTGGCTCGCCGACGCGCGCGCCGAGCTCGGACGCGGCACGCGCAAGCGGCTGATCGCGTCGCTCGGCATGCCGAGCGACGACGTCGAGAGCCTGCTGCGGTTTCTCGACAGCGACATCGAGCTGTCGATCTCGCGCATCCTGATCTCGCGCTGAGCTGTAAGCAGGAATTGCTGCGACCGCGAACACGGGCCTGGCTCGCTCCAGCGAAAGGCCCAACCCATGAAGATGATCTACGTGTTCGCGTTACCGATATCCCTGATCGCTTGCTACGGCGCCGCGCCGCCGAAGCCTCCACAGATCCCGCTGCCGCAGATCGCGGAGGGCACGCCGATCGAGGTCCACTCCGAGACCAACACCACGATCGAGGCGGTCGACAAGCAGGCGAGCACCTGCCCGGCCGGCCACGCCGAGGGCGATCCGGCGTGCGTGATCACGCACTACACCGAGAACGAGCCGGTCACGCGCACGACCACGACCGCGTCGTACGGCGGCCAGCCGATCAACTTCGCGCAGTTCAAGGTGATCACCGATCCGAAGTGGAACGACAAGCTCGGCGAGCTCGACGACCTCTCGACCAAGTGCCACCGCGCGAACATCCCGCGCTACGCCGGGATGGGGCTCATGCTCGGCGGCCTGGTCACCGGGCTCGTCGTCGGCGGCAGCGCCGGCCAGGCGATCCTGTACGGCGGCGTCGGGCTCGGCGGCGCGTCGTACGCGCTCGGCTACTTCGCGTTCGGCGGGCGCGACTGCGTCGAGGCGCGCGAGCTGTACAACTACCTCAACGTCCAGGAGGAGACCGCGTGGAACTCGGTGCAAGGCGCCGACTACGCGACGCAGATGAAGGCGCTCGCCGATCAGTTCAACGCGGCGCACGGCCCCGGTCGCCGCGCCTCGCTCGACATGCGTCAGTGATTCGGCGCGAGCTCCGCGAGCGCGGCGGCGTCGAGCGCGATGTGCACCGCACCGAGGTTCTCCTCGAGGTGCGCCACCTTGCTCGTCCCCGGAATGGGCAGCATCACGGGCGAGCGCGCGAGCAGCCACGCGATCGCGAGCTGCGCCGCGGTGCAGCGATGCCGCGCCGCGGCCGCCTCGAGCGCGCCGCCGGTGGCGAGCGCGCCGATCGCGAGCGGGAAGAACGGCATGAACGCGATGCCGCGCCGCTCGCACGCCGCGAGCACCGCCGCCGGATCGGCGGCCGACGGGATCGGCCCGCCGCCGCCGCTGAGGTTGTAGAGGTTCTGCACCGAGACGATCGGCGTCCTGGCGATCGCCTGCTCGAGCTGCGCGACCGTGACGTTCGACAGCGCGAGGTGGCGGAGCTTGCCGGCGCGCTGCACGTCGATCAACGCGTCGAGCGCCTCGTCGAACGTCACGTCGCCGTTCGGGATCCAGCGCAGGTGGACGACCGGCAGCTGCTCGAGCCGCAGCGACTTCAGATCCGTGTCGATGCCCTCGCGCAGCTCGGCGGGCTTGAGCGCCGGGTGCCACGCCTTGTCGGGGGTGCGCCGGCCGCCGAGCTTGGTCGCGATCACCAGGTCGCGCGGATACGGGTGCAGCGCCTCGACGATCAGCCGGTTCGCGACGAGCGGGCCGTAGTACCACGCGGTGTCGATCAGGTTGACCCCGAGCTCGACCGCGCGGCGCAACACCGCCCTGGCTGCCGCCGGATCCTCGGGCTCGCCCCACACGTCCTTGCCGGGCAGGCGCATCGCGCCGAACCCGAGGCGGCGGACCTCGAGATCGCCGAGCCGGATGGTTTCGGGACCGTGGACGAAGCGCGGCAGCCGCATCGCCGCGAACGATACACTCAGAACGTCGCGGTGAGCGCGACGCCCGCGCCCTGCGGCGTCACGATCGCCTGCGACGACGAGGTGCGCCACAGGTAGAGCCCCGCTCCCGCCGCGGCGAGCCCGGCGACCACCAGCCCGGTCGACCAGTCGCCGAGCACGGCGGCGTGATGCGACAGCTCGGGGCGATCGCAGCCGGTGCAGCTCTTGGCGTGGTCCCACGCCGACCACGCGAGCCCGCCGACCACCAGCCCGGCGACGGTGAGCCCGGCGCCGCCGAGCAGCACGTACCTCCCGGCGCGGCGGCGCGGCCCGGGACGCTCGGGCGGCGCGGCCACGACCACCGCGGGCGGCGCGGCGGGAACATCGGCCGCATCGAGCGGATCGAGCCGGATCACGATGCGGGTGACCTTGCCCTCCTCGCTCGCGATCACCCGCTGCGCCGCGTCGCGGAAGCCGCGCGCCTGCGCCGCGATCGCGTGGTCGCCGAGGTCGACCGGGATCTCGACTCCGATCAGCTCGGTCGAGTCGACACCGTCGACCACGAGGTGCGCGCCCGGCGGACGCGGCGCGAGCTCGATCACGAGCTTCGGCACGCGCCCGGCGAGCGCCGCGGCGAACCGGGCCGAGGCCGCGCGGCGCTCGGCGTTGGCGTCGCTGCGCTCGAGCTGGCGGTAGTGCTCCCACGCGGTCGCGAGCTTGCCGAGATGGGTCTCGCAGTCGGCGAGGTTGTACAGCGTACCGGACTGCGGATCGAGGCGCTGGCTCTGCTCGAACGCGCTGCACGCCTCGGCGTAGCGCTGCTCGGCGAGCAGCTTGCGGCCGCGCTCGAACGTCTGGTCCGCCGCGCTCGGCTGCGCGGCGGCCGCGCGCGCGATCGCCGCGAGCGCGAGCGCGCTAGATGCGGCTCGCACCGATGTCCTGCGCCGCGGGCCTGGCGGGCGGCGGCGCGTGCTTGGCCGGTGGCCGCACGTGCTTGACCGGCGGTGGCGGCGCGGGCGCGGCGAGCTGCGGCGCGTCGGGTGGCGATGCGGTCACGGCGGCCGCATCCGCCGGCACGATCACCGTCATCGGCGCGATCGGCTGGGTCGCGACCCCGGCGGCCGGCGGATCGTCGCCGCCGCCGCGCGACAGCATCACGCCCGCCCCGACCCCGATCACGATCGCCGCGGCCATCACGATCACCAGCGGGCGGCGCGGCGGCCGGGCGGCGCGCACGGTCATCGCGCTCGCCGCGCCGCGCAGCGTGGTCTCGGTCGGCGCCGTGAGATCCGCGGTGATCGTCGGGACCGGCTGGCTCGCGAAGCGAGGCGCCGCGGCCGCGAGCGGCGCGAGCGCCGCCGCGAGCTCGGCGACGCTCTGGAAGCGCCGGTCCGGCGGCTTCTCGAGACAGCGCGCGACGATCGCCGCGTACTCGGCCGGCACGCCGGCGAGCGGGGGCAGCGGCTCGGTCGCCACCTTGATCGCGAGATCGGCGACGGTCTCGCCCTCGAACGGCGGGCGGCCCGACACCAGCTGATGGAGGATCACGCCGAGCGACCAGATGTCGCTGCGCGGATCGGCGGAGCGCGCCGAGCGCAGCTGCTCGGGCGCCATGTAGTTCGGCGAGCCGATCACCGCACGGTTGCTCGTGATCGCGTGGTCCTGCTCGCTCTGCAGCTTGGCGACGCCGAAATCGAGCACCTTGATCAGCGCGCTGCCGTCGCGGCGCTGCGTGACGAACAGGTTGCCGGGCTTGAGGTCGCGGTGGATGATGCCGGCCGCGTGCGCCTCGCCGATCGCGTCGCACGCCTGGACGATGTAGCTGGCGAGCATCGCGACCTCGAGCGGCCCGTCCTCGCGCAGCACGCGCGACAGATCGCGGCCGACCAGGCGCTCCATCACGATGTACGGCACCCCGGTCTCGAGTCGCGCCACATCCGACACCCGGCACGCGTGCTCGCTGCGCAGCTGGGCGGCCGCCCGCGCCTCGCGCAGGAAGCGCTCGACCACGTCGCTCCGGCTCGCGTAGCGCTCCCCGAGAAACTTGAGCGCGACCGGGACCCTGAGCTCGAGGTGCTCCGCGGCGACCACCACGCCCATCCCGCCGCGCCCGAGCACGCCCTCGACACGGTACTTGCCCGCGAGCACGCTGCCCGGCTCGTACACGCGTCGATCATATGATCATTTGGACGGCCCGCGGGGTACCATCGGCCCATGCGGATCGCGGGGGCGACGCTCGCATGCGCGGCGCTCGCGGCGTGCAACTCGCTGCTCGGGATTCACCAGCTCGCGCCCGACGCCGCGCAGAGCGGCGATCCGTGCACCGGCGTCTGCGAGTGCAAGGTCGACGGCGACTGCGGCGCCCACATGTACTGCGACGACGAGGTGACCTCGCGCACCTGCACGTGTGTGGCGGGGTACGCCTCGCAGAGCACGGGCTGCGTCTGGTCGGGCGTGATCGCCGACCCCGGGTTCATGACCAGCACGTCGTGGACGCTCGGCGCGGGCACCTCGATCACGCCGACCGCCACGCAGCAGAGCGGCATGCTCGATCCCGGCGCCGCCTACATCTCGCAGCAGATGTCGAGCTGCAACGGCTTCCTCGGCAGCGTCTCGCAGGCGATCACGATGCCGCGGCTCTCGCTCGCCGAGCCGCTGGTCGCCGAGCTCGACGTCGGCATGGCGATGGGTGGGCCGCCGCCCGGCCCCGGCGTGGATGGTTCCTACCTGGTCGGCACCGTGTGGAGCGACGACGCCTACACGTTCGCCCAGAGCTTCCTCGGGCAGGGAGCGTGGCAGGTCACCCGCGCGTGCCTCGGCGAGGCGCAGTACGCCGACGAGTCGACCACGGGCGCCGGCGCGCCGGCGCAGGTCGGGCTGACCCTCGACTGCAACGGGCCGCTGTTCCCGAACAACACCTACGGCTTCGATCACTTCGAGATCGTGCCGCAACAGCCCGGCGAGTGCCCGGTGCCCGGCACCGTGACCGACGGCGACGCCGAGGGCAGTGATGGCTGGACGTTCTCGGCCAACCAGGACGGCAGCCGCGCCGGCTTCGTGGCCGGCGTCGGCGAGAACGGCAGCCGCGGCGTGCAGCTCGTGCCCGCCGAGACCTGCGACGCGACCAGCGCGAGCGTGCAGATGTCGATCCCGATGCGCAGCGCGACCGGCTCGCCCGCGCTGTCGATCTATCACCGCAAGAGCAACGGCCAGCTCCAGGTCCAGGTCGGCCCCTACGGCAACACGCTCGCGCTCAGCCCCGATGCCAGCGGCGTGGTCGACCGCTACTGCTTGCCCGCGCCGATCCACGGCAGCGCGACCAGCCTGTACGCGTCGTACTCCGTGCCCAACGCCACGTGTGGCAAGGCGACCACCGCGAGCGCCGAGCTCGACGACGTCGTGCTGACCGACGAGCCGGCATGCGGCACCGACCCGTACATCGCCGACGCCGGCTTCGAGTCCGGCCTCTCGCTGATCGGCGTCTACCAGTCGTCGAGCACCGCCGCGGTCGCGATCGTCGCGGACAGCTCGGCGCCCGAGGGCCACGACGTGCTGCGGCTCTCGCTCGGCGCGGCGTGCGACTCCGCGAGCTACGCGCTCGACCTCGTCACGCCGCCGCTGCCGCCCGGCACCGGCGCGCTGCTGTCGTTCAGCTACAGCTTCCCGCCGGGCAACACCGCGCAGCTGTCGCTCGGTGGCGCGCCGTCGCAGCCGACGTTCACCCGCGGCGGCTGGGTCACGGCCACCGCGTGCCTCGATCCGGCGATCCCGGCCGGCCATCGCCAGAGCGTGACGTTCGCGCTGTCGATCGGCGGCAGCACGTGCGGCGTGGCGCTCGGCACGCCGGCGACCGCGTCGATCGACGACCTCCACGTCACCGCCGACCCGAGCTGCGCGCCGTAGCCCCCGGGCACGTGGCGAGGGACTAGCTCGCAGCCTACGGTTCAGCGCCGCGCCAGGCGGATGGTCAGCGGCCAGCGCACGATGCGGCGCTCGGCGTCGGGCCAGATCGCAGCGAGCTCGGCGGCGAGCGCGTCGTACTTGGCGCGGCCCTCGGCGTCGACCAGCTTGACGGTCGCCGACCAGGTCGCGATGTAGCCGAGCAGCTCGGCGCGCGTCCACGACGCGGTCATCGCGAGCGCGGGCGCGGCGACCGCCGGCCACGGCCAGGTGAGGTCGCGATAGCCGTTCTCGACGTGGCGGCGCTCGGGCGGCCAGTACGGACCGACCGCGTCGTGGTAGTAGCGGGCGATCGCGGGCTCGGCGCCCTCGACGTGCAGGATGCCGTAGCTGACCAGCGCGACCAGCGCGCCGGGCCGGGCCACGCGCGCGACCTCGGCGAGGTAGCGGGGCCAGTCGAACCAGTGCGCGGCCTGCGCGGCGACCGCGAGGTCGACCGACGCGTCGGGCAGGCCGCTCGCCTCGGCGGTCGCGCGGCGGTACTCGACGTGCGGGTGGCGCCCCGTTGCCATGGCGGCGTCGAGCTGCGCCTGCGACGGATCGGTGGCGAACACGTGGGCGAAGCGCGCGGCGAGCGCGACCGACAGCTGGCCGTTACCGCACCCGGCGTCCCACGCAGCGTCGCGCGCGGGCGAGCGCTCGGCGAGCAGGTCGACCAGCTCGGCCGGGTAGTGCGGGCGATAGGCGGCGTAGGCGGCGGCGACCGACGAGAAGTGATCGGCGAAGCTCATGCACGTGCGATGCCGCCCGCACGGCGATCGTTACCGGTCACGGATAGCGGCCCTGGAAGCCGACGCCGCCCTCGATCGCGCCCTCGAGCCAGCGCGCGAACTCGGCGGTCTCGCCGATGTAGAGGTAGAAGCCGTACGCGCGGTGCAGGTCGATCCAGTAGCCCTCGAGCCCGCGCACGCCGTAGTCGGTGCCGCGCGACTTGCCGTTGGCGTCCTTGAAGTCCTCGAGGTCGACGAGCAGCTGCGTGGTGAGGAACAGCCGGCTGTTCTTGCTCTCGCCGAAGAAGAACCGCGCGCCCGGCGACACGAACAGCGGGCGCGGCCCGTTGCCCTGGCCCGGCGCGCCGCCGAAGTCGCGCTCGAGGCCCAGGCCGAGCTCGACCAGCAGGTCGACGTGTCGGCCGACCCCGTAGGACGCCTCGAAGCCGAGCGTGAACGGCACGCGGCTCGCGCACGCCGCGGCGTTGCCGTACTGCGCGGTCGCGTCGGCGGTGCCGCAGTACACGGTGTGGTCGTACGGCAGGATGCCGCGCACGCCGAGCCCGAACCGCATGGACAGCCCGACCTGACCGAGGTGATCGTCGGCGCGCGCCGGCGCGGACGCGATCGCGCACAGCACCGCGACGATGGCGAGCTTGCCCACGGCGGGAAGTTCTCACTTCCGGCGGGCCGGCGCAACGATGGCCTGGCTCGCCGCGCGGCCGCGAGCTACCTTGTCGAGCATGCTGACCCGGAGGCAGTGGCTCGGGGGTGCCGTCGCCGGCGCGGCCCTGATCGCCACCCGCCGCGCGCGCGCGATCGGCCCGGGCAGCAAGTTCCGGTTCGGCCAGCTGCTCGGGCCCGGGCCGCGCCCGACCGCGCTGCGCCGGCTGTCGTGGGAGATCGACAAGCGCACGTCGATCGACGTCGACGACGAGCCCGCGCAGGTCGCGGCGACCGACGGCACGCTGCACGAGACACCGTTCCTCTACCTCGCGGGCGATCGCGCGTTCGACCTGCCGAGCACGGCGGGGATCGAGGCGCTGCGCCGGTTCCTCACGTTCGGCGGCTTCCTGCTGATCGACAGCGCCGAGGGATCGATCGACGGCGCGTTCGACAGCTCGGTGCGCAAGCTGATCGGCGCGATCTTCCCGCCGACCGGCAGCGCGAAGGGCCTCGAGATCGTGCCGGCCGACCACGTCGTCTACAAGTCGTTCTACCTGCTCGACAAGCCGCTCGGTCGGCTCGCGATCTCGCCGGCGATGGAGGGCGTGACCCACGACGATCGCCTGGTGTGCGCGTACGTCGCGAACGATCTCGGCGGCGCGTGGGCGCGCGACGACTTCGGCAACTACGACTTCCCGTGCGAGCCCGGCGGCGACAAGCAGCGCGAGCTCGCGTTCCGCATGGGCGTGAACCTCGTGATGTACGCGCTGTGCCTCGACTACAAGTCCGATCAGGTGCACGTGCCGTTCATCATGAAGCGGCGGCGCTGGAAGCCGGACGAGTAGCATGAGCATCGCGGTGTTCTCGACCACCACGCGGATCGCGCTCGCGATCGCCGCGGTCGTGCTCGGGCTCGCCGCGCTGGTCGCGGTGCGCCGCGGCCGCGGGCGGATCGGCGCGGCGCTCGCGGTCGGCGCGCTCGCCGCGGCCGGCGCGATCGCCGGCGAGGCGCTGGTCGCGCTCACCGTACGGCTCGGCGCGCCCGGCGCGTCGGACTTCAACGACCACCGCTGGGTGTTCCTGTCGCCCTGGGGCCGGATCGGGCTCTACCTCGGCGGCGCGGCGGTGATCGCGATCGTCGCGCTGTCGTGGCGCGGCTCGGCGGGTGCGCCGGCGTGGCGGCGCGCGCTGATGGTCGGGCTGCGCGGCGGCGCCGCGGTCGCCGCGCTGTTCGTGTTCCTCGAGCCCGCGGTCGAGCTGCGCCAGGTCGCGCGCGAGCCCAACCGCATCGCCGTGCTGATCGACGACTCGAAGTCGATGTCGCTCGCCGAGAGCCCCGACGGGCCGACCCGGATCGAGCGCGCGCGCCGGCTGCTCGCGGCGTCGCAGGGTGCGCTCGCGACGTGGGAGCGCGACCACAAGCTCGACTACTACACGTTCTCCGACACGGTCGCCGCGACCTCGCCGGCCGCGCTCGCCAGCGATCGCGCGCAGGGCAAGTCGACCCTGATCCGCAAGGCGCTCGAGTACGTGCGCGGGCGCTACGAGGGCCGCGATCTCGCCGGCATCGTGCTGATCTCCGACGGCGCCGGCACCGGCAGCTTCGACGAGGACTCGGGCGACGGCGCGGTCCACGACTTCCTGCGCTCGCTCGACACCCGCGTGCACACGGTGTGGGCCGCGCGCGACGGCCTCAAGGATGTCGCGGTCGCCAAGGTGATGGCCGACGAGTTCGCGTTCGTGCGCACGGTCGTGAGGATCGAGGCGGTGATCCACACCACCGGTCTGCCGGCGCGTCAGGTGCCGGTCACGCTGTCGACCGACGGCCAGCCGCTGCGCCAGAAGATGGTCGATCTGCCGGCCGGCGATCACGACGTCCACGTCACGTTCGAGATCACGCCGCCGCGGGTCGGCCGCTACGTCTACGAGATCGGCGTGCCGGTCGCGCCGGGCGAGGCGGTGACCTCGAACAACACGCGCGACTTCGTGGTGCGCGTGATCCGCGACAAGATCCGCGTGCTCCAGGTCGCCGGCCAGCCGTCGTGGGACGTGCGCGCGCTGCGCCAGATGCTGAAGTCGAACCCCAACGTCGATCTCATCAGCTTCTTCATCCTGCGCACGCAGGACGACGTGTCGCTCGTGCCCAACGACGAGATGTCGCTGATCCCGTTTCCGACCCGCGAGCTGTTCGAGCAGCAGCTGCCGTCGTTCGACCTGATCATCCTGCAGAACTTCGAGTACCTGCCGTATGGCATCGGCGATTACCTCGAGAACATCCGCAGCTACGTCGAGGGTGGCGGCGGGCTCGCGATGCTGGGCGGCGCGCAGTCGTTCACCTCGGGCGGCTACTACGGCACGCCGGTCGCGGCCGCGTTGCCGGTCGAGCTCTACGGCCCGTTCGACAGCGGGCCGGTGCTCGACTTCGGCAAGTTCCAGCCGCAGCTCACCGACGCCGGCGCGATGCACCCGGTGACGTCGCTGCGCTACGCCGCCGACGACAACCTCGCGGCGTGGAAGCAGCTGCCGCAGCTCGAGGGCGTGAACCTGGTCGCCGGGGCCAAGCCCGACGCGACCGTGCTCGCGGTGCACCCCAAGCTCAAGACCAAGGCCGGCAAGCCGATGCCGGTGATCGTCGCGGGTGACTACGGCAAGGGTCGCTCGCTCGCGGTGATGACCGACACGCTGTGGCGGTGGGGCTTCGTCGCGGCGGCGCGGCCGGGCGATGACGGCCGCCAGTACACCAAGCTGTGGGAGAACGCGATGCGCTGGTTGATCCAGGATCCCGACCTGCGCAACCTCCACGTCGACAGCGACGCGGTCGAGTACGTGCCGGGAGCGCCGGTGCGGATCGCGGTGCGCCTGCTCGGCCGCGACTACCAGCCGCTGGCCGGCGGCATGGTCACGCTGGAGCTGCGGCGCGGCGCCGATCCCGCCCGCGCGCAGCCGGTCCAGACCACCAAGCTCAAGGTCAGCGACGACGGCACCGCGGTGTGGGAGCCCGGCGGCCTCGTGCCCGGCGTCTACCGCGCGTTCGGCCACGCCACGATCGCCGGCCGCCAGGTCGACGCCACCGACATCTTCCTGGTCCGCGACAACGGCACCGAGCTGGATCGCCCGGTGGGCGATCGCGACACCCTGGAGGCGATCGCGGACGCGACCGGCGGCCGGGCGCTCGGACCGGTCGACGATCTACCCGAAAGTCTAGCGTTCGATCCGCCGCGCGTGGTCCGCGTCGACCGCCGAACCGACGTCGAGCTGTGGAGCCGGCCCGGCCTGCTCGTCCTCGTGGTCGGGCTGCTCGGGCTCGAGTGGCTCTTGCGCCAGCGGAGCGGCTACCTATAAATGAGGGGCCCCACATGCTCCAAGTCGACAGCCTCGTCACCGATCTGATGTTCCAGGCCAACGCGGCCATCGATCAGAAGACGCTGATCGACGGCCTCGGCGGCGAGGCGGCGCTCGAGACCAAGCAGCTGCTCGACGTCGACCGGCTCGATCCGCGCGCCGAGATGGAGCTGTCGCCGTCGATGCCGTTCCGGCGGCGCGGCGAGCGCCGGCTGATGATCATCGACGATCAGGGCACGACGCCGCGCAAGGATCCGCAGAGCGATCCGCTGATCAAGACCGATCTGCGGCCGCTCAAGGAAGCGCTGATCGCGATCTGTCAGAAGCTGCCGATCCGGCTCGGCCGGCTGTTCGCGCTCGGCACGTGGGGCGATGCCGTGCTGGTCGCGCGCGAGGTGCGCGACCTGCGCGCGATCTGCATGCTGCCGTACGCGCTCGATCCGCAGGTCGATGTCGACGGCAAGCGCCGCCAGACGCCGCTGTCGCAGAAGGAGTTCGAGGCCAAGCTGCTGGCCTACGAGAAGCGGCTCGAGGAGCTCGACGACCAGCAGATCCTGGCGCGCCTGTCGGGCGTTTCGTTCGAGCGGCGCGGCGACGTCGTCGTGGTCGACGTGCTCGAGGCCGACGGCACCTGGGACCAGCGCAAGTCGATGATGATGGAGCAGCAGCTCGCCGCGCTCGACACGTTCTCGCTGATCCCGGGCGCGCCGTCGAGCGCCGCCCGCAAGGCCGAGCCGCAGAAGCCCGCGGCCAGGCCGGCGGCCGCGAAGCCCGCGGCTGCGAAGCCCGCGGCCGCGAAGCCCGAGCCCGTGAAGCCCGAGCCGAAGGGCCCGCCGCTGTCGGCCCGGGAGGTCGACGGCACGGTCGTGCTGGTGTTCCCGGCCGAGCGCTTCGATCTCGACGTCGCGGCCGCGCTCGGCAAGCGCGACTGGGATCAGGTCGTCCGCGGATCGGACAACCTGCCCGGCGCGATGCGCGACAAGATCCAGCGCGACGGCGCGAGCTGGATCGCGCCGCTCGAGTTCCTCTCGGAGGTGTTCGTCGAGGGCCGGCCGCTCACCAAGGCCGAGTTCGAGAAGTCGGCCGCGCAGGACAACGGCGTGAAGTCGCTCGAGGTCCACTTCCCGCGGTTCGGCGACGTCGTGCTGTTCGAGGTGCCCGGCAAGGGCCGGTTCGTGACCTCGCTGACCAAGGGCGCCGAGCGCGCGCTCGCGCTCGTGAAGTGATGCGCGCGGCGATCGCGCTCGTGATCGCGCTCGCCGGCAGCGCACGTGCCGATGACGACCTCGCCGGCGCGAGCGTGGTGTTCCAGCGCGGCCAGGCGCTGATCAAGACCGACGCGCGCGGCCGCGGTGAGGCCGAGCTCGCGCGGCTGCCCGAGCACGCGGTGGTGCGAGCGCTGCGCACCGACGCGGCCGGCAAGGTGCTGCTCGCCGACGTCGGCGGCGCGTGGTCGTGGATGCCGCTCGACGGCAGCGGCGCGCTCGCCGAGCTGCCGTGCGGCGACGGCCCGGCGCAGCTCGCCGAGGACGGCGCGGCGGTGCTGTGCCGCGGCAAGCAGCGCGGCTCGCTCGTGATCACGCTCGCGACCGGCAAGGTCACCGCGCTCGACATCCCACCCGCCGGCGCGCGGCTCGCCGGCGGCAAGCTGGTGTGGGCCGACGAGCGCGGCGTGTGGATCGCCCCGCCCGGCGATGTGAAGGCCGCGACGCGCGCCGCCGATGCACCGCTGCGCGGCTTCCTGGCCAGCCCCGATGGTGCCCGCGCGGTCGGCGTGTACGCCGGCGAGGTCTACACCGACGCTCACCACAAGAAGGCGGCCGAGCTGCTGTTCGGGTTCGCGCTCGACGGCGCCGGCGCGCGGCGCAAGGCGATCAAGGACGGCGTCGCGGTCGAGTGGTCGCACGATGCCGCCTGGGTGCTGGTCCAGGACGGCGCGAGCGCGTGCATCATGAAGGCGACCGGCGGCGAGTACAAGTGCTGGAAGGGCTACACCGCGGCGTCGATCGCGAGCGACGGCAAGTTCGCGCTCGTGCTCGGCAACCGCGACGGCAGCCGCCGGCTCGCGCCCGCGACCGCGAAGAAGAAGGCCGACCCCGACGAGGCCGCCGACGAGGGCCAGACCGAGGCCACGCCCGACGTCGCGGTCGCACCGCCGACCGGCCCGCTGGCGCTGTACCGCGTGCGGCTCGAGGGCAGCGCGTACACCGAGCCGCCGGTGCTGGTCGCCAGGGTGGTCGACGGCGCCGCCGTGTGGGTGCCAGCCCCCTGATACGATAGCGCGTGGTCACGATCCAGCAGCGGGTGGCGCTCGTGCTCGAGTACCCGGTCGTGTTCACGCGTGACGCGTTCGCGCGGGACAACCCGTCGGTGGTCGACGCGATCGCGCGCCGCGAGCCGGCGCGCCGGCATCGCTGCGTCGCGGTGATCGACGCCGGCGTCGCGGCCGCGTGGCCGGATCTCGCCGCCGCGATCGAGGCCTATGCCGCGCACCACGCGGCGCGGCTCGAGCTGGTCGCACCGCCGTGGCAGGTGCCGGGCGGCGAGGCCGCCAAGGATCGCGCCGTGCTCGACCGCCTGCGCGATCGGCTCGCCGAGCTCCGGCTCGATCGCCACGCCTGCGTGATCGCGATCGGCGGCGGCGCCGCGCTCGACGTGATCGGCTACGCCGCCGCGACCCTGCACCGCGGCCTGCGCCTGGTCCGGCTGCCCACCACCGTGCTCGCGCAGGACGACGCCGGGGTCGGCGTCAAGAACGGGATCAACGGCTACGGCGCCAAGAACATGCTCGGCGCGTTCGCCGCGCCGTTCGCGGTGATCGACGACAGCGCGTTCCTCGCGACGCTCGAGCCGCGCGATCGCAGCGCCGGCATGGCCGAGGCGATCAAGGTCGCGCTGATCCGCGACGCCGCGTTCTTCGCGTGGATCGAGCGCAACGTGCGCGCGCTCGCCGCGTTCGAGCTCGCGCCGGTCGAGCAGCTGATCCGGCGCTGCGCCGAGCTCCACCTCGCGCACATCGCCGGCGGCGGCGATCCGTTCGAGCTCGGCACCGCGCGGCCGCTCGATTTCGGCCACTGGTCGGCGCACAAGCTCGAGCTGCTCACCCGCCACGCGCTGCGCCACGGCGAGGCGGTCGCGATCGGGATGGCGCTCGACAGCTGCTACTCCGTGTGCGCCGGCATGCTCGACGCCACCGCGCGCGATCGCGTGATCGCGGTCCTGCGCGCGCTCGGCCTGCCGGTGTGGCACGACGCGCTGCGCGACCCGGCGCTGCGCGGCGGGCTCGCCGAATTCCGCGAGCACCTCGGCGGCGAGCTGACGATCACGCTGCTCGCCGAGCTCGGCCGCGGGGTCGACGTGCGCGACGTGCGCGACGATCTGATCGACCGCGCGATCGACGCGCTCGCCCGGATCGCGGCGTGAGGCACGGCGCCGCGCACCTGGCGTACTGCACGAACATCCACGCGGGCGAGTCGTGGGCCGAGGTCCGCGCCAACCTCGAGCGGTTCGTGCTCGGCGTCAAGGCGCGGGTGTGCCCCGACGCGCCGTTTGGCGTCGGGCTGCGGCTGTCGGCGCGTGCGGCGCACGAGCTCGCCGCGCCGGCCGCGCTCGCCGAGCTGCGCGACTTCCTCGATCGCCACGCGCTCTACGTGTTCACGATCAACGGCTTCCCGTACGGCGCGTTCCACGGCACGCGCGTCAAGCAGGCGGTGTACCTGCCGGACTGGCTCGACGACGCGCGCGTCGCGTACACCTGCCTGCTCGCACGCCTGCTCGGCGAGCTCGTGCCGGACGGCGTGCGGGGCACGATCAGCACGGTGCCGGGCTGCTTCCGCGCGCGCGGCGGCGATGCCGCGAAGATCGCCGACAACCTGCGGCGCTGCGGCGACGCGCTGGCGAGGGCCGGCTGCACGCTCGCGCTCGAGCCCGAGCCGGCGTGCCTGCTCGAGACCACCGACGAGGCGATCGCGTTCGTCCACGATCACCGGCTGGCCGGCCATCGCATCGGGCTGTGCCTCGATGCCTGCCACGCCGCGGTCGAGTTCGAGGCGCTGCCGGCCGGCGCCCACGAGCTCGTCCACAAGATCCAGCTGAGCTGCGGCCTGCGCGTCGCGCCGGTCGACGCCGCCGCGCGCGCCGGGCTCGCCGCGTTTGCCGACGATACCTACCTGCACCAGGTCGTTGCGCGCCGCCGCGACGGCTCGCTCGCCCGCTACGTCGATCTGCCCGACGCGCTCGCCGACCCGGCGCCGGCCGACGAGTGGCGCATCCACTTCCACGTGCCGATCTTCCGGGAGCAGCTGGGCGCGTTTCGCAGCACCCAGCCGTTCCTTGCCGGGCTGCTCGCCGGCCTCGATCGCTCGACCTCGACACACCTCGAGGTCGAGACGTATACCTGGGACGTGCTCCCCGCTGAATTCCGCCAGGGGCCGGTCGAGGACGCGATCGCCCGCGAGCTGCGCTGGGTGTCGGAGCGCCTGGCATGAAGCTGTCGACCGCGCTGCGGCTCGGCCGGGTGTCGAACCTGCCGACCGTGACCAGCAACGTGGTCGCGGCGATCGCGCTCGCCGGCCGCCGGCCGGGCGCGGTGACCATCGCGCTCGCGTGCATGGCGATGTCGCTGATGTACGTCGCCGGGATGTGGCTCAACGATGCGTTCGATCGCGATCTCGATCGCGTCGAGCGCCCCGAGCGGCCGATCCCGTCGGGCGAGGTCGCGGCCGGCACCGTGTTCGACGTCGGCTTCGCGCTGCTCGCCGGCGGCATCGTGCTGATCGCCGCGCTCGCGTTCACCAGCGGCGCGGGCTGGCCGCCCGTGCTCAGCGCGATCGCGCTCGGCTCGCTGATCATCTTCTACGACGCGCATCACAAGCAGAACCGGTGGTCGCCGCTGATCATGGGGATGTGCCGCGCCGCCGTGTACACGACCGCCGCGCTGCTCGTACGCCGCGACCTGTGCCCGGAGGTGCTCGCCGGCTGCGGCCTGTTGCTCGCGTACCTGATCGGCCTCACCTACGTCGCGCGCCAGGAGAACCTCGACGAGCTGACCAACCTGTGGCCGCTCGCGTTCCTCGCCGCGCCGTTCGTGATCGCGCGCCCCCACGACACGATCGGCCTGGCGATCTACACCGGCTACATGCTGTGGGTGTTCCGCTCGCTCGTGCTGATCAGGCGCCGCGCGATCCGCGAGGCCGTGACCGGGCTGATCGCCGGCATCTCGCTGCTCGACGCGCTGCTGATCATCAACCTCGGCCGCCCCGGCCTCGCGATCGTCGCGCTCGCCGCGTTCTTCGCGACCGCCGCGCTGCAGCGCGTCGTCCCGGGAACCTGACTAGGCCGCGCGCAGCTCGAACCAGAACGTCGAGCCCTGGCCGACCGTGCTGTCGACCCCGATCCGCCCGCCGTGCGCCTCGATGATCCGCCGGCAGATGAACAGCCCGAGACCGAGGCTGCCCCGCCCGCGCCGCTTGCCCTGCCAGTAGCGCTCGAACAGGTGCCCGCGCTGGTCGGGCGCGATCCCCGGACCGGTATCGCTGACCTCGAGCCGCACCGCATCGCCCTCGCGGCGCGCGCGCAGCGCGATGCTGCCGCCCGCCGGCGTGAACTTGAGCGCGTTGCCGACCAGGTTCGACAGCACCTGGAGCACGCGCTCGCGATCCGCGATGAACGCGAGCCCGCCGGCGCCGCTGGTGGTGAGCGTCACCGAGGCGTCGTTCGCGCGGGTCTGGAACAGCGAGATCGTGGTCTCGAACAGCGACTCGACCGGACAGGGCTCGCGGTGCAGCTCGAACCCGCCGTGCTCGAGCTTGCTGACGTCGAGCAGCTCGTCGATCAGGCTCTGCATCCGCCGGCTCGCGTTGCCGATCGCGGTGACGTGCTTGCGGCTGCGCGGATCGGTGACGGTCTCGTCGAGCAGGTTCGAGCCGAGCACGATCGTGGTGAGCGGGTTGCGCAGGTCGTGCGACACCACCGCGACCAGATCGTCGCGCTCCGCGATCGCGCGGCGCGCCGCGGCGGTCGCGTCCTGTTCGCGCGCGTACTGTGCGCCGAGCCGGCGCGTCGACATGAACGCGAGCGCGACCCCCACCAGCGCGGCGAAGCAGGTCGCGACCGCGATCATGCCCTGGCTGGCCGCGGCGTAGCGGCGAGCCTGGTCGGTCGCGCGCTTGAACCGCGCCTGCTCGCGGCTCTCGACCTGGGCGAGCGCGTCCTCGAAGCGATGCTCGGCGGGGATCACGGTGTGCTCGAAGATCGGCAGGATCTCGTCGGGGTTGGGCTCCTTCGCGCGCAGATCGGCGGCCTGGCGCGACGCCACGATGTAGGCGTTGGCCGCGGCGTCGAGCGCGCGCGCGTCGCCCAGCGCGTCGACCCGCACGAGCTGGTTCTGGAACTCGCCGACCGCGTGCAAGTAGTTCGTGTACGTGGTCGCGTCGCCGGTCAGCAGGTGGCCGCGGCCCGCCGACACCACCTGCTGCGCCTCGAGCCGCAGCCGCTCGATCGCGAGCAGGTTCGGCGTCAGCTCCTCGCCGACCTGCTCGAGCCGGGCATTGGCCGAGTGCAGCATGACGGTGGCGGTGATGCCCACCGCGAGCGTCACGATGACGAGCACCGCATAGCCGATCCCCAGTCGCGTCCGGAACCTCACGCAATTTCGGGATACCACCAGAGAATGCGAAATCAATCGAAGACGTGTTGCAGCACGAGGCTCTTCACGTCGGTCGCGGAGATTTGCCCCTGGGGCACCATGTCCGGAGTGCTCGAGATCAGGATCGGCCCGTCATCCGATCGATCGGGGACGCGACCGTGCGATCCCTTGACCAGCGCGGTGTCGAGCGGGATGACGTCGAGCAGCGCGCGGAAGCCGAGCTTGCGCTGGGCCAGCTTCCACGCGACGTAGGCCCTGGGCAGCGCCAGCTTCGGATCGAGGAACAGCTCGACCGGGTCGTAGCCGGGCTTGCGATGGATATCGACCGTGCGCGCGAAGTCGGGCGCGCGTTCGTCGTCGAGCCAGTAGTAATAGCTGAACCAGCGATCGGCCGCCGCGATCGCGACCAGCTCGCCGCTGCGCGCGTGATCGAGACCGGCTGCGCGCTTGCCGCGCTCGTCGAGCACCTGCTCGATCCCCGGCGTGCGCTCGAGCAGCGCGCGCACCTCGTCCAGCCGCTCGGGCCGCCGCACGTAGACGTGCGCGACCTGGTGGTCGGCGACCGCGAACGCCTCGCTCGCCGCGGCGTCGAGCAGCTCGCGGCCGCACTCGACCCGCAGCGCGACCAGGCCGGCGTCGCGCAGCACGCGGTTGATGTGGACCGCGCCGGTCACCGCCGTGATGCCGTACTCGGAGAGCGCGATCACGCGCGCGCCGTCCTTGTCGGCGATCTCGATCAGCTCGCCGCACACCGCGTCGATCGCGCGCAGCTCGGCGGCGACGCTCGGGCCGCGCGGGCCCTCGCGCTGTAGCACGTAGTCGAGGTGCGGCAGATAGACCAGCGCGAGCGTCGGCTTGTGGGTGTGCCACACGTCGATCGCGGCGCGCGCGATCCAGTTGCTCGCGGCGATGCCGGCGCGCGGGCCCCAGAACTCGAACAGCGGGAACTGGCCGTGTTGGGCCTGCAGCGCGTCGCGCAGCGCCGGCGGATGGGTCCACACGTCGGGCAGCTTGCGCCCGTCGGCGGGGTACATCGGGCGTGGCGTGACGATCTGGTCGGCGGTCGCGTACATCGCGTACCACCAGAACAGCTTCGCGCAGCGGAACGCGGGGTCGCGCGCCTTGCCGGCGTCCCAGATCTTCTCGCCCGCGACCAGCTGGTTGGCCTGGCGCCACAGGTGGACCTCGGCGAGATCGCGGAAGTACCAGCCGTTGCCGACACACCCGTGGGCGCGCGGCAAGGTGCCGGTCGTGTAGGTCGACTGCACGCTGCACGTCACCGCGGGCAACACCCCGCCGATCGTGGTCTGCCCGCCGCGCCGCGCCAGCGCCGCGAGCGCGGGCGTGTGCTCGCCGACGAGCGCCGGCGTCAGGCCGACCACGTCGAGCACGAGCGTGCGCCGCACGCTAGTCCACCCGCGGCGCCTGGCCGCGCAGCACCGAGTTGCCCTCGTGGACCCGGCGCTGGTCGACCGCGAGCGGCACGTCGATGTCGGCGAGCCGGCCGCTCTGCGCGAAGAACGCGCACGGGTTGGTCCAGCAGATCCGCTCGATCGTCGCGTCGGCGATCCCCGCCGCGCGAAACGCCGCGGCGGTCTTCGCCACCTTCAGCGGATCCGACACGCCCCAGTCGGCCGCGCTGTTCACCAGGATGCGCTCGGCGCCGTAGTGCTGGACCAGCGCGACCATGCGCGGCTCGTCCATCTTGGTGTGCGGATAGATCGAGTGGCCGGCCCACGCGCCCGACGCGAGCGTGAGCGGCAGGGTCTCCTCGGTGTTGTGATCGACCAGCGTGAGCTCGGGCGCGAAGCCGACGTCGCGGCACAGCGCGAGCGTGCGCTCGCAGCCGCGCTTCTTGTCGCGATGCGGCAGGTGGATCAGCGCCGGCAGCGCGTGCGCGCGCGCGAGCTCGAGCTGCGCGGCGAACATGCGGTCCTCGGCCGGCGTCATGTCGTCGTAGCCGATCTCGCCGACCGCGACCACGCCGTCCTTCTCGAGGTAGCGCGGCATGAGCGCGAGCACGCCGTCGGCGACCGCCGGATCGTTGGCCTCGCGCGGGTTGAGCGCGATCGTGCAGTAGTGGCGGATGCCGAACTGGCTCGCGCGGAACCGCTCCCAGCCGACCAGCGACAGGAAGTAGTCCTCGAACGTGCCGACGTGGGTGCGCGGCTGGCCGACCCAGAACGCGGGCTCGACGATCGCCGCGATCCCGGCGGCGGCCATCGCCTGGTAATCGTCGGTCGTGCGCGACGTCATGTGGATGTGCGGATCGAACAGCTTCATCGGACAAGCCTCGCATCGTCGGGGACCGGCCGGCCGGCCGCGCGGCGCTCGCTCGCGAACGCCTCGACCTTGCGCACCAGCTCGGGCGTGATTCGCCCGGCGAGCCCGTCGATCCGGCCCAGCGGCGCGCCGACGAACAGCGCCTTGAGCACGAGCTGATCGAACGCCTCGGCCGGAAAGTGGCGCGCGGCGAACGCGTTGTCGCACGCGACCGCCTCGAACACGGTCTGCACGTTGCTGCGGCACGCGTCGATCGCCAGCTCGACCAGGCGCGCCGGCTCGGGCAGCGCGGCGAGCACGCGCAGCACGGCCTGGCGCTCGCGCACCTCGCCGCGCCGGATCAGATCGCGGACCAGCGCGACCTGCTCGCCCGCGGGCGTCGCCGCGACCGCCGCGAGCACCAGCGCGCCGCGCGCGCACTCGTCGGCGCCGAGCTCCGGCGGCACCCGCAGGCCGCGCTCGGCGATCCGCGCCGCGCCGTCCGCGCCGATCGCCGCCGTGCCGATCCGGCGGCCCGCCGCGGCGAACGCGGGGGGAAAGCCGGCGAGCCCGGCCGCGAGCTGTGCGCGCAACCAGGCGGCGGCGTCCGCGGTGGTGTGCTGCGCGGCGGTGGCGGCCAGGGCCTCGATCACGGGACGAACAAGTAGTCGCCCGGCAGCACGAAGATGTCCATGTCGAACCGCTTGCCCGAGGCGAGCAGGTCGTAATCGAGCGGGATCTCGCGCACGTCGCCGGTCTTGGCGTCGGTGCGGAACAGCTTGATGTCGCCGCGCCGCGCGAACCGCGTGAGCCCGCCGGCGAGCGCGATCGCGGCGCTCACCCGCACGTACTGCTCCGAGCTGTACACGCCGGGGCGGCCGACCTCGCCGTTGATCGTGAACCGGTAGCTGCGCCAGGCCTTGACCGCGATCGTCACCTCGTTGCCGGCGCCGAGCTTGACGAAGTTGGCGAGCGCGGCCTTGACCTTGTCCTTGAGCGACGACGGCGTCTCGCCGACCGCGCGGATGTCGCCGACCAGCGGCATGGTGATGGTGCCGTCGGGGCGGATCGTCGCATCGGTGTTGAGATCCTTCTGGTCCCACACGTTGATCCCGATGACGTCGCCGACGCCGAGCACGAGCTCCTTGTTCCGCGGATCGGGCTCCTTGTTGTACTCGTAGTTGGGGAGCGAGGACCCGCACGCCGCCACCAGCATCACGACCAAAGCAATTCGCATCCCCGCGACTGTTCCGCAGTCTCGTCGGCAGTGCAAGTGTGCGCCGGTGCTCAGATCGGAGGCCTCACGCAACACGAACATGTGCCCGTCGAACGACCGCCGGCGGGAGCCTGCTAGTCGAGGCGCGGCTCCGGCCCGAGGCCGCGCGCGATCGTCGGATGCTTCGCGAACGAATCCTTGTCGAGCGCCTTGTCGAGCGCGTCCTGCGCCGCGACCGTGCCGGCCGAGACCAGGCGCTCGAGCGACGTATCCATCGCGATCATGCCCTCGCTCGCGCCCTGCTGGATGAAGCTGCCGATCTGCTGGGTCTTGGACTCGCGGATCAGCGACGCGAGCGCGCCCGAGCCGATCAGCACCTCGTGCGCGGCGACCCGGCCCTCGCCGTCGCGCTTGGGCAGGAGCTGCTGCGCGACCACGCCGGCCAGCGAGTCGGCGAGCAGGCCGCGGATCTGTGCCTGCTGATCGGCGGAGAACGCGTTGACGTAGCGATCGATCGTCGCCGCCGCGGAGTTGGTGTGCACGGTCGCGAAGATCAGCACGCCGAAGCTCGCGAGCTGGAGCGCGGCCTTCATGGTCTCGGCGCCGCGTAGCTCGCCGACCAGGATCACGTCGGGGTTCTCGCGGCCCGCGCTGCGGATCGCGTCGAGGAACGTCGGGACGTGCTCGCCGACCTCCTTGTGGGTCACCATGCACTTGCGCGGCGGATGCACGAACTCGATCGGATCCTCGATCGTGAGGATGTGGCCGGCGCGCGTGCGGTTGATGTGGTCGAGCATCGCGGCGAGCGTCGTGGTCTTGCCGCTGCCGGTCGGCCCGGTGACCAGCACGAGCCCGGCGCGCAGCTCGACCAGCTTGCGCACCCCGGGCGGCACGCCGAGCTCGTCGAGCGTCTTGATCTGCGTCGGGATCACGCGGAACACCGCGCCGACCCCGGTGGTCTTGCGCAGGTAGTTGCAGCGGAACCGCGCCTTGGCGCCGTACGCGTACGCGAAGTCGAGATCGCCGGTGCGCAGGAACTGCTTCCGGTGATCGGCCGACAGCAGCGGGTAGAGCAGGCCCTCGAGATCCTGATTCGACAGCGTGCGCTCGCCCTCGGGAACCAGCTTGCCGCGGATGCGCAGCATCGCGGGATAGCCCGGCGTGAGGTGGAGGTCGCTCGCCTTGCGCTCGAGCAAGCGGTCGAACAGCGGATCGATCGCGTTCACTTGCGCGCTCCGTATTCGCGCGCGACCGCCTCGCTGATCTTGTTCTGCCGCACCAGCTCGGCGAGCGACTCGTCGAACCGGATCATCCCGAACGCGCGGCCGCGCTGCAGCAGGTTGGGCAGCTGGAACAGCTTGTCGTCGCGGATCAGCACGGCGAGCGGCAGCACGCCGGTGACCAGCTCGATCGCCGGCACGACGCCCTTGCCGCTGGCGAGCGGTAGCAGGCGCTGCGCCACCACCGCGCGCAGCGCCGCGGCGATCGAGGTGCGCGCCTGGGTCTGGTCGTCGGGCGGGAACATGTCGATCAGCCGGTCGATCGTCTTGGCGGCCGACGGCGTGCTCATCGTCGCGAGCACGAGGTGGCCGGTCTCGGCGGCGGTCAGCGCGATCTCGACGGTCTCGCGATCGCGCAGCTCGCCGATCACGATGACGTCGGGATCCTCGCGCAGCGAAGCCTTGAGCGCGGCCGCGAAGCTCGCGGTGTCGCGCCCGACCTCGCGCTGCGACACCACCGCCTGCTTGCGCGGGTGCTCGATCTCGACCGGATCCTCGATCGTGATGATGTGGTGCGGCTTCTGCGAGTTGACCAGGTCGACCAGGGCGGCGAGCGTCGTGGTCTTGCCGTGGCCGCTCGGCCCCGCGATCACGACGAGGCCCTGGTGGTGCGCGACGACCTTGGCCAGCTCCCTGGGCAGGCCCGCCTCCTCGAGCGAAGGCGGCCTGGCGAGCGCGAGCCGGAACGCGCCGCGCACGCCGCCGTACTGGCGCGACACGTTCGCGCGCAAGCGTCCCGCGCCGGGCACCTCGAACGCGAGGTCGACGTAGCCGACGTCCTCGAGCCGCGCGAGCCGGCGCGGCCCGAGCAGCGGCATCAGCAGGGTCTCGGCGTCGGCGACCGACAGCGGCGGCGTGCCGGGATCGAGCGGCACGAGCTCGCCCATCACGCGGATCGACACGACGCGTCCCGCGGCGACGTGCAGGTCGCTCGCGGTGCGCTGGCGCGCGACCTTGACCAGCGCCGCGATCGCCGAGCTGTCGACGCGCTCGTCGACCAGCGGCCCGTCCTCGGGAATCGGCGGCGGCGTCGGCGGGCGCGACACGATGGGCGGCGTCGGGGTGTGCGTCACCGCGGGCGGCGTCGTCGTGCGCGAGACCGGCGGCGCGCCGGTCGTGCGCGCGCTCGGCGGCGGCGTGGTCGTGCGCGCGATCTGCGGCGCCGGCGTCGGGGTCGGTCGCTCGGGCGCGCGCCGCGCGAGCGCGAGCTTGAGCACGGCGTCGTGGTCACCGACCCGCAGCACGGTCGCGCGCAGCTTGCGCGCGGCGACCTCGAGGTCGACCGGATGGACGAGCGACGCGTCGAGGATGCCGTCGAGCGGCGTGCCCTCGAGCAGGCCGTCGAGCTGGCCGCGCGACACCGCCGCCGAGGTGAGCGGGCGCATGCCCTCGGACGTCATCACCGCGATCGGCCGGCCCGGACCGAGCTGGAGATCGATGACGCCTTCGCGATCGAGATACGCGAGGAGCTGTTCGAGCTTGGCGGAGGCCACGCCTAGTGGCCTTCGTTTTGTTTTTGCAGCGTGGCGTCGACGCTGCTCATGAAGTACGAGCTGTTGAGCGTGGGCTTGTTGTCCATGTCGCAGATCGCGATCACGTAGAACCACGATCCCGATGGCGAGGTGAACGTGAAGCCGCTCGGATTCGACGTGCCGGTGCCGCTGCCGGTCGTGACGGTGTAGCTGCAGTAGATCTTGCTCTCCTCGATCCGCACGCGCAGCTTGTTCCACGGCATGCCGCTCGCGATGCACGGCGCGGAGGGCTGGCCCGCGGTCGACGGCGACGCCGGGCACGCCGCGGCCGGCAGGTACGCGCCGTTCTCGAGCCGGTACTGCTCCTCGCGCACGCCGAGCTCGGCGAACATCGCACCGACCTCGGACTTGGCGCGCGCCTTGTTCGACTCGTTCTGGAACAGCGGCAGCGCGAGCCGCACGAGCACGCCGATGATCGCAACCGCGATCATCAGCTCCATGAGGGTGAACCCTCGCTCGCGCCTGGCCATGATCTTCAAGGTACGGCTCCCACGCCGAACGTATCAGCTGCGCTTCGGATAGCGGCGGGGTACGGCGGATGTGCGTTCGAGTGCGTCAGGACCCGTCGTTCACGATCTGGATCGAAGCATCCATGCTGTTGGTGAAGTAGTAGCTGAACGTGACCCCGTCCCCGTCCATGTCACAGGTCGCCATGATCCAGTACCAGGCGCCCGGCGGTGCGTTGATCACGAAGCCCTGGGTCGGCGCCGGCGACGCCGGCGCGCCGAACCCGGTCTCGACGTCGTACGAGCAGTACAGCGAGCTGAGATCGAGCCGGACCTTGAGGATGTCCCACGGCTGGCCCGCGACCAGGCACGACGCCGGGCTCTGCCCCGTCGACGACGGCGCCGCCGGGCACGCCGGCGCGGTCAGGTAGAACCCGTTCTCGAGCTTGTACTGCGACTCGCGCACGCCGAGCTCGGCGAACACCGCCCCGACCTCCGACTTCGCCTTGGAGCGCCGGGTCTCGGACATGTACATCGGCAGCGCGACGGTGGCGAGGATCGCGATCACCGCGACCGCGATCATCAGCTCGATGATCGTGAAGCCTCCATGACGACGCCGCACCATGTCTGGCCATTCTACCCGAACCTGGGGGACAATCAGATTGTCAATGTGGTGGAAGTGGCTGCTGGTCACGCTCGTCGCGTGTAGCTCTCGGTCCGACCGAAAGCCCGTCGCGAAGGACGCCGCGATCGCCGACGCACCGAGGCGCGAGGTCGGGCTCGAGGTCATGCACTACGAGCAGCCCAAGCTGCCCGTGCCGCGCCAGATCGCGTTCGAGCTGCTCGATCCGGGCAAGGGGCCGCGCAGCGAGCTGCGCTATGTGCGTGCGCCGGGGACGACGACGTACGCGTCGCAGACCCGGCTCGAGACGCGCCAGCTCGCGAATTCGGTGTGGGGGCCCACGCAGAAGCTGCCCGCGCTCGACGATGGCTTCGCGATCACGGTCGAGGCGCCCGGAACGCCGCTGCTCCTGCGCCCGCTGCCCGGCACCGCGGCCGCCAAGTCCGACCTCGCCGACCAGTACCTCGCCGCGTGGCACGCGTTCGAGGGCCGGCGGCTGACCGTCGCGATCGACGATCGCGGCCAGCTCGGGGCGATCGTGTTCGCCGATGATCCGACCAACGCGCGCAGCGCCGACCAGACCGACGAGATCGCGCAACGCCTGCTCGCGACGCTCGTGCCGCTGCCCGCCGAGCCGGTCGCGATCGGTGCGAAGTGGCGGGTCGCGACCGTGCTCCGCCAGCGCCCGGTGATCGCGAAGCAGACCGCGACCTACACGCTGACCGGCAAGACCGCGACCGGCTGGACCATCGCGGTGGAGATCCGCCGCATCGCCGAGCCGCAGGTGATCGTCGATCCCGCGGTGCCCAAGGGCGCCTCGGCGCAGCTGGTCGCGATGCTGCGCCGGATCGACGGCACGGTCGCGGTCGACCCGCACGACGTTCTCCCTACAGGCACGCTCACCGCGACCACGACGATGCACTTGCGGATCCGGCTCGGGGCGCAGATGACCGAGCAGATCCTCGATGACACCGCGTCGATCGCGCTGTCGAAGCACCCGTGATGGTGTAACGTTGTGTCGTGGAATTCGTACGGCTGCGCGGGATCGCGAGGAGGATCGGGAACACGACCCAGGGGCCGCTCGCCGGAAACTGCGAGCTCGCGGTGCGCCAGAAGCGCCAGCGCCACGTCGTCGACGGCAAGTTCGAGCTGGTCGAGGACGACGGCAAGACCTCGGTGATCGAGATCGCGGGTGCGGCGGTGTACGGCGAGGACGAGAAGCGCACCACCTACGGCCAGATCGCGGACCAGCCCGAGGTGTCGGCGATCGGCCTGCGTCCGGAGCCCAACGTGCCGGTCACGCTCAAGAGCGCGTGGATCCTCGAGGGCAAGCCGGTCGAGATCGTCGGGACGCGCGACGACACGGTGATCAAGGCGGTCGCAGCGGGCTCGCAGCAGGCGCTCGATGCCTGGCAGGCGATGCGCGCCAAGGAGGACGACAAGCGCAAGGTCACCCACCGCCGCACGCCGATGCCGTGGGGCGTGATCGTGCCGACCTTCCTGCTGATCCTCACGCTGGTGATCGCCGAGGCCTCGGTCACGCTCGGCGCCTCGATCTTCACGTACGTCGCGCCGTCGATCGCGATCACGATCGCGGCGATCGCGGTGGGGCTGCTCTGGGAGCAGGTCCGGCTGCCCAAGTTCGACGAGCGCGAGAAGAAGCGCACCGGGCTGTTCGCGACGCTGGCGGTCGTGATCGGGATCGGCGTCAACCTGCCGCCCGAGGGGCCGCTCGGCACCGCGATCGTCGGCACGATCGTCCTCGCGGTCGGCGTGTTCGGCCTGATCCACGAGCGCCGCATGGTCGGGCTGGCGCGCCGGCTGGTCGCACCGCCGAGCGAGCCCACGGAGGGCAAGCCCGGCGTGTTCGTCGGCCGGGTCAGCGACAACACCCCGGCGCAGTTCTTCAGCCAGCTGATCGCGATCGGCGCGGTCCATACCGTGCGCAAGCGGCGCGCCGCGACCGAGCCGCGGGTGATCGACACCGAGAAGCTCGGGTTCGACACCACGTTCCAGCTGTCGCTGCCCGACCGCGACATCGAGATCGATCCGCGCGACGCGACGTGGAGCTCGGAGCACCGCAACAAGCACCAGACCTGGTCGGTGTTCCTGCCGGTCGACGCCGCGGTGGTCGCGGCCGGCACGCCGGTCAAGGCCGACGGGAAGCTGTGCCTGCGCTCGAGCGGGCGCGACACCCTCGTGCTCTACGGCGTGCCGGGCAGCGACGACCCGCAGGACTCGCTGCGCCGCAAGCTCCTGCTCCACAAGCTGACCTACGGCGCGATGTTCATGGTGGTCACGCTGGCCGGCGCGCTCGCGGTCAACGGCTACCTGCGGACCCGCTAGCCGACTACAGCCAGTCCTTGCGCATGTAGGTCGCGCCGCCGAGCGGCAGCACCGAGACCCGCGCGTTGAGGTTGGTCGAGTCGGCGTTGGTCGTGGTGAAGAAGAAGCTCGCCGGATCGCACGACCCGTTGGGGTAGCAGTTCACGACCAGGCTCGACCAGGTGAGCGTGAGCGGGACGCTCGCGTGTGCGCCGACTTGATTCGACCACGAATCACCCGTGATGTTGCTCGGCACGGTGTAGGTCGTGACGTCGACCCAGTTGCTGGTCGTAGCGGGCAGCGGATCCTCGACCAGGCGCTGCAGCTTGAACGTCGGCGAGCTGTGCGCCGCGCCGATCCCGATGATCCGGGTGCGCGCCTTCGAGGCGTTCGCGGTGGCGACGTCGGCGCGCACGGTGCCGTACGACACCGCCTCGCGGGTCGCCTCGTGGACCAGCTCGGCCACGCGGTTCGCGATGTCGATCGGCATCGACCTCGGGTTCGCGTTGACCAGCGCGAGCGTGACCAGGATCGCGATGATCGCGATCACGATCATCAGCTCGGTCAGCGTGAAGCCGCGCTGCCGCCTCATCGCCCGACTCCCATGTTGCGGAGGTCGACCTGGAACGTGATGTAGCGATAGATCCGGTTGCCCTGCAGCCGGGTGTCGGTCGCGCTCGGCAGCGTGACCGACGCGTGGTTGCCGACCATGTTGTTCGCGGTGTTCCCGGTCTGGGTGAGGTTCGGCGTCTGCGCGGTGAAGATGCCCTCGACGTCGCGGTCGTTGCGCGCGACCAGGCTGATCGACATCATGATCGGCGGCACGAACGCCGAGGTCAGCGCGATCGGCTGGGTCCAGGTCTGCTGGGTGTTGTCCGAGTACCAGTCGCGATTGCCGTCGGTGTCGGGATCGGCGGTGTCGATGCCGTCGTCATCGAAGAAGTAGATCGAGGTCTGGATGTCGGTGAAGTCGTAGGCCATGTCCTGGAAGTCGGCGAGGCCCGGGATCAGGTTCCCGGTCGGCGACATCTGCAGCACGCCCTGGGTCGTCCGCACCGGATCGAGCCGCCAGTCGTGCGCGACGAACCCGTACATCATGGTCGAGCCGGCCGCGGTGTTGGTGCACTGCGCGTTGCCGGCGACGCCCCAGTTGCCGCCGGTCTGGAACGTGATCGAGTTGCCGGCGATGCTCTGGATCTGCACGACGCACGCGTCGAACGTCGCGATCTTCGCGTCGTTGGTAGGATCGATCGGATTGACCATCGTGGTCGTGTCGGCGGTCGACAGCACGACCAGCTGGTTGGTCGTGAAGCCGGTCGCGTTGTCCACCGTGATCGTGGTGGCCGGACCCGCGCTGGTCACCACCGCCTGGGTCGACGGATCGGCGTAGAAGAACGCGATCTCGTCGGGACCGGTCGAGCTGTCGATCTGCACGATCGGCGAGTGCAGCAGGTAGGTCGGCGCGTCGTGCGCGATCTTGAAGCCCTGCGACATCTCGAGCCCGGCCTGACGCGCGTCGAGCTCGAACGCGGCACGCGCCGCGGCGAGCGTCTGCTGGATCTGGACGATCTGGGCCTGCTCCTTGTACGAGAACGACAGCCGGCTGAAGATCGACAGGATCATGATGACGAGCAGGCTCGCCACGACCAGCGAGATCATCAGCTCGATCAACGTGAATCCGCGCTCGCGCTTCACAACGCCTCTTGCGTCGTCCGGACCAGCTCGATCGGCAGGGTGTGGGTCTGCGACGAGCTGTCCTCGACCCAGTTCACGACGATGCGCAGCTTCCACAGATTCGCCGACGCGCCGACCTGCGAGACGTGGGCGTCGACCTGGTACGACACGCCGTTGCGGCCGGACAGCGTCTGGTAGTTGATGATGTCGACCGGGGGCAGCGTCGTCGTGCTGCCGGTCAGCGCCATCATCATGTCGGTCGCGCGCTTGGAGCGCAGCGACTCCATGACCTCCGAGCCGACCGCGAGCGCCTCCTGGCTCCGGCTCGCGGCGTCGTTGCCGGCGGTGAGCGAGATGTGCAACGCCATCATCCCCATCAGGCCGAACACCGTCACGACGAGCGTGATCATCAGCTCGATCAGCGTGAAGCCGGCTTGCCCGCGTCGCCGGGTCATAGCACCACTCGCCATCCCATCAGCGTGAACGGCGTGTTCGTGCCCATGTCCTGCGGCGTGCCGTTGCCGACGCCGATCCCGGCCGCGGTGTCGCCGCCCGCGGTCGCGGCGCGCGGCTGGCCGATCCGCTCGATCTGGCCGCCGACCGTCGCGAAGTAGAGCGCGCCGGCATCGCCGTAGAGCGGGCCGGCGACCGCGGCGATCGGCTGGCTGTTGATCTGCGAGATGTCGAACGTCAGGCTCGAGAACGAGTTGAGGCTGTACGACTGGATGTGGGTCGAGCCGAGATCGCAGCTGCCGCCGCCGACGATCGGGTCGACCGTGCGCTCGAGGATGACGTTGTCGGGCGTCACAACGACGCCGCCGTAGAACTTCTCGCAGCGCGTGACCCCGCCGCTGAGCGTGCAGCTGCCGGTGAGCTTGTTGCGGATCGTGCCGTTCTTCGCGTAGACCGCGTAGAACTCGTTCGACTGGGTCGTGTTGAAGTTCTGCAGCCCGCCGGTGCCGAAGAACAGCACCATGTCGGTCGTCGCATCGGTGATCGCGCCGATCGTGTTGGCGATCGGGCGCTGGCCGCCGATCGCGCCCGCGGTGAGCTGGGTCGAGAACAGCGCGTAGCGGTTCACGCCGTGCAGCGCGCCGACCGAGATCGGGCCGTAGCCGGTGTTATCCATGTAGCCGCCGGCGAGGTTCTGGCCCGGGTTGATCTTGTACACGTAGCCGCACTCGTCGGCGAACACCGCGCGATCGGCGAAGCCGTCGATCGTCGGGCTGCCGGGCTCGCCGGCGTCGTCGGTCTCGAAGATCGTGACGTCGCTGGTCAGCGGGCACTGCATCTCGAACTGCCAGAGCAGCGCGCCGGTCTCGAGGTTGTAGCCGACCACGACCTTGCCCTTGGACGAGTCCGCCGCGTTGATCCCGGTGCCGGTGACCACGACGTAGGTCTCGGTCCCCGCGATCGACGTGCGCGCGACGCCCGGCTTGGACATCGCGCTGCCGGCGCTCGCGCCGCCCGGCTGCTGCGACCACATCGGGGTCGGGCCGGTCGTCGCGTAGGTGCCGGGCGTGACCGTCGAGGTCACGTCGAGCGCGGTCACCGAGGTGCCGCCCGCGCCGTCGCCGAGGATCGCGGCGGTCGCGATCGAGCCCGACGCCTTCTTGTAGTCGAGCAGCGACGGCGAGCCATCGGGGTACGAGGTCACCGACAGCGTGCCGCCCGCGCAGTTCGGGGTGCACGACGTGGTGTAGTCGTTGGTCATGTTCGACGCGACGTACGGCGGGATGAAGCCCCACGCCTCGGTGCCGCTGTGCGGGTCGGTGATCGTCGTCGGCAGCGTGATCGCGGCGTGCAGCATGCCGTCCATCGACGCGAACAGCAGCAGCGGGACGCGGGTGAGGTTCGCGGTCGAGAACGCGTCGTACAGCGCCTTGTCGGTGGTGTTGAGGTAGACGTACCAGTTCGGCCGGAACGGGATGTTGAGGATCGCCGGCGTCGAGTCGATCACCGCGCCGAGGTTGGTCGTGCTCGAGCCGCCCACGCCGAACCGCGGGCTCAGCACCCAGTTGATCACGTTGGTCGCCTGGCCCGCGCTCGACGCGCCGATCCGCGCCTGCAGGGTCGGGCTCGGCGCGCCCGGGCTGAAGTTGATGCGCGACAGCGACGTGCCGGTGTTGTCGGTCGTGTAGACGTAGCGCGTGCCCTGGGCGTCGATCTTCGGTCCGACGTCGAAGTAGGTCTGATTGAGCGCCGCGGCAGCCGCGTACATGTGGCCGCGGTTGCCGGGCTGGTCGAACGAGCCGGTGTACACCACGCCGTCGCTCACGATCACGCCGGCGTCGTAGTGCTGGGTCGCGAGGTTGTAGGTGTAGTTCGCGAGCACCGAGGTCAGGGTCGGCGAGCTCGGGCCGGTCAGCGTGCAGTTGCCGACGCCGTCGGTCGTGTTGGAGTCGAACACCGCCTTCCACTCGATCGTCTTGCCGGTGCTGTTCGGGAACGACGCGCAGCACTGCCCGCCGACCAGCGGCGGTGCGAACCCCGCCGAGGTCTGGGTGCAGGCGAGCTGCCAGTTCGCCGGGTTCTCGTTCGACATGTAGTACGTGATCGAAGTATTCGCCGGCACGGTCGCGGTCGGCGCGATGCAGCCTCCGGTGACCGTCTCCTCGGCACCCGACACCGGCAGGGTGCCCGAGATCACCGAGCCGCACGCGGCGACGCTCGACGGGCTCGCGCGGTTCGGGAAGATGTAGAACTCGTTCGACGAGTTGCCGTTCGTGATCACGATGTCCTTGGTGTTCTGCGGATCGTGGTCGTAGTCGAGCATCAGGCCGATGTCGAAGTCCGGGAAGGTCGGCGGATGCGCGCCGAGGTTCTGCGCACACGTGTTGGTGCCGCAGCTCTCCGAGATCTTCGTGGTCGGGCTCGGGTTGCAGGTCGCGCTGCACCCGGCGCACGTGGCCGGCGTCGCGCTGCAGCTCGGCCAGTTCGTGCCGAACGGCGTGTTGGGCGCGCCGGTGTTCTGCCAGTACCGCGTGCGGCCGCCGATCGACGCGCTGACCGCGAAGCCGTCGCTCGCGGTGATCATGTCGGGGTAGCCATCTCCGGAGAAGTCGTAGAGGAACACGCCGGTCGCCGCGCCCTCGAAGCCGGGATAGGCCCCGCTGCTCGTGCCCATCTGGATCGGGTTCGCGGTGTCGAGCATGTGGGTCGTCGGGTTGTTGGTCGTGCCGCGGAAGATCTGCAGCTGGTACTTCGCGTTCGCCGACGGCGTACAGCAGCCGGGCGACGCGAGCGCGAGGTCGTAATCGCCATCCTTGTCGATGTCGACGTACGCGATCGACGGGCCGCGGTGCGGGATCCCGCTCATGCCGACCGAGTCCCAGTTGAAGTTGACGCTCGGCACGACCGTCGTGGTGTTGTGCGCGGTCGACGGGATCAGCACGTCGGCGTTGTTGCAGCTCGCGCCGGTGCACGTGCCGGACGTCGAGTGCGAGAACGTCGGGATGTGCCCGATGCACGACTTGGTCGCCGAGTTCCACTGCGGCGACTGCGCGCAGTCGTTCTTCCACACGTCGACCGCGACGTAGAAGGTCTGGCCCGAGGTCGTGCACAGGCTGCCGGGGCACGTCCCGGGGCTGTGCGCGAAGATGATGTCGATATCGCCGTCGCCGTCCCAGTCCATCGCGATCATGTTGGTCGAGGCGTGCTCGATCGGACCGAAGTCGCCCGGATGGCTCGTGGTCGGCGAGGTCGACGACGTCGTGCCGATCGACGAGACCGGCGAGCCGGTCCGCAGGTCGTAGGTCGCGAACGACGGCTGGTAGTACGGGCAGACGCTGGTGGTCGTGCACGACAGCTGGGTCTCGAGCCACGGCGTGCCGTGGCCGGCGACCCCGCTGCCGCTGCACGCGCCGTTCGACGGCTGGCCGGTGCACAGCCGGCCGATGCCGCACATCTGGTTGGTCGCGTCGTGGCAGTTCTGGGTGTTGAGGAACAGCCGCGCCGCGGTCGGCCACACCAGGAGGTTGCCGGTCGGGTTGTAGTCCATCGAGATCACCGCGACGTCGGGCCAGCCGTCGCCGTCGAAGTCGGCCGCGACCATCGGCGACTTGAGCTCGGGGCTGCCGCCGTTGACCGCGGCCTTGAGCGGCACGTTGAGGCCGAGCGTGCTCGTGGTCTCGCGGAACGCGGCGGGGCGGACGTTGGTGAGCGTGTTCCACCACGCCGGCGCGATCACCTGCACGGTCGGCGCGGTCACCGCGGAGCCGCTGCAGCTCGCCGTGCCGCACGTGATCGTCTGGTTGCGCATGAAGTAGATCTGGTCGCCGTCGTCGGCCGCGACGAAGTCGTCCCAGCCGTCCTTGTCGAAGTCGGCGGGCGCGGCGTAGTACACGCTGGAGTTGACCGCCGCGCCGGGCGGCGACTGGAAGTTGCCGGCGGTGGTCGGCAGGTTCAGCGTGTTGGTGGTCGTGCTGTACGTCGTGCCCGACTTGCTGGTGCAGCCCGTGGTGATCGTGCCGTTGCAGTCGGTCTGCATCGTGCCGCCGTTGAACGTCGTGTTGCTCGACGTCGACGGGCAGGTCTGCGCGCTCGCGAGCGACGCGGTCGCACCGGCGACGAGGACTGCCAAGGCGAGGCGGTTCATCATCGGACCCTCCTGGTCACGGGCTGTACACCGCGGATTGCGAGGTATCGATCGTGCCGAGGCAGTCGTTGCGGCCGGAGTTGTCCTCGGACAGACCCTTTTGCCCGTAGGTCGGGCACGGCCGCGTCGCCGCGGCGGCGTTGGACTTGATCTCCCACTCGATGATCGCGACGGCGCCGTTCGGGCCGTAGCCGGTGGAGCGCATGACGATGCGCTTGTCGTCGTCGGTGCCCGCCACGAACCCGGTGTCGCTGCGGTTGTTGTAGATCGTGACGACGTACCAGGCGGCGACGTCGCTCGAGAACGGGTTGCCGGCGACGCCGGGCAGCACGTTGCTGCCGACGATCTTGCCGGTCATGTCGACCAGCGGCAGCGAGTTCGACGGCGTGACGTACGCCTTCCACCCGAAGTTGGGGTCGAGGTTGGCGCGCAGGTAGTCCATCCCGGCCGCGGCGCCGCTCTCGGCCGCGTACTCGGCCATCGCGTGGAAGCGATCGTTCGCGCTGGTCTCGATCCCGCCGCGCACGCTGAACACGGTGAGCAGGCTCAGCGTGCCGAGCGCCGTCAGCACGATCATGGCGAGCACGATCGAGTTGCCTCGCTCGAGACGCCTGCTCACACGGTTGGTGGCCGCCACGCCCCAACATCATAGAGAGGTTCGGCGGGCGGGACCAGCTTCGCTCGGGTAGCGGTCAGTGCCCCGTGATCGGCTTCCCATCGACGTCGAGCTCGACGAGCCCACCCGGTCCTACATCGCCGCGCTTGGCCAGATCGGCCAGCGCCTCGCGCAGGGTGAGCTGGTGGCCGCCCGGCCCGCCGGTGGTGTACGGGAGCCGACGCACCTGCGGCGGGTCATCGGGCTTGGCGTCGTCGTTGTGGACGATCATCGGCGCGTTGCCGTCGCCGACGACCAGGTAGATCGCCTGCGCCGGCTTGATGTGCGCGGTCGCGGAGGCCTTGACCTGGACGTCGCTCACCTTGGTGATGCGGTCGACGTACGAGTTGTAATAATCGAGTGGGAGGCCGTAGTACACCAGCGCGCGATACTGCCCGAGCGCGGCCTGTGCGGTGGCAAACCGTCCCGGGAGCGCGAGCACCGCGTTGGTCTTCTCGCGCTCGAGCTCCTCCGCGGTGACCGGCCGCTTGCCGCTGGCCAGCGCCTTGGCCTCGCGATCGATCTCGAGCAGGCTCTGGTAGGTCGCGTCGGCCTGGACCGAGGCGAGCGCGGTGAACGTGCCGCCGTCGCGCACCCGGTAGTCGAACCCGCCGCGCGCGCCGTAGGCGTAGCCCTTGTCCTCGCGCAGGTTCATGTTGATGCGGCTGGTGAAGCTGCCGCCGAACACGCCCGACAGCATGGTGTTCGCGAAGTAATCGGCCGCGGTCCGCTTGGGGCCGAGCTCCATCAGCATCACGGTCGACTGCGCGGCGTGCGGCACGTCGACGAAGAAGATCCGACCGGCCATGCGCTTGGCGGGCGGGATGTGCGGCTCGGGCGGCGGCGAGCCGGTCCAGCCCGCGAACGCCGAGTGGTCGAACGCGTCCTGGACCTGCGCCTCGGCGAGATCGCCGACCACGAACAGCCGCGCGTTCTTCGGCTGCAGCCAGGTCGACAGCTGGCGCTTGCAGTCGTCGAGCGTGATCGCGGCGAGCGACTTCTCGGTGATCACCGCGCCGAGCGGGTGGTCCGGACCGTAGAGCACGGCGTCGGCGACGCGGCCCGGGATCGCGGCGGGGTTGCCGCGCTGCTGCTTCACGTTCTCGATCCGGCGCTTGATCATCCGATCGAAGTCGGGCGCGCGCAGGCCGGGCGTGCGGATCGTGTCGGCGAACAGCCCGAACGTGACGTCGAGGTGCTTGGTCAGGGTCGACAGCCCGACGCCCTGCGAGTCCTCGGTCGAATAGCCGTGGATGTTCGACGCGACGTCCGCGAGCGCCTCCGAGTACGCGAGCTTGTCGAGCTTCGCGGTGCCCTCGGTGAGCATCGCCGAGCACACGCTGGCGAGGCCCTCCTTGCCCTTGGGATCGGTGATATCGCCGCCGTCGAAGTTGAGGTCCATCGACACGATCGGCAGCGTGTGCTGCTCGACCAGGAACACGTGGATCCCGCTCTTGAGCGTGAACGTCTGCACCCTGGGCAGCTTGAACGGGTGCGGCGCGCCGGCCGGCGGCTGGTGCGCGCGGAAGTCCTCGTTCGGGAACTGCAGCTCTTGCGGCTGGGCGGTCTGGGTGACCGGTGCGGGCGGCATGGTGGGCTCCGGCTTGGGCTCGGGCTTGGTCTCGGTGGCCGCGGTCGGCGGCGGCGCGGGCACGGTGGTGGACGGCGCGGCGGCGCCGCATCCGGCGACCAGCGCGGCGACGGCGAGCGCGCGGATCACCTGGCACCTCCGCACTTCGCGGGCGCCGCCGGCGGCTCCTTGGCCTCGGTCGACGGGTTGGTGATCACGATGACCGCGTGCGCGGGATCGAGCACGCGTGCGACCGTCGCGCGGATCTTCTCGGGCGTGGTCTTGCGATAGCGATCGAGATCGAACGACAGCCGATCCGGATCGCCGAGATAGTGGTTGTACGCCTGCAGGATGTTCGCGCGCGCGTTGAGATCCTCGAGCGCGTAGATCTGCTCGGCCTCGCGCTCGGCGACCTCGCGCGCCATCTCCTTGGCGCCGAGCGGTTCCTTGGCGAGCCGCTCGACCTCCTCGAGCACCGCCTTCTTGACCTCGAGGAGATCGGCGCCGCTGCGCAGCGTCACCTCGATCTGGAAGATCCCCGAGAACTGCATGCCGCCCTGACGCGCGCGCACCGACTGCGCGAGCTGCTTGTCGTAGACCAGCGTCTTGTACAGCCGGCCGGTGCCCTCCTTGGCGAGCGCGTCGGCCACGAAGTCGAGCTCGGCATCGCCGTCGCCGAAGTTCGCCGGCGAGCTCCACGCGAACGTGATCTGGCGCAGCTTCGCGAAGCTGTCGTCCACCGTGATCTCCTGGACCGGGACCTCCGGCGCGGCGATCGGGACGACCTTCGGCTTGTGGCTCGCGGGGAACGAGCCGAACCATTTCTCGATCAGCGCCTTGGTCGCGGGCACGTCGAAGTCACCGACGATCGCGAGCGTGGCGTTGGCCGGGACGTACCAGGTCTTGAAGAACTTGACGACGTCGTCGACCGACGCGCACTCGATGTCCTCGTGCTTGCCGATCGTCTGGTAGCGATAGGGATGACCCTCGGGGTAGAGCGCCGCGTACATCGCCCAGCGCGCCTTCGAGTACGGCCGGTTGTCGTAGTTCTGTCGGCGCTCGTTGCGCACGACGTCGATCTGGTTGGCCATCTGCCCGGTATCGAGCGCGCCGAGCAGGTGACCCATGCGCTCGCTCTCCAGCCACAGCGCGGTCTCGAGCTGGTTCGATGGTACGACCTCGAAGTAGTTCGTACGATCGGTGTTGGTCGTGCCGTTGATCTGGGTCGCGCCGGTCTTGCGCAGCACCTTGAAGTGAGCGTCCGGGCCGGTGTTCTTCGTGCCCTGGAACATCAGGTGCTCGAACAGGTGGGCGAACCCGCTCCGTCCCGGGACCTCGTAGCCGCTGCCGACGTGGTACCAGACGTTGACCGCGACGATCGGCACCGCCGGGTCGGGCGCGAGGATGACCTCGAGCCCGTTGGGCAGGACGTACTTCTCGGCAGGGATCTTCGGATCGTCCGCGCGCGCGAGGGTCGGAGTCGCGACGAGCGCCACCACCAGCATGGCCTTCATGCCGGGAAGCTAACTCACAGCTCGAGCGGCTGCACGCCGAGCACGACGTGATCCTTCGACACCGCGTCGAGCCAGAGCAGGAGCCGCCGGGTCTCGGTCCGCGACACGTCGATCTCGATGATCCGCCGCACCGGGTTGCCGGCGAGCGTGCGCGCGATGTCGGCCTCGGCGCTCGACCACGCGTTGGCCAGCGCGGTCGACTTCACCGGCAGGTTCTCGACCTCGACCGACACGCCCATCACGAACTTCGCGAACGCCGGGTTGGCGGCGACGATCGTGCCGTTCGGGATCAGCAGCGCGAGCGGGAGCCGGCACGCGTCGAACGCGATCCGCGCGAGCTCGTCGCGGCGCGTCAGCTTGTCGGCTTTCTGCTCGATCACCACGCGGCGCGGCGGGCCGCTGCTGGCGCCGCCGCGGCGCTTGCCGAAGCCGAGCATGTCCATCACGGTGCGCAGCTCGTAGATGAACGCGGCCATGTCCTTGTGGCGCTCGGCCGGGCGCTTGGCCAGCGCGTGCAGCACGAGGTTCTCGACCGCCGGATCGAGCCCGCCGTCGATCATGCGCGACGGCGGCTTGGGCTGCTCGTCGAGGTGACCGGCGAGGATCTTCTGCACCGGGCCGTCCCACGGCACCTGACCGGTGAGCAGCTCGTAGAGCAAGATGCCGACGCCGTACACGTCGCTCGCCGGCGACGCGGGCTCGCCGCGAATGCGCTCGGGCGCGACGTAGTGCGGCGTCCCCGACAGCGAGGTCGACGCGCGCGCGGCGACCAGCGGGCGCGCGAGCCCGAAGTCGAGCAGCTTGGCGACCATGCGCGGCCGCTTGGTCTCGAGCTCCTCCTCGGAGATCAGGATGTTCTCGGTCTTGATGTCGCAGTGGACGACGTTCTGCTTGTGGATGTAGTGCAGCGCCTCGGCGACCTGCAGCACGATCTCGCACGCCTTCTTCACCCCGAGCCGCTTCTCGCGGAACAGGATGCGGTTGAGCGGCTCGCCCTGGACGAACTCCATCACCATGAACATCCCGACCTTCTCGTCCTCGCCGAAGTCGACCACCGACGTGATGTTCGGGTGCGCCATCGCCGAGGCGAATCGCGCCTCGCGATAGA
>DATJAE010000201.1:0-33236 GCA_035516595.1 Kofleriaceae bacterium | reverse complement strand
ACCGCGAACCTCCGCCCTCCGCTCGGGCCGCACCGCGCGCGCGGCGCCCGGCTCGATCGCGAGGCCCGCCGGCGCGCCGGGTTCGACGAGGCGTTCATCGCCGAGCTCGCCGGGGTCGCGCCGAAGCGGCCGAGCGGCGCGCCGCGATGACGTTCGCGATCGACGCGAACCTCGATCAGGAGGCGCGCTGGGCGGGCGCGCCGCTGTCGGCCGCCGCGCTCCGCCGGATCGCCGCCGCCGCGCCGCTCCTGGCCGCGCTCGCGCCGCCCGGCGCCGAGGTCGAGCTGTGGGCGCCCGCCGCGATCGATCCGGCGCGGCTCGGCGCGCTCGCGATGCGCCTGCGCGCCGGCACGCCGCCGCGCCCCGAGCTCGCGTGGGCCGATCCGACGGCGCGCGCGGTCAACGATCGGCGGTTCGCGCTCGCGCTCGCCGGCGAGCTCGGCGTCGCGCTGCCCGGCGCGCGCGGGGTGGCCACGCTCGCCGAGCTCGACGCCGCGACCGCCGCGATCGCCGGGCGCTGGGTGTGCAAGGCGGCGTGGACCGCCTCCGGCCGCGATCGCGGATTCGGCGACGGCGCGCCGGCCGGGGAGACCCGCACGTACCTCGCGCGCCTGCTGGCGCGCGGTCCCGCGGTGGTCGAGCCGTGGCTCGAGCGCACCGCGGATCTCGGCGTGTGCGCCCGCGTCGACCCGCAAGGCCGCATCATTGCCGAGCCGCCGCACGCGCTGCGGGTCGATCCGCGCGGCGGCTTCGCCGGCATCGCGCTGCGCGCGTCGATCGCGCCCGAGCATCGCGCGGCGCTCGATCGTGTGGTCGCCGCCGCCGGCGCCGCGCTCGCGCGCGCCGGCTACGCCGGGCCGTTCGGGGTCGACGCGTTCGTCCACCGCGGCGGATTGCATCCGCTGTGCGAGCTCAACGCGCGCCACACGTTCGGCCACGTCGCCCACGCGCTCGCCGCGCGGCTCGGCACCCGCGTGCTCGGCCTGCGCGGACCGCCACCGCCCGGCGCGCGCGTCCTGATCGCGCCCGGCGGGGACGACCCGTTCACGGCCTGGGGTGCGTGATCGCGAGCTTGGCGACCGGCGCGAGGTGGGGCTGCGAGTCGCCCGCGCGGTGCAGCCGGCCGCCGCGGCCGTGGTACTGCGGGAACGGATCCTTCGGATCGATCGTCGAGACGATCACCTCGCCGCGCCGGGTCAGGAACAGCACCGGCTCCAGGCCGTCGCCGGTCGGGTGGGTGACCTTGAGGCTGACCCCGCTCGGCGCGATCGCCTCGACCGTCGTGCCGGGCGGCGCCGCGTCGGCGACCAGCGTCGGGACCAGCCACGCGCGCCGCTCGGTGTCGACGAAGTCCGGCTTGATCGTGCGCAGGGTCGCCGCCGTGATCGGCGGGCGCGCCGCGCCGTCGACCTCGACCGCGATGGTCAGCGCGTCGGGCACGTCGATCTTGTCGGGCGGCGGCGAGGTCTGCCACTGCTTGGAGTCGCCGCTGTCACTGCGCGAGCACGCAACGACGACGAGCGCGATCGCGACCCAGCGAGCCATGGCAGGATTGTAGCAATGGATGCCACCGAAGCGTGCCGGACTGCGCTGGGCCGCGCCGGCGGCGTCGTGGTCCTGACCGGCGCCGGGATCTCGGCCGAGAGCGGGATCCCGACGTTCCGCGGCAAGGAAGGCTACTGGACGGTCGGCTCGCGCGACTACCACCCGCAGGAGCTGGCCACCCACGACGCGTTCGAGCGCATGCCGTGGGAGGTGTGGGCCTGGTACCTGTACCGACGCGCGGTCTGCCGGGCCGCCGCGCCCAATCCGGCGCACGCCGCCCTGGTCCGGCTCGAGGCCGCGCTCGGCGACCGGTTCGCGCTCGTCACCCAGAACGTCGACGGCCTGCACCCGCGCGCCGGGTCGCGCCGGGTCCACGCGATCCACGGCGACATCGACCAGATGCGATGCGCCGCCGAGTGCTCGCCCGAGCGTACGGCGATCCCCGACGACGTGACCCTGGCCAAGGGCGAGCCGGTGAGCGAGGCCGTGCGCGCCCGGCTGCGCTGCCCGCGCTGCGGCGGCATGGCCCGGCCGCACGTCTTGTGGTTCGACGAGAGCTACGACGAGCCGCGCTACCACCTCGATACCGTGCGCGCGCTGGCCGCCCGCGCCGCGCTGCTCGTCGTGGTCGGCACGTCGGCGCAGACCAACCTGCCGTGGCAGGTCGTCACGCTGGCCGGACGTGCAGGGGCGACGATCGTCGACTGCAACATCGAGGACAACCCGTTCGGCGAGCTGGCGGGCCACGCGTTGCGCGCGCCCGCCGCGGTCGCGCTGCCCCCGCTGCTCGACGCGCTGATCTCGTGATCGGGCACTGGACACCCGCGATCCGATTGGGCAGGGTTGCGTCGGATGTCCGCGCCCGACGACCACGTACCTGCGTCGCCGCCCGGCGTGCCGGAGCCGATCATCCCGCCGCCCGGCGGCGAGGGCACCGGCGAGGTCACGACGCTGCCGCCCGAGCACGCCGAGCGCGTGATCGACGAGATCAAGGCGGTCGCCGAGAGCCGCGGCGAGGACTCCGAGGTCGTCGAGCTGGTCTCGATCCCGCAGACCGGCCAGATCCCGGCGATCAAGGAGGGCGAGCTCCCCGACGACGAGGCGCTGTCGATCGACGAGCTGCGCGACGCCTGGCCGCTGCTCGATCTCGAGGAGCGCGGCGACGGCCTGCGCGTGATGCCGCGCGAGGACGCCGAGGACTTCTTCATCCAGCTCGCGCCGGCCGATCAGGCGCAGCTGCTGCTGTACTTCCGCCCCGGCCAGCGCCGGCAGTGGATGCGCCTGCTCGAGCCCGACGACGCGGCCGACCTGATCCAGCAGGCGCCCGAGGCCGATCGGCCCAAGCTGCTCGCGCTGCTCGATGACCCGACGCGCAAGGAGGTCCTCGCGCTGATGGCGTACGCCGAGGACGAGGCCGGCGGTCTGATGTCGACCCGCTACGCCCGGCTGCGCCCGCAGATGACCGCCGACGAGGCGGTCAGCTACCTGCGCCGGCAAGCGCGCGCCAAGCTCGAGACGATCTACGTCGCGTACGTGGTCGACAACGATCAGACGCTGCTCGGGGTGGTGTCGTTCCGCGATCTGTTCGCCGCCGATCCGAAGAAGACCGTCGCCGAGATCATGGAGACCGACGTGGTCCGGGTCTCGGACGAGATGGACCAGGAGACCGTGTCGCGGATCTTCGCCGAGCACGATCTCAACGTCATCCCGGTCGTCGACAAGGACGGCAAGATGAAGGGCATCGTGACGGTCGACGACATCGTCGACGTCGTCCAGGAAGAGGCCACCGAGGACATCCAGAAGTTCGGCGGTCTCGAGGCCCTCGACCTGCCCTACCTCGCGTCGAGCCGGCGCGAGATGATCAAGAAGCGCGCGCGCTGGCTGACCATCCTGTTGGTCGGCGAGATGCTGACCGCGACCGCGCTCGGCTTCTTCCAGCACGAGCTCGACAAGGCGATCGTGCTGTCGCTGTTCCTGCCGCTCATCATCTCGAGCGGCGGCAACTCGGGGTCGCAGGCCTCCACGCTGGTGATCCGCGCGATGGCGCTCGGCGAGGTCCGCATCGCCGACTGGCTGCGCGTGTTCCGCCGCGAGGTCCAGATGGGTGTCGTGCTCGGCGCGATCCTCGGCTCGGTCGCCGCGGTCCGCGTCATCGTGTGGGGCGCGTTCGGCGCGTACCAGGGCTCGGCGGGCCAGCACTTCGTGATGGTCGGGATGACCGTCGCGGTCAGCCTGGTCGGCTGCGTGCTGTGGGGCACGCTGATGGGCGCGATGCTGCCGTTCGTGCTGCGCAAGCTCGGCGCCGATCCGGCGAGCGCGTCGGCCCCGCTGGTCGCGACGCTGGTCGACGTCAGCGGCATCATCATCTACTTCACGATCGCGAGCACGATCCTGACCGGCACGGTGATCCGCTCGGTCACCGACGCGTGCAAGGCCGCGCCGCAGTCGACGATCGCCCAGGTGTTCCGCGAGCCGTTCACCGAGTCGGGGCACGACTCCGACGACAAGGTCAGCCGCTGCGAGTGGAAGCACGACGGCGAGACGCTCGCGGTCCACACCGGGCTCACCGATCGCGACTCGTTCGACGATCTGATCGCGATCCTGCCCGGCAAGATGACCGCGATCCCCGGGCTCGGCAACGTCGCGTACGCCGACGCGGCGACCGGCGTCCTGTACGCGCTCAAGGGCGATACCCGGGTCAGCATCAGCTACACCGGCCCGCCGCGCCCGACCCTGCCCGCCGACGAGCAGGCGCTGATGGCCAAGATCCTCGCCGGGCTGTGAGCGTCGGCGTGCTACGGTCTCGGCGTTGATCGCGACCCGCGTCTACCATTATCGCAACCCGGCGGCGCTGATCCTCGGGCTCAAGGAGCTGCGCAAGCAGGGCCTGACCCCGCGCGGGCTGCTGTTCGTCGCGCTCGATCCGCGCGGCGAGACGTTCGTCGCGGTGCCCGACGATCTCGACGCGGTCGGCAACATCAAGGTCGGCGACAAGCTGTCGCTGGTGCCGCCGTGGGAGGGCCGCTACTTCCACCTCGACGCGGTGCACCGCCTGCCCGGCGACAGCGTGCTGTGGAACGGCGATCGCCGGCTCGCCGACACCGGCAGCGCGCCCGAGGTCGCGTGCGCGATCAGCGAGTGGTGCAAGGGCAGCTCGGCCAAGAACGTGTTCCTCGGCTGCGCCGCGCACGTGCCGGGGTCGTGGTGGGCGCTCGATCACGTGTCGGCCGTGGTCGACCTGCACTCGATGGGCCTGCTCGACTGCGTCGTCACCGCGAGCGGCATCCTCGCGCGCAAGATCGACGACGCCCGGCTCTACCACCTGGAGTTCCAGACCCTGCACGCGCACGGCCGGCCGACCGAGGGCTGGCAGCCGGTGTTCACCTCCGAGATGGGCAACATCCTGCTGGTCGAGCGCCGCGTGCTCAACTACCGGCTCGTCCTGACCTGCGAGCAGGGCCTGGTCGAGATCGACGTCAGCCACCTGCCCGAGCTCGCGATCGAGACCGCGCGCGTGCCGATGCGCTCCGGGTTCGGCGTGGTCGGGCGGATCGACGGCGGCGCGTTCGCGGTCACCGCGGGCACGATCGAGCCGTGGGGCCTGACCAACATGAGCCCGGCGATGCTGGTCGGCTCGCCCACCCAGAGCCTGCTCGACCTGCCCAAGACGCTGCGCGCCATGCCGCTGTGATCCGCGGTCACGATTCCGTGCCGCCCCGAGTCCAACCCTCAGGCCTACCCAGGCCATGAGAGGATAGGACGACATGGACATCGACGCTGCACTGATCGAACGGGCCCGAGGTGGCGAACGCGCTGCGCTCGACCAGCTCGTGCGCGCCACCAAGGACATGGTCTTCAACCTCGCGATCCGCATGCTCGGCAGCCCGAGCGATGCCGAGGACGCGACGCAGGAGATCCTGATCCGCATCGTCACCCACCTCGGCTCGTTCCGCGGCGAGAGCTCGTTCCGCACCTGGGCGTACCGTGTCGCGTCCAACCACCTGCTGACGACCCGCAAGCGCGGCGCCGAGCTGCGCGCCGATAGCTTCGACGCGCTCGAGGAACGCCTCGCGAACAACCTGACCGCCGGCGATCCGCCCGCCGACGACAAGCTGCTGGTCCGCGAGGCGAAGCTGATCTGCACGACGACCATGCTGGCCTGCCTCGACCGCGATCACCGGCTCGCGTACATCCTCGGCGAGATCTTCGATCTCGCGAGCGACGAGGGCGCCGCGATCCTCGAGATCTCGCCCGAGGCGTTCCGCAAGCGGCTATCGCGCGCCCGCGACCGCATGAGCGAGTTCATGGGCAAGCAGTGCGGGATCGTGAACGCTGCGAGCGCGTGCCGGTGCGCCAAGCAGGCCGGCCACGCGGTCAAGGCCGGCTACCTCGACGCCAAGAAGCTCGAGTGGGCCGCGCTCGGCTGCGTCAAGGAAGGCCGGCCCGAGCGCGTCGCCGATCTGGACACCGTCGGCCGCGCGATCGAGGTGTTCCGATCGAGCCCGGAGTTCATCGCGCCCGAGTCGCTCGTCCGCGGCATCCAGCGCGCGCTCGACGCGGGCTCGTCGGACCTGTTGCACTGAGCTCAGGCGACCGCGCGGAGCACGAACGTCCGGCCGGAGTGCTCCTCGTCGGCCAGCGCGATCGCCGCGACGTCGGCGATCTGCCGCGGGTCGACCGGCGCGTGATGGCGCAGCAGCGTGTAGGGGATCCCCGAGGCGCGGATCCGGCGATCGACCTCGGGATCGCTCGAGACATGGACGAGGTGGGTGATGCGCTCGGCGCGCGCCGCCTCGAGCACCGCGTCGGCGTACGCCACCGGATCCTCGCCCGCCGGCAGCGCCAGGAACAGCTTGTCGACGCCGCGCAGCACCGCGCGCAGCGCGCGGGGCGCCTCGAGGTGGCGCACCGTCACGCCCGGGTCTCCGGCGAGGCGGGTGACGAGCCGCGTGCCGATCCGGTCCATCGCACTGATCACGAGAATCGTAGTCATCGGACCCTCCGCCAGATTGGACTACCGGGGGCGCGATTTCGTGACCGCTACGGCGCGCCGTTCATCCCGGCCATCCACAGCAGGCCGATCGCGAGCAGCAGGACCGCGGTCAGCGGCCACATGCCGAGCGCGAGCGTGGCGGCGGTGCGCAGCTGGGTCATCACCGGCCCCGGCTCGCGCAGCTCGCGCGGCGCGGGCGGTGGGGCGAACAGCTGGCTGCCCTTGCGAACCACGCGTGCCTGAGGAAGCGAGTCGAACGTCAGCATGGGCATGATCCAATGATGGGACCTAGATCGGACGTCCGAAAGGCCGTTGTTGTTCACGACACGCGGGAGCGTCGTAGGTTGCCGTTCCGGTTCGGATTCCGGTGTAGGTTCCGTCACGATGCCGCGCCCGCTCTCCGAGCTCTCGCTCGGGTTTCGCAACGCCTACCTCGATCACGAGCGGATCACCGCACAGCTCCACGGCTGGGCCGAGGCCCACCCCTCGCTGGTCCGGGTGCGCTCGCTCGCGCGCACCCCCGAGGGCCGCGACGTGTGGCTGGTCACGATCGGGCCCGATCCCGACCGCATCCGGCCCGCGGTGTGGGCCGACGGCAACATCCACGCCGGCGAGCTCGCCGGCTCGAGCGTCGCGCTCGCGATCGCCGAGGACGTGCTGCGCCTGCACGTCGAGCCCGGCGCGATCGATCTGCCGCCGGCGATCGCCGAGCGCGTGCGCGACGTCCTGTTCTACATCGTGCCGCGGATCTCGCCCGACGGCGCCGAGTGCGTGCTGCGCACCGGCCGCTCGGTGCGCTCGGTGCCGCGCGACAGCCGGGTCGAGCGCGGCCAGCCGCGGTGGATCCCGAAAGATGTCGACGGCGATGGCCTCGCGCTCGCGATGCGCGTGCGCGATCCCGGCGGCGAGCTGGTCGAGGCTCCCGACATGCCGGGCCTCCTGGTCGAGCGCACGATCGAGGACAAGGGGCCGTTCTACAAGGTCTACCCGGAAGGCCTCATCGAGCACTTCGACGGCAAGCGCGTGCCGTCGCCGTTCTTCCTCGGCGATAACCCGATCGATCTCAACCGCAACTTCCCGTGGTCGTGGGCGCCGCCGTCCGAGCAGATCGGCGCGGGGCCGTTCGCGGCGAGCGAGCCCGAGGCGCGCGGCGTCGTCGAGTTCGCGACCGCGCATCCCGAGATCTTCGCGTGGTGCAACTACCACACGTTCGGCGGCGTGCTGATCCGTCCGCCCGGCCACACGCCGGACTCGAAGATGGATCAGGAGGACCTCGCGATCTATCGCCAGCTCGAGGCGTGGATGACCGAGTACACCGGCTATCCGACCGTGTCGGGCCACGACGAGTTCCTCTACGAGCCCGACAAGCCGCTGCGCGGCGACATCAGCGAGTACGCCTACCATCAGCGCGGCGCGATCGGCTACGCGATCGAGCTGTGGGATCTGTTCCGGCGGCTCGGCATGGAGCGCCCGCCCAAGTTCGTCCAGTACTACGAGCGGGTGTCGCGCGGGGACCTGGTCAAGCTGGCGTGGTGGGACCGCGACGAGAACGACGGCCGCTGCTTCCCGCCGTGGCGGCCGTTCGATCACCCGCAGCTCGGGCCGGTCGAGGTCGGCGGGATCGATCCCCGCGTCGGGATCTGGAACCCGCCGCTGCACGAGCTCGCCGCGGTGTGCGCGAGCCAGAGCCACGTGTTCCTGCGGCTCGCCTCGCTCGTGCCGCGCGTCAAGATCGCGCGGATCGATCGCCACCCGCTCGCGGGAGGGTTGACCCGGGTCGAGCTCAAGGTCGAGAACGACGGCTACCTCGCCACCTCGGGCGTGCCGTCTGCGAAGAAGCTGGAGTTCAACGAGCCGCTGTACGCGACCTGCCGCGCCGAGCGCTGCGAGCTGGTCGATCGCGGCGCGGCGCACCAGGTGCTCGGCCATCTCGACGGCTGGGGCCGGGGCCTGCACAGCGGCGCCAACCTGCCGTCGTATCCCGGCACGCGCGGCACGACCAACGCGGCGTGGGCGAGCTACCTGGTGCGCGGCAACGGCGTGCTCGACGTGCGGATCGGCGCGGCGCGGGTCGGGTTCGTCGCGGCGCGCGTCGAAGTGTAGATTTCGCCATGCGCTACGCGATCGGCGACATCCAGGGCTGCATGGCCAGCCTCGACCGGCTGCTCGCGCTGATCGACTACGCGCCGTCGCGCGACCAGCTGTGGCTGACCGGCGACCTCGTCAACCGCGGCCCGCGCTCGCTCGACGTGCTGCGCTGGGCGCACGGCCAGGGCAACGCGGTGATCGCCGTGCTCGGCAACCACGACCTCCACCTGCTCGCGCGCGCCGCGGGCGCGGTCGGCGACAAGCCGCGCGACACGCTCGACGAGGTGCTCGCGGCGCCCGATCGCGACCGCCTGATCGACTGGCTGCGCGCGCGCCCGCTGATCCACGTCGACGGCGATCGCGCGCTCGTTCACGCCGGGCTGCACCCGCGCTGGACGATCGCCGACGCGCAGCGGCTCGCCGGCGAGCTCGAGCGCGAGCTGCGCGCGCCGACCTGGCGGGCGTTCGTGGCGCAGACCATCCGCCCCGGCGCGCCGCCGCGCTGGGACGAGACGCTCGGCGGCGGCGACCGCTGGCGCGCGGTGCTCGCCTACCTGGTGCGCGCGCGCACGCTCAAGCCGGACGGCCGCGTCGAGCCCGCGTTCGACGGCCCGCCGGCCCAGGCGCCCGACGGCTGCGTGCCGTGGTTCAAGTTCCCCGAGCGCGCGTGGGCGACCCACACCGTGTTCTTCGGCCACTGGGCGGCGCTCGGCCTCGATCTCGGGCCGCGTCACGTCGCGCTCGATACCGGCTGCGTGTGGGGCAAGTCGCTCACCGCGATCCGGATCGACGACCGCATGGTGTTCCAGGTCAAGGCGATCGAGACCGCAACATAGGGTTGCGTTTTGCGAAAACGTACGCGCGCGGTTTGACGGCTCGCGGCGATCTCTCGATGCTGGCGTCACCTAGGAGGTAGGGGTGACATGGCCAAGACCAAGAGCGATCTGACGAGCCTCGTCCATCCATTGCTCGCCGACGCCGACCACAAGGGCGTCACGCTGATCGGATACCTCGGCAACGGCGGGTCGGCCGGCAAGTTCCGGCTGTACTCGTCGCTCGCCGACCGGACGCACTACGTCGAGTTCTCCGCCGACGATGTCGCGGCCAGCGCCAAGCACGGCGAGCAGACCGCCATCCTGCTCGAGCCCGACGCGCAGGTCACCAGCGTGTCCGGGGCGACCAGCACCGAGGCGCGCTACCTGTCGGGCGCGGTCAGCACGGCGTACATGGGTGCGGGGCGGCCGCCGGTCACCGCGATCCCGCCGTCGCTCGACGGTCCGATCTGCGTGACCAGCTACACCTGCCTGCCGACCTGCCACGTGACGTGCCACGCGACCTGCGTGACGTGCAGCCCCGAGCATACGTGCGCGCATACCTGCGCGGCGACCTGCGCGGCGACCTGCGCGAACACGTGCGCCGCGACCTGCGCCGCGACCTGCGCCCACACCTGCGCGCATACCTGCGTGACGTGCGTGGCGACCTGCGCGGCGACCTGTCATCAGACCTGCGCACCGACGTGCAATCCGGTGGCGTGCCGGCCGACGTTCGCGAACACGCACTGCTACACGTGCGCCGGGGGCTGCGTGCCCACCCGGAATCCCGACGTGTGCTGACGGTCGACAGCGTCGTCCCGTACCTGATCGAGCGCGGCCACCTGACGGCGGCCGACGTCGTCGAGCGCGGCGTCGAGGCCGCCGATCTGGCGCGCCGCAACCTCAACCTGCGCGTCGCGCTGCTCGACGGCTCGCGCGGCTGGGTGGTCAAGCAGCCGGATCCGGCGGATCCCGGCACGCAGGTCACGCTCGAGCGCGAGGCCGAGTTCTACGCGGCGTGCGCCGGCGGCCCGCTGCGCGCGCACGTCCCGGCGCGGGCGGGCTACGCCGATCGCGCGCTCGTGCTCGGCTGGATCGACGGCGCCGATCCGCTGCGCGCGCGCTACGCGGCCGAGCCGGAGGTGCTCGCCGCGCTCGGCGGCGCGGTCGGCCGCGCGCTCGCGGCGATCCACGATCCGGCGATCGCCCAGGGCGCGTGGTTCGCGGGCCTGCCCGGCGGCCCGCCGTGGGTGCTCGATCTGCACCGCCCGATCCCCGGCATGCTCGCGCGGCTCAGCATGGCCAACATGGAGCTGATCCGGATCCTGCAGCGCAGCGAGCCGACCTGCCGCGCGCTCGACGCGCTGCGCACGTCGTGGTCGCCCGCGATCGTGCAGCACGGCGACCTCAAGTCCGACAACGTGCTGGTCGGGCGCAGCGCGCCGTGGCAGGTCGCGGTGATCGACTGGGAGCTGGTGCAGCGCGGCGAGGCCGCGTGGGACGTCGGCGCGATCCTGCACGACGTCCTGCTCGCGTGGATCCAGTCGATGCCGGTCGCGCGCGGCGCCGCCGACGACTACGTCGCGAAGGCGGCGCTGCCGCTCGCGGCGACCCGGCCGTTCGTGCATGGCCTGTGGGACGGCTACAGCGCGGCGCGGCCGGGCCTGCCCGCCGGGTTCCTGGCGCGCGCCGTCGCGTGCGCGGCCGGTCGCCTGCTCCAGACCGCGTACGAGGCGACCAACCGCGTGCCGCTGATCGACAACCACTGCGTCGCGCTGATCCAGCTCGCGATCAACCTGCTCGCCGACCCGGCCGAGGCCGTGCACGGACTGCTCGGCCTGGCGGCGCCGCGGGCGCGCGTGCTCGCGATGGTGGGCGCGCGATGATCGGCCTCGACGTGCGGCGCGTCGTGCGCGCGCTGCAGATCGTCGACGACGACACGCTCGCGATCGGCGCGCGCCGCCATCGCTGCGCCGATCTGGTCGCGATGCTCGGGCCGATGCTCGGCGACGATCCACCGCTCGTGCGCGCGCTCGCCCACGCGATCTACTCGCAGCTCTACGCCCGGCTGCGCCCGGCCACCGGCTATCCGCGCAGCGAGCGCGCGCTGCTCGGCGAGCTGTCGGCGGCCAACACCAGCACGGTCGGCTGGGATCCCGGCTGGACCGTGACCGGCTTCGATCCCGATCCACCGCGCCTGGTCGTGCGCAAGGACGACCTGTCGGTCTACGCGATGCCCGGCGAGGTCGCGGCCGAGGCGCCCGCGGTCGGCGACGTCGTTCACCTCCGGCTCGGCAAGGAGCGGCTGTTCGTGTCGCCCGGCTTCTACTTCGCGCTCGGCGACGCGCGCGGCGATCGCACGCGCGACCGCGAGACCGTTCGGATCTACCTCAACGTGCGCGCCGAGGGCGCGGCCGCGTTCGTCGGCGCCACGACCACCGCGCTCAACGCCGCGGGCGTGCCGTTCCGCGCCAAGATCGTGTCGAACCCGAACGGCTTCGTGCGAGCCGACGCTGCGGTGATCTACCTGGCGCGCGCGGACTATGCCGGCGCCGCCCCGGCGCTGCGCGCGATCAGGGCCAGGCTGCGCGGCCAGCTGGTCGCCGCCACGCCGCTGTTCGCCAAGCGGGTCGCGCCCGGCATCGCGGTCGCCGAGGATCCGGCGAGCTCGCTCAGCTTCGGCCAGCACCGCAGCCGCGCGATCGCGCTCGCGCTGGTCGAGGCCCGCAGCCGCGCGCTGGCCCCGCGCGCCGTGCTCGCGCTGGTCGGCCAGACGCTCGCCGCGCAGCGCATCGATCCCGAACGCCCGCACCTCGCGCTCGGCAACCCGGACCGCTACGATGCCTGGAACTAGAGCGCATCTCAAAAAACCGCGCGAGGCGCCCGCGCCGCGACGGTCGCAGCCCGCGCGGGTTTTCGAGATGCGCTCTAGCACGCTGTCGGCGCTCGACGTCGCGCTCGAGATCGCGGATCGCCTGCGCCACGCCGCGCTCCGCCACGCCGGGCGCTGCACCTGGCTCGGCCACGACAACGTCGAGATGCCGCCCGGCCGGTCGCTCGTGCCGACCGTGCGCTCGGCCAGCGGCGAGCTCTACGCCGGCACCTCGGGGATCGCGCTGTTCTTCGCCGAGCTGTACGCGCTCGCGCCGGGCGACGCGCTCGCGGACCTGCTGCGCGAAGCGATCGCGCACGCGCACGCGACCGTGCCCGCCGCGCCGGGCCTGTACACCGGCCGCGCCGGGATCGGCTACGCGAGCGTGCGCGCCGGCGAGGTGCTCGAGGACCCGGCGCTCGTGCGCGAGGGCATGCACGCGATCGCCAACGCCGCGGCGGCGTGCGAGGCGACGCGCGCGTTCGACGTGATGAGCGGGCACGCCGGCATCGTGCTCGCGGCCGCAGCGCTCGCGGCGAACCACCGCGAGCTGGTCGCGTGCGTGGTCGGCGGAACCCGCGCGCTCCTCGACGCCGGGCAGCAGCGCGGCGAGCGCTGGACGCTGCCGCACGCCCTGCTGTCGCCGGGCACGCGCTGCGAGCACGCGCTGACCGGGCTGTCGCACGGGCTGTCGGGCATCGCGCTCGCGCTGATCGCGAGCCATCGCACCACCGGCGACGGCGCCAGCGCCGCCGCCGCGCGCGGCGCGCTCGCGAGCGAGGACGACTGGTTCGTCCCCGAGCGCGCGAACTGGCCGGACCTGCGCGAGGTCGCGGTGCGCACGCTCGCCGACGTCGGCGATCGCATGGCGCTGGTGTGCGGCGAGACCTGGTGCCACGGCGCGCCGGGCATCGCCGCCGTCCGCGCCTATGCCGCGCGTCACCTCGCGGTCCGCCGCCACCTCGCCGACGCGCTGCGCACCACCGCCGCCGCGCTCGACCGCTGGGAGCCGGGGTTCGACGTCTGCTTGTGCCACGGCGGGCTCGGGCTCGCCGAGTGCGCGCTGGTCGCGACCGGCCGCAGCCGCGCCAAGCCGATGATCGCGATGCGCGCGCGCGCGACCAGGGCGATCGCGAAGATCGTCGCGGCACACCGCCCGGACCCGTGGTGGCCGTCGGGCCTGCCTTCGCACGGGCCGAGCCCGTCGCTGATGATGGGGATGGCCGGCGTCGGCCACCAGCTGCTCCGGCTCGCCGCGCCCGACCGCGTGCGCTCGATCGCGATCCTCGCCCCGGACTAGACCGGCGGCTTGGTCTTCTTCGCGGTCAGCGGGATCACGTCGTCGCGCTGCTGCTGCAGCGTCACCGCGGTCGAGCCGGTCGGGACGACGTCGCTCACCGTGACGTCGACGTCGGTCGCGCCCGGCGCCATCCGCGCGCGGGTCTCGCGCACCGCCTCGGCGAGCGCGACCGTCGGATCGCCGCCGACGTTCTGCTTCATCACCTGCGCCAGCGCCGACACGAACTCGGTGGCCGACGCGTAGCGATTCGCCGGATCGACCGACAGCGCGACGTCGAGCACCGCGCCGAGCGCGGCCGGCAGATCGCGGCGGCGCTCGCTGATCGGCGGCACCTTGCACGCACGGATCTTCTTGAAGATCTCGACGTCGTTGCGACCATCGAACAGCCGCTCGCCGGTCAGGGTCTCCCACAGGATGTTGCCGACGCCGAACAGGTCGGACTGCGGCGTGTTGGTCTTGCCGAACGTCACCTCGGGTGCGAGGTAGCTGAGCTTGCCCTTGACCGTGCCGGGCGCGGTCAGGCTCGCGACCCGATCGCGCGCGCGCGCCAGCCCGAAGTCCGACAGCTTCACCACGCCGCTCGTGCCGAGCAGGATGTTGTGCGGCGACACGTCGCGATGGATGACCGGTGCGGGCGTGCCGTCGGGCGCGCGCCGATCGTGCGCGGCGCCGAGGCCGCGCAGCGTGCCGATCCCGACCGCGACCGCGAGCGGCCACGGCACCTGCTCGCCGGCCTCGCGATGGAGCCGGATGAAGTGGCCGAGATCGATGCCCTCGACCCACTCCATGACCAGGTAGTACGCGCCGTCCTGGCTGATGAAGTCGTGGACCTGGACGATGTTGGGATGCTGCAGCTCGCTGCCGACCCGCGCCTCCTCGATGAACATGTCGATGTAGTTCTTGAGCGCGCGGTACTCGGGCTTGATGTGCTTGATCGCGACGGTGCGCTGGAAGCCGGCGGCGCCCTTCTGGACCGCGCGGTAGACCGTCGCCATCCCGCCCTCGCCGGCGACCGCCACCAGCTGGTACTTGCCGTCGATCAACTGCCCGATCGGTTCCACCGGCGCAGTATCGCCGACTAGCGCTGGTCTGTCATCTCGGCCTTCGCGGCCTCGAGCGCCGCCATCGCGGCTTCCCAGCGCGCGGTCAGCTCCTCGAGCTTGTCCTGCGCGGCCTGGTAGTCGGCGAGCAGCTTGTTGCGGCGCGCCGCATCCTCGTAGACCGCCGGATCCGACAGCTCCGCCGAGCGCACCTTCTGCTCGGCCTCGAGCGCGCCGACCCGCTCCTCGAGCTGGGCGACCTGCTTCTCGAGCGGGCCGAGCTTCTGCGCGCGCTTCTGGCGGGCCTCGGCCTCGCGCCGCTTGCGCGCACGGTCGTCCTCGCGCGGCGCCCGCGGGTCGGCCCTGGGTGACGGCAGCGGCTGGTCGCGATCGGCGATCGCGAGCCGGCGCTGCGCCTGCGAGTACAGGTACTCGTCGAGCGTGCCGCCGTAGGTCTCGACCTTGCCGTCCTCGACGTTCCAGATCCGGGTCGCGAGCGTGCGGATCAGCGAGCGGTTGTGGCTGACGAACACCAGCGTGCCGTCGAACGTGGTGAGCGACTGCGCGAGGCTCTCCGACGACGCGAGATCGAGGTGGTTGGTCGGCTCGTCCATCAGCAAGAGGTTGCCCGGCGCGATGCACAGCCGCGCGAGCGCGACCCGCGCGCGCTCGCCGCCCGACAGCACCTTGACCTGCTTGTCGACGTCGTCGCCCGAGAACATGAACGCGCCGCACATCGATCGGATCCGTGCCGGCGCGGCGTCGGGCGCGGCGCGCTGCACGACCTCGTAGATCGTCGCCGACATGTCGAGCGACTCGGCGTGGTGCTGCGCGTAGTAGCCGACCTTGACGCCGTTGCCGAGCCGGATCGTGCCGCCGTCGTGGGGCAGCTCGCCCGCGATCATGCGCAGCAGCGTGGTCTTGCCCGCCCCGTTGACCCCGATGATCCCGATCTTCTCGCCGCGCCGCACCGTGAGATCGATGCCGCCGAACACCACGTGGTCGCCGTACGCCTTCTTCAAGCGCTCGACCCGCACGACGTCGGCGACCGTGCGCTCGGTCGCGGGGAACGAGAACCGCATCGTGCCGCGATGCTCGTAGGTCTCGACGTGCTCCATCTTCTCGAGCGACTTGATGCGCGACTGGACCGCGCGCGCCTTGTTGGCCTGCGCGCGAAATCGATCGACGAAGCGCTGCAGCCGCTCGCGCTCCCGCGCCAGGTTCTTGGCGCGGCCGGCCAGGATGGTCTCCTCCTCGGCGCGCTGCGCGACGTACTTCTCGTAGTTGCCGGGATAGCTGCGCAGCCCCTCGGGCTCGAGCGACACGACGCGCGCGATCTGCTCGTTCAGGAACTCGCGGTCGTGGCTGATCAGCACGAAGCAGCGATTCCACCGCTTGAGGAACTCGCCGAACCACGCGACCGACGGCAGGTCGAGGTGATTGGTCGGCTCGTCGAGCAGCAGCACGTCGGGGCGCTGGAACAGCAGGCCGGCGAGCACGCCGCGCATCTTCCAGCCGCCCGACAGCTCGCCGAGATCGCGATGCTCCTCGCCGGGCGCGAAGCCGAGGCCGGCGAGGATGGTCAGCGCCTCGTGCTCGCCGAACAGCCGGTCGAAGTGATCGATCCGATCGTGGAGCTCGGCGACGTCGCCGGCGAGATCGAGCAGCTCGCCCTCGGGCGCGCCGCGCCGCGTGGCGTCCTCGATCGCGGCCTCGGCGGCGGCGAGCCGGTCGTGCATCTCGGCGCGGCCGGGCACGCTCGACAGGATCATGTCGATCAGCGAGCGCCCGCCCGCGATCGCGAGGTCCTGCGGCAACCAGCCGATCCGCACGCCGCTCGCGCGCGTGACGTGGCCGTCGTCGATCTCCTGCTCGCCGGCGATCACCTTCAGCAGCGTGGTCTTGCCCGAGCCGTTCGGCCCGATCAGGCCGACCCGATCGCCGTGGCCGAGCCGCAGGCTCGCCCCGTCGAAGATCAGCCGATCCCCGAAGAACAGCGTGACCTCGTCGAGCACGACCAGGCTCATGAGCGGCGGCTGTTTACCACACGCTAGGTGCGCTTGCGGCGATCGCTGCGCGCGACCAGCGTGCTCGGCAGCTGGCCGGCCGCCTCGAGCCGGCGGATCTCGTCGCCGATCGGGCGCAGCCGCGCGAGCGCCGCCGCATCGTCGCGGTAGCGATCGACCAGCTCGCCGTAGAGCTCGCGCACGGCGTCGCCGTCGGGCGGCGACGCGATCACGCCGCGCAGCACCGCGATCCACCAGCGCAGCGCGAGCTCGCCGCCGAGCTCGCCCGCGAGCCGGTCGCCGGCCGCGCGCGACCCCGCGATCGCGCCGGGGTCGGCCTCGCAGCGCGCCACGAGCTCGCTCAGCTCGGTCCGGTCTCGCGTCACGCGGGCGAGCGTAGCACGCCGCTCGCGGCACTCGGCGAGCCGGTGGCGGCGTGACCCGGACGTGGTGGAGCGCCGGCTCCGTCAGAACATGTGGTTGAAGTTGATGTAGAGCCCGCTGTCCTCGGCGCTGCGGCCGTAGTCGACCGTGATGATCGTCGCGAGGTTCCACGAGATCCGCAGCGCGCCGCCGGCGGTCGGCCGCCAGTCGCGATAGGTGAGCTCCCACAGCCGGCTGTACGGCCGGCCGACGTCGACGAACGGCACGACGATGAAGCCGAGCCGCTGCTTCCAGATCGTGCAGTGGCCCCACGTCCAGCGCAGCTCGCCGTTGAGCAGGGTGTAGACCGGGCCGACGAAGCGGTCCTGGCGAAATCCGCGCAGCGTGCGCTGGCCGCCGAGGCCGGTGCGCGGATCGTCGGTGAACGGGATGGTGTCCATCGCGAAGAACGGCGTGCCCGAGGTCTGCGCCTCGATCAGCGCGCGGCCGGCGAGCACGAGGTCGGCGCGCTCGGGGAACGGGCTCCAGTAGCCGCGCGCCGCGATCATCGCGCGCACGTAGTCGTACTGCGAGCCCAGCGCGATCGTGCCGGCATCGATCGCGGCGTCGACGAACACGCCGGAGTTGGGATCCGGCTCGAAGTCGCGCGTGTCGTACGACACGCCGAGCCGCAGGAAGTCGTCGCGCCCGCCGCCGCAGCCGACCAGCCGGCCCGCCGCGCAGTCGACCTCCACGCGGGTCTCGCCCTCGATGCCCTCCGACGAGCCGGCGTCGACCAGCTTGCCGCCGTACGTCGTGATCGACGCGTACGACAGCCCGAACCCGCCGAGCACGCGCAGGTGGTCGTGCCAGAACAGCCGCTCGATGCTCGCGATGAAGATCGGGCGCAGCAGATCGTACTGGTCGTACTTGCTCCAGGTCACGCCGTCGGGATCGACCTTCTGCTCGTCGGCGCTGTAGTCGGAGAACGAGCTGTACTGCCGGGCCGAGCCCGGGAACGCCAGCTTGTCGAGGCTGCGATCGCCGATCCCGAAGTAGTTGTTGTTGATGTTGCGCTCGTAGATCAGCTGGCTGCGCAGGCGATACGGCGTCCCCGCCAGCTTCGGCGCGTCGAAGTCGAGCCAGTGGAACTGCAGGCCGTTGGTCGAGCTGAAGCCCTGCAGGAACACGCGATAGAGGTACGGCGTGCGCGCGAACAGCGGATCGCCCGGGTGGCCGTCCCAGTAGTAGTAGACCCGCGCGCCCGCGCCGAAGCCGATGTCGGTGGTGTACGTGAACAGCGGTAGCCCCGTGACGTAGCCGCCATCGGTCTTGTGCGCGAGGTCGTCGGCCGACAGGCCGTCGGCGCGCGCGCTCCCGGCGATCGCGAGGACACACGCGACGACCACCCGCATCGCGCGCATGGTAGCCGCAACTGAACCACCCGGAAACACACGGCTCCGCGATCCCTGTCATTCAGGTGTGACAACTTCAGGGATTGGATGGATGCTTCGACCAGGCGTATGAAAATGGCCATGCGTAGCCTGGCGGTGCTCGCGGTCGCTCTCGGTTTCGGCGCGATGGTCGGCTGCGGCACGAGCGAGCCATCGTGGAACGAGACGCGGACGTTCAAGTTCGGGCCGTACACGATCCAGCCCGAGGACGACATCACCGATCAGTGCGTGCAGATCACGCTGAACAACGACAGCGACATCTACATCAGCACGGTCACGCTCAAGACCGGCACCGGCATGCACCACTCGAACTGGTTCTGGGTGCCGGAGCACGAGTTCCCCGGCCCGCACTGGAACGGCCATAACTCGTCGGTCGACGACGGCACGTTCACCTGCGTCGATCGCAACTTCGACCAGGCGGTCGCGGCGCTGTTCGGCGGCGTGGTGTTCGCGCAGTCGACCCAGGACCCGATGGAGGTCCAGCAGTTCCCCGACGGCGACGTCATCAAGATCCCGGCGCACTCCAAGCTGGTCTCGACCATCCACCTGCTCAACCCGGGCGACAGCACGCTGAGCCTCAAGCCCACGATCGCGCTCACCCCGGTGCCCGAGGATCAGGTCACGACGGTGCTCGCCGGCGTGTCGTTCGAGAACGAGTCGATCGCGCTGCCGCCCAACGCGCAGTCCGAGTTCAGCGTCGAGTGCGACCTGGTCGCCGCCGACCAGCCGCCGCCGACCCCGAACTGGCCGGCGCCGACGTTCAAGCTCTATCACGCGCTCGCGCACTACCACAGCCTCGGCACCGGGATGGACATCGAGGCGGTCAAGGCCGACGGCACCTCGACGTCGATCTTCCAGACCACGACCCAGATCGGCGACTCGCTCGGCGCGATGCTCGATCCGCCGTTCGACTTCACCGGCTACGCGAAGATCCGGTTCACCTGCGACTACTACAACAGCACGAACGGGACCGTGACCTGGGGCCAGGAGCTCACCAGCGAGATGTGCGTGTTCCTGGCGTTCTCCGACTCGCCGGTCGACTGGGCCGGCGGGGTGACCGACGTCGAGTCGCCCGGTCCGCCGACGATGGTCGGCGACGTCTACACGTACAGCCACCCGTGTTACGTGGTCGCGACGCCCGCGAACGAGTAGCGCTATATTGCGCGCCGCATGAACGTCCTCATCACCGGTGCCGGTGGTCAGATCGGGCACGATCTGATCGGCACGCTGGTCGCGCAGGGTCATCACGTCGTCTCCACCGATCTCGCGCCGCGCCCGCCCAGCCATGCCCACGCCGGCGGCGACTGGCAGCGGCTCGACGTCACCGACGCGGCGGCGGTCCAGCACATGTTCACCGAGATCCGCCCGGACCTGGTGTTCCACCTCGCGGCGATCCTGTCGGCGCGCGGCGAGCAGGACCCGCGCCTGGCCTACGACGTCAACCAGACCGGCACGTGGAACGTGCTCGAGGCGTGCCGGCGCGCGAAGGTCGGCCGGCTGATCTTCACGTCGAGCATCGCGGTGTTCGGCCCGCCGCCGAGCGGCCCGCTGCCCGATCCGTGCCCCGACGACGTCGCGCTTCATCCGACCACGATGTACGGCGTGACGAAGGTGTCGGGCGAGCTGTTGTGCGCGTACTACCGCTCGCGCCACGGCATCGACTGCCGCGGTGTGAGGTTTCCCGGCTTGATCTCCGCGGCGATGCCGGGCGGCGGCTCGTCGGACTACGCGCTGTTCATGTACGTCGACGGCGTGCGCAAGGGCGGCTACGAAGCGTTCGCGCGCGCCGACACGCGGATCCCGCTGATGTACATGCCCGACGGCGTGCGCGCGCTGCTCGAGCTCGCGTTCGCCGCGCGCGATCGGCTCGGCCGCTGCATCTACAACATCGCGGCGTTCTCGCCGCGCGCCGACGAGATCGCGCGCTCGGTCCAGCGCATCCTGCCCGACGCTCGGTTCAGCTACGCGCCCGATCCGGTGCGCCAGGCGATCCTCGACAGCTGGCCGAAGGCGATCGACGACGCGGCCGCGCGCCGCGACTGGGGCTGGAACGCGAGGTACGACCTCGACGCGATGACCGACGACCTGTTGCCCCGCGTCCAGCGCATGCTCGAGCTCGGCGCGATCCTGTCGCACTAGCGTGTCACGGCACGCGCGTGATCGTCAGGATCGCGAAATCGTCGACCTCCGAGGCGTCGAGCGCGAGCCGCTTGCCGCGCCAGTGATCCGGCGCGTGCGGATCGCGCGTGAACGGCCCGTAGGCATGCAGCGCCGCGAGGACGCGCGGCAGCGCGCCCGGCGGATAGTCGACGTGAAGCGAGACGTGCTCGATCTTCGAGTGCGCGACGTGCGCGTACACCATCACGCCGCCGTACTCGCTGGTCGCGAGATCGAACGTGATGTCCTCGCCGCTGTCCTCGGTCGTGACGCCGAGCCTGTGCTCGGCCTGCGCGACGGTCATCCCGCCGATCGACAGCGAGCGGGCGACGTCGAGCTCGGCGAGCGGCACGTATGCTTCGATCACCGTCGAGGTGTCGCGCGTGGCGGTGCCGCGCAGGTGGTGCGCCGGCCACAGCCAGAGCTCGCCGTAGGCGTTCGCGAACGCGGGCTTGCCCCACGCCTTCTCGAGCGCGACGTACTCGCGTGCGGGCTCGAGCACGGGCGACAGCGCGATCACGATCGCGTTCAGGCGAGCGGCGCGATCGAACAGTGGCATGATCATGTTGGCGCCGAGCTCGACGTAGCCCTCGTCCGGCTGGAACGCCGGCCACGCCGCCGCCAGCTCGCTCGCGGTCATGCCGATCGCCGCGTGCGGGCACGCCGCCGGCAGCCCGGAGGGTCCGAGGGTGGCGAGCTCGGAGAGCGCGCGCTCCTGCGCCGGATCGGCCGCCGCAGCGCGGGCGGCGAGCGCGATGACGACGAGCAGGTAGTACGCGCGGTGCATCGCAATCGAGAGCCGCGCCCGGCCAGCAGGTCGTGTAACAGCCTGGTAAGCTGCGCCCGCATGTACGCGAACGCCAGGTCCGTCCTCGCCGCCACGCTCGCCGAGATCGAGCAAGCCGGGTTGTGGAAGCACGAGCGGCTGATCACCTCGCCGCAAGCCGCGCACATCACGACCGGCGGCAAGGAGGTCATCAACTTCTGCGCGAACAACTACCTCGGGCTGTCGTCGCACCCGCGCGTGATCGCGGCGGCGCGCAAGGCGCTCGACGAGCGCGGCTACGGGCTGTCGAGCGTGCGCTTCATCTGCGGCACGCAGGATCGCCACAAGGAGCTCGAGGCCGCGATCTCGCGGTTCCTCGGCACCGAGGACACGATCCTGTACTCGTCGTGCTTCGACGCCAACGGCGGGCTGTTCGAGACCGTCCTCGGCGAGCACGACGCGATCATCTCCGACGCGCTCAACCACGCCTCGATCATCGACGGCATCCGGCTGTGCAAGGCCGAGCGCCTGCGCTACGAGCACGACGACCTCGCCGATCTCGAGGCCAAGCTCGTGGCCGCGCAGGGCAAGCGCCTGCGCATGATCGCGACCGACGGCGTGTTCTCGATGGACGGCGACATCGCGCGGCTCGACCAGATCTGCGACCTCGCCGAGCGGTTCGGCGCGATGGTGATGATCGACGACAGCCACGCGACCGGGTTCGTCGGCAAGACCGGGCGCGGCTCGGCCGAGCTGCGCGGCGTGATGGACCGGATCGAGGTCTACACCTCGACGCTCGGCAAGGCGCTCGGCGGCGCGTCGGGCGGGTTCACCAGCGGCAAGCGGGAGATCATCGATCTCCTGCGCAACCGCTCGCGGCCGTATCTGTTCTCGAACACGCTCGCGCCGCCGATCGTGGCCGGCTCGATCGAGGCGATCACGCTGATCTCGGAGTCGACCGCGCTGCGCGACAAGCTCGAGCACAACACGAAGCGGTTCCGCGACGGCATGACCCGCGCCGGGCTCGCGATCCGCGCGGGCACCCACCCGATCACGCCGGTCATGCTCGGCGACGCGCGGCTGGCCGGCGAGATGGCCCAGCGCCTGCTCGCACACGGCATCTACGTGATCGGGTTCTCCTACCCGGTCGTACCCAAGGGCCAGGCGCGGATCCGCGTCCAGCTGTCCGCGGCCCACAGCGACGACGACGTCGATCGCGCGGTCGCGGCGTTCGCCCGGGTCGCGGCCGAGCTCGGAATTCCTGGGGGTTCAAAGTGACCGCGGAGCAGATCATCGCGAAGATCCGCGTCGCGCTCCCCGATGCCAAGGTCGAGCTCCAGGATCTGACGGGCACGTCGGATCACTGGAAAGCTACCGTGATTTCGGAGGCGTTCGCGGGCAAGTCGTTGATCGAGCGCCATCGCATCGTGATGGCGTCGCTCGCGGAGGAAATGACGGGCCCGATCCACGCGCTCACGCTCGACGTGAAAGCTCCCGACGAGATCGTCGGGTAGTTGGGGTACGTCTCGGTAACTAAGGCGCTTTCGAGCCTGCTTCGCCGGAACATTCATGCGAGGCTTAGCGTCGCGGAGCCATGGGAGCGGACGCTGCGGAAGAGGAGCAGTTCGGGCCGTACGCCGTGTACGAGCGGCTCGGAGTGGGCGGCATGGCGACCGTCCACCGAGCGCTCGAGCACACCGGCGCCGCGCCCGACCGGCTGGTCGCGCTCAAGCGGCTGCTCCCTCACCTCGCGGAGGACGCCAGCTTCATCAAGGCGTTCGTGCGCGAGGCCAAGCTCGCCTCGCTGCTCGATCACCCGAACATCGTCCGGATCTACGAGCTCGGGCGGGTCGGCACCGAGTACTTCATCACGATGGAGTACATCGACGGGCGCGACGTCCGTCGCGTGCTCCGCCACGCGCGCAAGGTCACCGGGCCGGCGCCGATCCACGTCACCGTCGGGCTGATGCTCCAGCTGTGCGACGCGCTCGACTACGCGCACAACCGGCTCGACGAGGAGGGCCAGCCGCTCGGGCTGGTCCATCGCGACGTGTCGCCGTCCAACCTGATCGTCACCGCCGAGGGCGTGCTCAAGGTGATCGACTTCGGCATCGCGAAGGCGCAGTCGTCGCAGCTGCGCACCCAGACCGGCCGGGTCAAGGGCAAGCTCGCGTACATGGCGCCCGAGGCGATCTCGAGCGCGAAGGATCTCGACGCGCGCTCGGACCTGTGGGCGGTCGGCGTGATCCTGCACGAGCTGCTCACCGCGCGCCCGCTGTTCGCGAGCAAGAACGAGTACCAGACGCTGCTCAAGGTGCAGCGCGGCGACATCATGCCGCCGTCGACGTTCAACCAGGCGTGCCCGCCCGAGCTCGACGCGATCGTGTTCAAGGCGCTCGCGCGCGACCCCGACCATCGCTTCGCGCAGGCCGCGCACATGCGCGAGGAGCTCGACGAGGTCCGCCGCAAGTACCAGCTCCAGACCAGCCAGCTCGACGTCGCGGCGTGGATCGACTGGGCGTTCTCGCTCGAGCAGCCCGGCACGTTCTCGGCGACGGCGAGCTCGACCGGCGTGTCGCCGCTGTCGATCCCGCAGGTCCAGACCGCGGTGCCCGCGCCGCTGCCGACCTCGCGCCCCAAGCCGCGCCGCGCGGCGCGCAACCGCGACGAGGACGAGGCGGTCGAGATCGCGTGGGGCGGCGGCGAGGCCGAGCAGCCGAGCGGCCCGATCGTGCTCGACGAGGTGCCGGACGTCTCGGCCAAACGGCCGCGCCGCGACCACCGCGACGACCCGGCCGAGGACGGCCCGACACCGGGCGGCCGCTCGCAGCGCGGCACGCGCGCGCCCACCGTGGTCGGCCACAACCGCGGGCTCGCGATCGAGGACGAGCTCGGCGCGCTGCCGCCGGCCGAGCTCGATCCGGCGCTCGCGGCGGGCACCGATCCGCCGATCGCGCACGGCGGCGATCGGCTGGTCGCGCAGCGCGTGACCGGCCAGCACGCGCGCCAGCCCATGCCGCGGCTCACCCAGCCCGACCTCGCGACCGCGACCCCGGTCAAGCTCGAGGACCTGCTCGACGCCACCGATCGCGCGCCCAAGCTCGTGCCCGGCGAGGCCGACGTCACGATGCCGCACATGGCCGCGAGCGACACCGGCGCGACCCACGTCGAGATCCCGATCGCGACCAAGCCCGGCGTGCCGAGCGCCGACCTCCACTTCGAGCCGGTGATCACGCCGCTGCCGGTCGTGCGGTTCACCAAGTCGCAGTCGATCCCGCCGCTCACCGAGCTCGCGGCGTCGACCACCGCGACGACCGCGCCGCTCCCGGTGGTCGCGCCCGCCGCGACGCCCGGCGGCACGCGCCCGCCGCAGACCAAGCCCGGCCTGGGCGCGCCGGTGCGGCCGCGCACCGCGACGCTCGCCCCGGCCACCAGCGCGGCGCTCGAGGCCGACGCCATCCCGACCCCGCGCGCGCCGACGGCCGACATCACGGTCGGCGCGTCGATGGTCGAGCGCCGCAAGGGCGGCCGCGCGTGGCTGTGGGTGCTCGCCGTGATCGTGATCGGCGGCGGCGGCGCGGCGGCCTACCTGATCGCACAGGATCGCGCGCCGACCGCACGCGCGCCGGGCGAGAGCTCGGCGACGCCGGCGCCGGCGCGCACGACCGGGACCGTGAAGTTCCTGACCGATCCGCTCGACGCCGAGATCAAGGTGGAGGGCCAGCCGCCGCACACCGGCACGCCGTGGGCGATCGAGCTGCCCGCCGGCATCCACCAGATCGAGGTCCACCGCGGCGGGTACAAGACCTGGCTGAGCTCGATCGAGCTGTCGGCCGGCGAGACCCAGATCGTGCACGCCGGCCTGGTCCCGATCACCGCCGCCGAGAAGCAGAAGGGCGGTGAGGCCTCGCTCGCGATCACGACCACGCCGCCAGGCCTCGAGGTGGTGCTCGACGGCCGCTCGCTCACCCAGCCGACGCCGCTCAAGATGTCGATCAAGGTCGGCGCGCACACGATCGTCGTGCGCCAGAACGGCGCGGAGGTGTGGCGGCAGAAGCTCGCCGCCGAGGCCAACAGCGACTACGAGTACAACCCGACGATCACCCGCCCGCGTGCCGCGGCCCCCGAGCCGCCGGCCCAGCCGGCCCAGCCGGCGCCGGCCGCGGCGCCGCCCGACGCCGCCGCCGAGCACGTCGCGCCCGATGCCGCGCCGGCTCCCGAGGTCAAGCCGCCGGTGACGATCGATCCGCCCGCGCCGATCCCCGCGCCGCGCGCCGCGCATGCCGGCCCACCGCCGATCGTGCCGCCGACCGCGGTGACCCGGCTGTCGGGCGACCCGCCGACCATCGCGCAGCTGCGCAACACGTCGCTGCCGTCGCTGATCAGCGCGAAGCTGTGCATCGACACGACCGGCGCGGTGACCTCGGTCGACATCCCGAAGATCGAGCGCCACGCGCAGGCCGATCTGATCGAGGCGCTGAAGGCCTGGCGCTACGCGCCGTACCAGCGCGACGGCGCGCCCAGCCCCGCATGCTTCAGCGTCACGTTCCGGATCAAGTAGCGGGCTCGGCGACCACGCTGCCGAAGAACATGTCCATGCCGCACTGGAAGCCGAGCTCGCCGGACTGCGGCGCGGTGACCGGGACCTCGACCGGCTTCTGGAACGGCAGCTCGATCACCTGACCTGCGATCTTCACCTTCTCGACGCAGTCCTTGTCGAGCGTGCGGGTGAACACCAGCACGAGCTTCTCGCCCGGCTTGGCGACGATCCGCGACGGCGTGTAGCCGTTGATGTCGGCGGTGATCGCGATGTGGCGCACGCCGTCCTTGGCGACCGGCACGGCCGCGGTGTTCACGACCGGCGGCGAGGTCGCGGTGTCCTTGACAGCGTCCTTCTTGCAACCCACCGCCACCACGACCAGCAAGACCAGCAGCGCGCGCACCATGCGCGGTCTATACCATCAAAGCCGCGCCGACACCGCTCCGCTCGGGCTCTCGGCGTCGGCCACCGGGTCCGCCCAGCCCTCGAACTGCAGGATGCCGAGCTCCGCGAAGCGCTGGCGCTGGCGATCCGACAGCAGATCCATCTTCTTGATGGCCGGCACGATCTTGGCGAACAGCATCTGCCGGAACATCACCTGCCCCTGGTTGTGCAGCGCGATCTCCATGCACTGCTTGGACGGCATGCCGAGCTTGTCCCAGACCTCCTGGAACAGGAAGCGATCGCGCATCAGCCGCGCCGCCTCGTAGACGAAGTCCTCGCGCTCGCGGCGCACCGACTCGGGCTGGTCGCGGTAGTAGTCGCGCAGCGACAGCACGCCGAACGCGACGTGGCGGGCCTCGTCGCCCATCACGTACGCGGTGAGATCGTGGAGCAGCGGCTCCTTCGTGTTGTTGCGGATCATCCCGAACGCGGCGAGCGCGAGGCCCTCGACCATGATCTGCATGCCCAGGAACTTCATGTCCCACCGGCTGTCCTTGAGGACCATGTCGAGCAGCGTCTTGAGGTGCGGGTTCACCGGGTAGCTGAACCCGACCTTGGTGTGCAGGTAGCGGTTGTAGACGTCGACGTGGCGCGCCTCGTCGACCACCTGCGATGCCGAGTACAGCTTGCTGTCGAGATCCTGCACCGAGTCGACCAGCTGCGCGGCCGCGAGCAGCGCGCCCTGCTCGCCGTGCAGGAACTGCGACAGCGTCCACGCGAAGGTCTCGATGTTGAGCGCCTTGCGCGCCTTGTCGGTCAGGTTGTTGTAGATGTCCGAGCCGTAGAGCGGCATCAGCTGCTCGGGGCCCATCGGCAGCTCGAGGTCGACCTCGGTTTGCCACGGCAGGACCTCGTCGGAGATCCACTGCGCGCGCACCGCCTTGTCGTAGAGGTCGCGCAGCTTCTCGCGCGTCTCCTGGTAGCCCCAGGTGTAGGTCACGTCGAGCAGCGCCTCGAGCGTCTCGATCGAAGGTCCCGCGAGCGGAACGTCGGCAGCGGCATCCGGCATGAGGTCTCCTTCCCGCCAGAGAAACTGAAACGAATTTCATTTTGCGCTTGGCCCCCGACGGCGTCAAGCGCATTGTGGGAGCATGGCCAGACGCGCAGCGCTCCGTTCTCCCGAGGCGGTGATGCGCGATCCGGAGCCGCCGGACTTCCGCCAGGAGCGCTCGCGCCGCAGCTACCAGGCGCTGCTCGACGCCGCGACCGAGCTGTTCGCGCAGCACGGCTACGACGCGGTCGGCACGCCCGAGATCGCGCAGAGGGCCGGCGTCTCGGTCGGCACGTTCTACCGCTACTTCGACGACAAGCACGAGGTCTACCTCGAGATCATGCGGCGCACGATGGTGGCCGCGTACAACGACACGGTCGAGGGCCTCACGCCCGAGCGGTTCGCGGGCGCGACCCGTCACGAGACCATCGCGCGCGCGGCCGACGTGCTGTTCGACCACGTGCTGTCGCGGCCCGAGCTCACCCGCAGCTTCATGGAGATGTCGCTGCGCGACGCGCAGGTCGCCGAGCTGCGCCGCGCGTTCGAGCAGCTGACCACGCAGCGGCTGTCCGCGCTGATCGCGATGGTGACGACGCGCGAGGCGGTCGCCGATCCCGAGGCGTTCGCCTACGTGCTGTACGCGGCGTCGATGCAGTGCGCGTACGGCCTGGCGGTCCACCTCGTGCCGCCGGCGCTCGATCGCGAGCGCGCCCGAGTCGCGCTCACCGCCTTCATCGAACGTTCACTGTTCCCGGCCGGCTGAATTCATCGGCTTCACGCTGCGCAACGAACCCGCAAGCAGCGCGCAAGAACGCGTTGCCACGCTCCGGGCATGCGCACCGCACCGCTCCTGCCCCTGCTCGTCACCGGATGTGTCAGCACGTCGTTCCACTCGCGGACCGGGGTCGTGCCGCCGCCGGTCGCCGAGCGCGCCGTCGTGGTCGAAGGCCAGGACGCCGCCACGATCGCGCAGCGCGGCCAGCTGCTCGGCACGATCGACGCCTCGGGCTGGGCGATCAACAACCAGGCCGACCTCGACGACAAGGCCGCGAAGGTCGCCGCGCAGAACGGCGGGACGCACGTCGCGGTCACCGAGGCCGGCGACAACACGTGGACCACGATCAACCCGGCGACCCGCACCCGCACGTGCTCGCACGACGACGGCACGCGCACGTGCGAGACGTCGTGGATGCCCCCGACCGAGACCACGTCGAGCCGGCCGTACGCCGAGCTGTCGGTGTATCGCGTCGATCCCGCGCAGTGGGCGCAGCTGCCCGACGACCTGCGCCCCGCGGCGTACGCGCCCGGCCACCACGTGTCGTCCGCCGCCGATGGCTGGGGCGGGACGATCGGCTACTTCAGCGCGCCGTATCCCGGGCCGAGCTCGGGCAGCAACGGCAACGTGTTCCCGACGACCTACAGCCAGCACGGCTCGCAGACCCAGGGCGTGTGGCTCGGCGGCTCGTACATCACCGGCTCGACCGAGCTCGCGATCGATGCGCGCGCGGGCGGCGGCACGATCACCGGCACGGCGATGGCGCAGGGCTCGCCGATGGTGTCGTACACGACCGGCTACGACGGCATGGACCTCGCGCTGCGCGTCGGCAAGCGCGCCGCGTGGCAGGACTTCGCGCTGTCGGCCGGCGTCGGGATCGCCGGCGGGCTGTGGATGCCGATGGGCATGAGCTACCAGCCGAGCGACGCGTTCGTCGAGCCGCCGCAGTCGGTGGCCGGCGACTTCTACTTCCCGCTGTGGAGCGAGCTGACGTTCAAGCCGAGCTGCGAGTTCGGCGTGCAGGGCATGGCGTCGTACGACCTGCGGCCGCAGGGTGGCAGCGCGCCGTCGTTCGGCGTCGGCCTCATCTATCAGCCGGCGAGCGCCTGCCGGTAGTACCGTCCGGCCATGACCGCGTGGTGGAACACGTTCTTCGATGACGAGTACGCGGACTTCGGCCTGACGACCACGAGCGACGCCGCCCGTGCCGCGCGCGACGCGCTGCTCGACCGCCTGACCGCGCGCCTCCACGTCGCGCCCGGCGACACGATCTTCGACCAGTGCTGCGGTATCGGCCGGCTCGCGCTGCCGCTCGCCGAGCGCGGGTTTCGCGTGATCGGCGTCGATCTCGCGCCGACCTATGCGGCACGCGCGCAGCGCGAGGCCGATCGCCGGAGCTTGCCGTGCGAGCTCCACGCCGGCGACGCGTTCGAGTTTCGCGCGCCCCGCCCGTGCGACGCCGCGATCAACTGGTTCACCAGCTTCGGCTACGACGAGGACGATCGCCAGAACGCCCGCATGCTCGAGCGCGTGTTCGAGAGCCTTCGTCCGGGCGGCAGCTTCGCGCTCGACCTCATCAACCTCCCGCGCGTGATCCGCGAGTTTCGCGAGGCTGCGGTGTCCCGTCACGCGGCGTCCGGCGGCGAGCTGATCCTCATCCAGGAGCCGCGCATCAACTGGCGGCGCGGCATGATCGAGGCGACCTGGACCTTCATCCATCCCGATGGACGGCGCGCGCAGCGCCGGGTCGAGAACCGCGTGTTCATGCCGCACGAGCTGATCCGCTTGCTCGCGGGCGTCGGCTTCGTCGACATCGAGGCGTGCGGCGCGGACGGCGAGCCGTTCGAGGCGGCGAGCAAGCGCCTGGTGATGTACGCACGCAAGCCGGACTGATGTCGCCGTGCTCGTCGATCTTCGTCGCACTCGACGTTGCGGGCGTCGGTTGCGTCGCCCGGATCGACCTACACGTCGAGGTAGCTGCCCTCGGCGGCGGCGATCACCGGCACCGCGGTGCTCGCGGCGGTGCGCGCGACGACCTCGTCGATCATGTCGTCGGTGGCGTCGGGGCTGTGGTGGAACAGCGCGAGCTTCTTGGCGCCGGCGCGCTCGGCGACGTAGACGCCGGCGCGCGCGGGCGAGTGGCCCCAGCCGCGGCGCAGCTCGTAGTCGGGATCGGCGTGCATCGCGTCGTGGATCAAGAGATCGGCGCCGCGGGCGAGCGCGAGCGCCTCGGGCAGCGGGTCCTCGATGTTCGGATACTCGACGTCGGACAGCATGGTCACGACCTTGCCGTCGCCCTCGATGCGGAACGCGGTGGTCCACATCGAGCCGTGCGGCACCGCGGCGGTCGCCACGGTGAAGCCGGGCAGCGCGATGGTCACGCCGGGCACGAAGCTCTCGATCGACACGCCGGCGGCGAGGTTCTCGAGGCCGTTGAGCGGGCTGTAGTGCGGCGCGAGCTGGTTCTGCAGCGTGGCCTCGAGCGAGAGGCCCGGCGGATCGGCGCCCATGATCCGGATCTTGTTTCCCTTGATGAAGAACGGCGTGAAGAACGGCAGGCCCTGGATGTGATCGAGATGGGTGTGGGTGAGCAGGATCGGCAGCGTGCCCTGCCCCGTGGCGAACTCGCAGGTCATGAGCTGCTTGGCGAGCTCGGTCGCGCCGGTGCCGAGATCGATCAGCAGGCGCTGGCCGGCGGTCGTGACCAGCTCGATCGAGGTCGTGTTGCCGCCGTAGCGCAGGAACTCGCGCCCGCACATCGCGAAGGCGCCGCGCACGCCCCAGAACCTGAGCTTCACGCCGCGGCCTCGACGCCGACCGGCAGCGTCATGCCCTCGAACGCGGTCAGGACCTCGATGCCGAGCCCCGCGCCCTTCGCGAGGTAGGTCGCGGCGATCTGATCCATCTGATCGTCGCCGTGCATCGGCGCGTGGTGGTAGAGCACGAGCCGGCGCACGCCGGCCTCGGCGCAGATCGCGAGCGCGTGATCCGGCGTCGAGTGGCCGTAGTGCGGCAGCCGCGCGTACTCTTCGGGCAGGAAGTGCGTGTCGTAGACCGCGGTGTCGACGCCCGCGAGCCGCCTGACCAGCGCGTCGCGCATCGCGGCGAGCGCGACGCGATCGTCGTCGGACAGCGGCTCGGGGCCGCGCAGGAAGTGCTGCTTGTGCAGGACCTCGGTGAACGGCGCGGTGTCGGCGACGTAGGCCCACGACGAGCCGTCGCCGTCGATCCGGTAGCCGACCGAGCCGAACGGATGGTTGAGCGCGATCGGCGTGACGTGAAACGCGCCGATCACGAAGTCGACGCCGGGCTCGACCTGGTGGAACTGGAACTGCGCCGGCACCGCCTCGAGCGGCATCGGGAAGAACTCGTGGCGCGTGATCCCACCGATCACCTGATCGAGCTCGTTGGCCGCGGTGAGCAGGGCGTAGACCGAGATCTTGGTGCCGCGGATGTACGCGGGCGAGAAGAACGGCAGGCCCTGGATGTGATCCCAGTGGACGTGCGAGAGCAGCACGTGGTACTGGCCCGGCGCGCCGCCCGACTCGCGGAGCAGCTTGTTGCCGAGCGCGCGCAGGCCGGTGCCGGCGTCGACGATCAGCGTCTCCCCGCTGGCGGTGCGGGCCTCGACGCACGACGTCTGGCCGCCGTACCGCACGGTGGCTGCGCCGGGCACCGGGTAGCTTCCCCGCACCCCCCAGAACGTGATCTGCATCGAGTGATCGAATTCTACGCCGCTTACGGCGACTTCCCCAAATCCGCGGCGACGCTCGGGTTGTGGCATAAACCTAGGTCGTGAACCCGCAGCCGAGGATCCTCGTGATGGGCGCCGGCGGCGTCGGTGGCATCGTCGCCGCCACGCTCACCGAGGTCGGCTCGGCGGTGACCGCGGTGTCGACCAACCCCGAGATCCGCGCCGCGGTCGATCGCGCCGGGTTCCGGCTGATCGACGACGGCGAGGAGCGCATCGTGCGCGGCTGGGTGTCGCCGGCGCCCGAGGGCCGCTACGACCTGTGCGTGCTCGCGACCCAGCCGCCCAACGTCGAGGACGCCGCGCGCACCGCGCTGCCGCACCTGGCCGACGACGCGCAGGTCGTGGTGCTGCAGAACGGCCTGTGCGAGGACCGGATCGCCGCGATCGTCGGGGCGCCGCGCGTGATCGGCGCGATCGTCGCGTGGGGCGCGACGATGACCGAGCCCGGGCGCTACGAGCGCACCGCGGCCGGCGGCTTCCAGATCGGCCGGCTCGACGGCACGGCCGACGACGAGCTGCGCCGGGTCGGCGAGCTGCTCGAGGCGATCGGCCCCGTCACGATCACGCGCAACCTGCGCGGCGCGCGCTGGAGCAAGCTCGCGCTCAACTGCGCGGTGTCGGCGCTCGGCACGATCGCCGGCGAGAAGCTCGGCCCGCTGGTGCGGGTGCGGCGCTACCGCCGGCTCGCGCTCGAGGCGATGACCGAGTGCATCGACGTCGCGCGCGCCGAGGGCGTCACGCTCGAGCGGGTCGCGGGCACGCTCGACCTCGAGCGGATCGCGCTGACCGACGCGGATCGCGCGTCGCGCGGCTCGGCGTCGCTCACCGCCAAGCACGCGCTGCTGCTCGCGGTGGGGCTGCGCTACCGCCGGATGCGATCGTCGATGCTGGCGGCGATCGAACGCGGCCGCACGCCGGCGATCGACTTCCTGAACGGCGAGGTCGTCACCCGCGGCAAGGCGCGCGGGATCGCGACGCCGGTCAACGAGCGCATCGTCGACGCGGTGTGGGCGATCGCGAAGGGCCGGCTCAAGTCGTCGCGCGAGGCGCTCGATCGGGTGTGCGCGAGCGACTGAGCCAGCCGAGCGCCGCGAGCAGCGCGAGCCCGGCCGCCGCGAGCGCGAGACCGGGCGCGAGCCCGGGCGCGGCATAGCGCCACGCCACGCGGTGCGTGCCGCGCGGGATCGCGATCGCGCGGCGCAGCACGTCGGCGACCCGCCACGCCACGGCTTCGCCGTCGAGCTCGGCCGACCAGCCGCGCGCCGCGGTCGACGAGACCACCGCGTACGCGTCCTGGGGCGCGGTGCACGTCACATCGATCGCGCCGTCGTCCCAG
>DATJAE010000200.1:0-5717 GCA_035516595.1 Kofleriaceae bacterium | reverse complement strand
ACGCGGCCGGCTGGGTCGCGCTGCGCCGCGAGGTCTGTACGACCGGCGCCGAGCAGCGGGTCGCGCCCGAGCGGCTGGCCGCGCGCAGCGCCTGCCTCGACGCGCGGCTCGCCGAGCTCGCGCAGACCGCGCAGCGCATCGTCGGCGATCGCGCGGCCGACGCGCTCGCGCAGTGGCGGCGGATCGAGGCGATGGCGCCGGTCGAGGCCTGCCGCGACGACGCCACCGCGCAGCTCGCGGTCGGCGACGCCGTGCACCAGGAGCTGATGCGCGCGATCCAGTCGATCGATCCGGTGCGCGCGACCGTCGCCGAGCTCGAGCCGCTGCGCGCGCGCGCCGAGGCCGCCGGCGATCGCGCCGCCGAGCTGGTGGCCGAGCTCGAGCTCGGCGAGCTGCTCGCCGGCTCCGACCCCAAGCAGGGCGACGCGATGCTGGCGCAGGCGCTCGCGCACGCCGAGCAGCTCGGCGTCGAGTCGGCGCGGCTGCGGGCGCTCGCGGCGCTCGCCCGCTCGGCGTGCCGCCAGGGCCGGTACGACGCCGCCGCGCCGCTGTTCGCGCTGGCCGACGCGGCCGCGCCGCGCGATCCGAGCGACGCCGACGCGGTCGAGCGCGCGCACGCCGAATGCCTCTACCAGCAGCGCTCGCCCGACGCGGTGCCGCGGCTGCGCGCGCTGATCGAGCGCTCGGTCGCGCGCGCCGGCGCGGAGAACCCCGACGTGCTCGCGCTCCACCTCGAGCTCGCGCAGGCGCTGTACGCGCTCGGCCGGGTCGACGAGGGCGCGCGCGAGCAGGCCACGTTCGATCGCATCCTCGCGCGCTACGTCGCCGCCAGCGGCACGGCGGCGCAGCGCGAGGAGGCGGCCGCCTCGGCCGCGCGCGACCGCGGCGACCTCGACGGCGCGATCGATCACCAGCGCCGCGCGGTCGAGCTGTGGGGCCCCGATCACGCCAAGGAGCGCGCGTTCGCGCTGTCCGATCTCGCGATCCTGTACGACATCGCCGCGTCGTGGCAGCTCGCCGCCGCGACCTACGGCGAGGTCGCGCACGGCATCGCGGCCGACGCGCCGTCCGATCTGCGCGTGCTGCGCGCCGAGTCGCTGGTCTCGCGCGGCACCGTGCTGCTCGCGCTGGGCGATCTCGACGGCGCGACCGCGGCGTTCGACCAGGGCGCGCCCGAGGCGCACGAGCTCGCCGACACCGCCGTGACCATCGAGGCCGACCTCGGGCGCGGCCGGATCGCGGTGGCGCGCGGCGACGGCGCGCGCGGCGCCCGCCTGCTGCGCGCGGCGCTCGCGGCGTACGCGGCGCAGCCCCAGCCGGCCGCCTATCGCACCGGCGTCGCGCAGCTCGCGCTCGCGCGTGCGCTGTGGGCCGCGGGCGATCGCGCCGGCGCGATCGCGACCGCGCAGCTCGCCGAGACCAGCATCGCCAGGGCGCTCGACGACGCCAGGGCCAGCTCGCTCGGCCGCCACCAGGTCCCGGTGCGCGAGGCGGCGCTCGCCGAGGTCGCGGCGTGGCGCGACGCGCATCGCCCCGGGCCGCGCTAGAAGCCTGCCGGGCGGGCGCCGTCGTTCGCCTGCATCATGTAGAACGTGAAGCTATCGAGCAGATGTTGACGGAGGTGGCCGAGCGTCAGCTCCTCGGTCGGGAGGCCGTCGCGCGCGCGATCGAAGCGGTGCGCGAAGCCGTGGACGCGGCGGTCGAACTGCATCCAGTAGATCACGAACGGCGCGGCGAGGACGCGGTCGCTCTCCGGATCGGCGCGATACCGGATGTTCCACAGGAAGATGCCTTGTTGCGGGAACACCCGGAAGAACGACTCCCGGCGGATCAGCGCGAGATGGCGGCCCGGACGGCTCTCGACACCACTCCGAGCCACCATCACCTCCAGGTCGGCGACCAGCCCCCCGAGGCCGGTGTCGCGGGGCGGCGTCACGTCGAAGTCCACGACCTCGTGGTCGTCGGTCACCGACGAGCGGCGGACCTCGTCGATGAATGGCGTGATCACGCGGTCTTCCGTATCGAGCATCGTGTGAATGACAGCGTCGGTGTCCAGCATGGGGCTCGTTATCGGCCGCGCGCCGATCGGGTTGCTTGGCGTCGTCAGTCCTCGCGCGGCAGCACGAGCACGTCGCCGGTCGCCTGGTCGGTCAGGGTGAGCACCGGACCCTGGTCGCCCGTGCCGATCTGGTAGGCCATCGTCGACGACCTGGTGTACGGCTTGGTCGTGACCGTGCCGCAGTAGTCGTCGGTGACGGTGCCGTCGGTCGGCTGGATCGTCAGCACGTTGCCGGCGAGCTGGACCGTGCCCTGATAGCTGATCTCGGTCGTGTCCGTGCAGCTGTACGAGCTGTCGAGCTTGCCGGCGTAGACCACCTGGCCGTCGGCGCTGAACTCGTAGCTGATCGCGGCGCTGAGCCCCGCGGTGCCCCACTGGCCGACCAGGTCCGCCGGAAGCGGCGAGCCGGTCGCGCCGCTGCCGGTGCCGTCATCGCCGCCACCGTCCTGGGGCATCGTCGCGCAGCCACCGATCGCCATCGCAAGTACCAGGAATCTCGTGAGCATCGTGTCCTCCAGGGCCACAAGAGGACGGTCGCGCGGGTCGTCGCACGGAAATCGTCAGGCCGGCTCGATCGCGATCACATCCTCGGTCCCGGCCAGGAAGTACACGCGATGCGGGCGCTGCTCGAGCTCGCCGCGGATCGGCGCGATCAGATCGACCGGCGCGCCGAGCGTGCGCTCGCCGAACCGCACGTAGTAGCTGCGGCCGTACTGGCTGCGCCGCACGTGAGTCAGCACGCCCACCACGTGCTCGACGCGGTCGTCGCGCAGCCGGCGCAGCGCGCGATCGCCGAGCCGGCGCCAGCCCCACACGACCAGCGCGATCAGCACGGCGTCGACGCCCGCCGCGACCGCGAGGCCGAGCACGCGGTGGTGCACGTTGGGCACGATCGCGGACGCGACCACGAACGTCACCGCCATCGCGAGCAGGATCCAGCCGCGGGAGCGCGCGCGCCGGAACATCGCCTCGTAGGCGGCGCGCTGCGCGGGCGAGAGCCGGCCCTCGCGATTGTCGGCGAGGTCGGCGGGGCCGGCCGGGATCATGCGCCTATCGTACCGGGTCATGGCACGCTGCAGGGATGGCCACGCCCGCCGACGTCCCCGCCGCCACGATCGAGCAGCTGTTTGCCGCGCAGCGCGCCCACCAGGCCGACGTCAAGCGCACCACCGCGTCGGAGCGGATCGCCAAGCTGCGCAAGCTGCGCGAGGCCATCGTCGCGCGCGAGCCCGCGATCCGCGACGCGATCTACAAGGACTTTCGCAAGTCGGCGACCGAGACGGACATCACCGAGATCTTTCCGACCCTGGTCGAGCTCAAGGACGCGATCGGCTCGCTGCGCGAGTGGATGCGGCCCAAGCGGGTCGCCACGCCGATGGCGCTGGTCGGCACGCGCAGCTACCTCCACTACGAGCCCAAGGGCGTCGTGTTGATCATCGGGCCGTGGAACTACCCGTTCCAGCTCGTGCTCGCGCCGCTGGTCGCCGCGGTCGCTGCCGGCAACTGCGTGGTGGTCAAGCCGTCCGAGCTCACCGCGCACACCGCGCAGCTGATCGCCGAGCTGGTCGCCGCGGTGTTCTCGCCCGACGAGGTCACCGTCGTGCAGGGCGGCCCGGCCGAGACCCAGCGCCTGCTCGCGCTGCCGTTCGACCACGTGTTCTTCACGGGCAGCACGCGGGTCGGCAAGATCGTCGCCGAGGCCGCCGCGAAGCACCTCGCGTCGACCACGCTCGAGCTCGGCGGCAAGTCGCCGGCCGTGGTCGACGATACCGCCGATCTCCACGCCACCGCGAATCGCCTGGCGTGGGGCAAGTTCGTCAACGCCGGCCAGACCTGCATCGCGCCCGACTACGTGCTGGTGTCGGCGCGCCGCGAGCGCGAGCTGGTCGGCGCGCTCGGCCACGCGATCGACGCGATGTACGGCGCCGATCGCAAGGCGTCGCCCGACTTCGCCCGCGTGATCAACGCGCGCAACTACGATCGCCTGACCCGGCTGCTCGACGACTCGGTCGCGCGCGGCGCGAAGGTGGCGATCGGCGGCGAGCGCGATCCCGCCGAGCGCTACCTCGCGCCGACCGTGCTGACCGACGTCGCGCCCGACGCGCCGATCATGTCGGAGGAGATCTTCGGCCCGATCCTGCCGATCCTGACCTATCCGAGCCTGGCCGAGGCCGCGGCGTTCATCGCGGCGCGCGACAAGCCGCTCGCGCTCTACATGTTCGGCACCGACCAGCGCGCGATCGACTCGATGATCGCCAGTACCACGGCGGGCGGGACGACGATCAACAACACGGTCATCCATTTCGCGAACCCGAACCTGCCGTTCGGCGGGGTCGGTGCGAGCGGCCTGGGCAGCTATCACGGCGTCTACGGCTTCAAGACGTTCTCGCACGAGCGCGGCGTGCTCGAGCAGGGCCGGATCGACGCGCTGCGCATGGTCTATCCGCCGTACGGCGAGAAGGTGTCGCGGATGATGAAGTGGATGTTCAAGCTGTTCACCTAGTCTGCGCGAACGTGCCGGTGACGGTCGCCTCCGCGCTGCACAGCTCGTTGCCGTACGGATTGGCGACCACGAGCGTCGCGGTGCCGGTGACCTTGTCGCCCGCGATCGCGAGATCCTCGACCAGATCGTACGTGGCCTGATCGTCGGCGAGGTCGACCAGGCCGCTGTGGCGTACGCGCACCTTGCCGTCGTACGACTCGGGAGCATCGTCGCTCTGGAGCGACAGCTCGCCGATGGTCAGCGGCGCGGCGACCAGCGCGTCGCCGTGGTCGCGATCGATCGTGATCGCGTAGTCGATCGCGGTGGGGAGCGCGGGGAAGCCCTTCGGACACTTCGGCGGCCTGGGCCAGGTGAGCGACAGCTTGTAGGTGCCGGCGGCCTGGCGCGCGGCCGCGGGCGGCGGCGGCAGCACGCCGTCGTCGGGCGCGTGCTGCGCGTCGAGCGTGCCGAGCTGGATGCACGCACCGTCGAGCTCGACGTTGTCGGTGATCGGCTGCGCGAACTGGCTGTGATCCTGCTTGAGGTTGATCAGCAGCCGATCCGTGCCGAACGCGAGCGCGATCGAGGCCTCGCACTTCCTGATCGTCTCGTCACGATCCCACGTCACCGTCACGCCGGTCAGCTTGCCGCCGGTCGGCTTGGCGACGCTGGCCTCCCAGCCGTCCGCGCCGGCGCGCACGACGACGTCGACGTCGCGGTACGGCGCGGGCGACTTGCACTGGGTCGGATCCCACCGGATCGTGCCGCTCCAGTGGCCGCCGCAGCGCAGCTCGGGCGGCAAGGTGATCCCGACGCGCGCGTCGGGGACGACCACGTGCGGCGGCGGGGCCGCCGAGCCGCTGCCCGAGCCCGGTGCCGGCGGCGGCGGCGGCGGGCTCGCCTTGCCACACGCGCACAGCACGATCGCGATCGCGAACAGTCGCATCGCGCGACGATACCGCAGCCTAGCGCGCTCCACGCCGCCACGCGGCGGCGAGCTCGGCGCGCGATCGCACGCCGAGCGCGGCGCGGGCGCGGCGCAGCGAGCTGGTGACCGCGCTCGCGGGCAGCCGAGCATGTAGGCGATCTCCTTGTCGCGATGCCCCATCGCGGCGAGCGCGGCGACCCGGCGATCCTGCGGCGCGAGCTCGGCGCGCGGTTCGACCTCGGGCGCGT
>DATJAE010000199.1:0-14016 GCA_035516595.1 Kofleriaceae bacterium | reverse complement strand
CTCCAGCACTTCCTGACCGGCCAGCTGGTCGCGTCGCATCATTATTCGCGGCGCGAGAAGATCGTGCGCTACGTGCGCAAGAACCGCGCGCTGGTCGGCGTGATCGCGGCCGCGCTCGCCGCGCTGATCATCGGCAGCTGGATCGCGATCGGCCGCGTGCTCGACGAGCGCGACCGCGCCGACGACGAGGCGCGGATCGCACGCGACGAGAAGCGGCTGGCCGACGAGCGGCGCGAGCAGGTGACCGAGAGCCTCCAGCAGCTGACGATCACCGACGCGCGCACCAACGCCGACGCCGACCCGACCCGCGCGGTCGCGATGATCCGGCCGCTCGCGACCACCAAGTGGTGGCGGCAGGTCCGCGCGATCGCCGCGGCCGCGCGCGCGCACGGCGTGGCGTTCGGCATGCCGGCGTCGCCGCACGTGCTGTCGCTCGACATGAGCCGCGACGGCCAGCGCGTGCTCGCGGCCGGCAACGACGGCACGGTCAAGATCTACGACCTCGCCAGGCACGACGTGAAGGAGCTCGCGGCGCTCGCGGCGCCCGCCACCGCGCGGTTCGCCGACGGCGAGCACGCGGTCGTGATCGCGCACGATCGCGAGATCGTCGTGGTCGACGTCGCGACGCTCGCGCAGCACCGGATCGCGACCGCGCTGCCGGTGGCGCGGCTCGACGTGTCGGGGCCGATCGCGTACTGGACCGACAGCGCGGGTGGGCTGTGGCGACTCGACGTCGCGCGCACGACGCCCGAGCAGGTCGAGGTCGGCGAGCCGGTGAACCAGCTGGTGCACTCGCCCGACGGCCGGTGGATCGCGCTGGCGACGCCGACCCAGCTGCTGCTGCTCGACCGCACGCAGCCCACCCTGCCGCCGCAGCAGCTGCACGACCGCCCGGTGCGCGACATCTCGTGGGCGGCCGATGGCGAGACCGTCGTGGTGCTGACCGACGACGAGGCGCTCGCGTTCGCGCTGCCGAGCGGCCAGCTCGTCCACCGCCAGATGGTGGGCGCCCGCTACGCGATCGCCTACTCGGACAACCTGCTGTTCTCGACCGCGGTGACCGGCGTGACGATCAGCGAGCGCGACACCTCGCGCAGCCGGCGGATCAACGGCGACTACACGCTCGGCCTGCACGAGGCGGCCGGCGGCGTGATGGTGACCGGCGGGCCGCAGGGCGTGCTCGCCGTGATCCTCGCGGACGACGACCTCGTGCTGCACACCCCGGCGCTGCGGATCTCGCGGATCGAGACCTCGCCGCGCTCGCCGTGGGTGGTCGCCGCGGCCGACGGCCGGCTGCTCGCGTGGAACCTCGACGCGCTGGTGCCGCGCCGGTTCGACGAGCCGACCCTGTCGGGCGCGCGCTTCGTCAGCGGCGATCAGCTGATCGAGGCGTTCGCCGATCAGCCGGCGCAGTGGCTCGACCTGCGCACCGGCGCGCAGAAGCCGATCGGCGTCGCGCCGGTCGGGATCTATGCCGTGGTCGGCGCGCCCGACGGCATGCACGCCCTGCTGATCGACGGCACTCACCGCGGCCGGCTGGTCAGCTCCGACGGCTCGAGCCAGGACGTCGACGGCGATCTCGAGCTCGCGGCGTTCGCCGACGACGGCCGGCTCGCGGTCGCGACCACGGCCGGCGTGGTCCGGCTCGACGATCACCAGACCCGGCGCCAGACCACGCTCGCCAACCACCCGGCCGGCGTGATCGCGCTCGCGGCGCGCCCCGACTGGGTCGCCGGCGCGTTCGCCGATCGCGTGGTGTGGCGGACCCGGCTCGGCCGCGCCGGCTCGGCCGCGCTCGAGGTCAGCCAGCCGCCGCCGCGCGGCGGGCTCGCGCTCGACGGCGATGGCACCGTGGTGTTCGCGACCGGCCCCGAGCTGCGCACCTGGGCGCCCGACGGCACGGTCGCGTCGCTGTGCACGTTCGACAAGCCGATCGGCAGGGTCGCGCTCGGCGAAGCCGGGATCATCGCGGTCACCACCGACGGGTTCGCGCACGTGGTCGACCGCGCCCACCCCCACGACGCACAGGTCCAGCCGGTGCTGGCGAGCCGGCCGTCGATCGCGCAGAACGGCCTGATCGCGTCGACCACGACCGACGGCGCGCTCGACGCGATCGATCCGGCGGCGGGCGAGCGCTTCACGCTCGCGGTGCCGAAGGGCCGGACGTTCTCGTTCACCCAGATCTCGCCCGACGGCAAGCGCGTGCTCGCGGTCACCCAGAGCGGCGTGCTGGTGTGGACGCTCGCGCTGCCCGACACCCCCGAGGCGACCGCGCACTGGCTCGACGAGCTGACCAACGCGCTCGCGGCCGGCCCTTCGGCTCCGCTTGGCTGGCGCTGAGATGCTACAACCGATCGCGGTGACCCCGTTTCGCCTCTACGATTCGATGCGCCGGCAGAAGGTGCCGTTCGAGCCGCTCGTCCCGGGCAAGGTCGGGATGTACGTGTGCGGACCGACCACCTACGCGGCCGCGCACATCGGTCACGCGTACTCGGCGATCGCGTTCGATACGATCCGGCGCAGCCTCGAGTTCCTCGGCTGGCAGGTCACGTTCGTGCGCAACGTGACCGACGTCGACGACAAGATCATCAAGCGCGCCAACGAGCTCGGGATCGATCCGGTCGCGATGTCGGCGAAGTTTGCCGCCGATTACAACCGCGACATGGCGCGATTCAACGTCAGGCCACCCGACATCGAGCCCAAGGTGTCGACCCACATCCCGCAGATCATCGCGCTGATCGAGCGCCTGGTCGCCAGCGGCCACGCCTACGCGATCGGCGGCGACGTCTACTACGCGGTCGACACCTTCCCGGCCTACGGCCGGCTCTCGGGGCAGACGCTCGACGAGCTGCGCGCCGGTGCGCGGATCGAGGTCGACGAGCGCAAGCGCGCGCCCGCCGACTTCGCGCTGTGGAAGGCCGCCAAGCCGGGCGAGCCGCAGTGGGACTCGCCGTGGGGCAAGGGCCGGCCGGGCTGGCACATCGAGTGCTCGGCGATGACCGTCACCCACCTCGGCGCGACGTTCGACCTGCACGGCGGCGGCAAGGATCTGATCTTCCCGCACCACGAGAACGAGATCGCGCAGTCGCAGGGCGCCGACGGCGACGGCACGTTCGCGCGCTACTGGCTGCACAACGGCTTCTTGAACTTCGAAGGCGTCAAGATGTCGAAGTCGCTCGGCAACGTGTTCGACTGCGACCAGATCGCGGCCGCCGTCGGCGGCGAGGCCCTGCGGTTCTTCTGCGTCGCGCACCACTACCGCTCGCCGGTCGAGTTCGAGGTCCAGCAGACCGCGGGCGGCGTGCGGTTCTACAGCCTCGAGGCCGCCGATCGCGACGTCGCCTACTTCTACGAGACGCTCGACAAGATCGATCGCTTCGTCGCGCAAGGCGGCGACGGCGGTGCGGGCGCGGTCGTGCCCGAGGCCGACAAGCTGGTCCCCGCCGCGCAGGCCGCGCTCGCCGACGACTTCAACACGCCGGTCGTGGTCGCGGCGATGCACGAGGTCGCCAAGCTCGCCAACAAGCTGGTGGACGAGGGCAAGGGCGTCGACAAGCAGGTGCGGCGCCGCACGCTCGCGCGGATCGGCCGCGACCTGCGCGCGGTGGGCACGGCGCTCGGCGTGCTCGCGCAGCCGCCCGCGAGCTTCCTCGCCGAGCGCCGCGGCCGACTCGTGCGGATCAAGCAGATCGACGTCGCGGCGGTGGAGGGCAAGCTCGCCGAGCGCAGCGCGGCGCGCGCCGCCAGGGACTTCCAGCGGGCCGACGCGATCCGCGGCGAGCTCGCCGCGCTCGGCGTCGCGCTGCACGACACTCCGGCCGGCACCGACTGGTCGGTGCTGGACTAGCGACCGCGATGGCCGACGACACCAAAGCCGAGACCGCGCTCGCGAGGCCGATGATCGCGACCGATCTCGATCGCGCCGGCAAGGGCCAGCTCGTCTACGTCGGGCGCGACGGCGAGGTCAAGCATCCGGCCGCGGTGCGCAACCGCCAGCTCGCGGCGTACGTCGCGTTCGGCGGCGTGACCGCGGCCGGCGTCGCGCTCGCCGCGACCTCGTTCCCGGTGCTCGTGCCGTTCTACCTCGCGCTCGGCGGGCGCTTCCTCGGCACGGTGCGCGCGGTCCGCCGGGTCAACGAGGCCTCGGTCGCGCTGTCGCGCGGCGACGCCGCCGCCGGCCGCGCGCTCGCCGAGCCGGTGACCCGCGCGTGGTGGGCGCCGGCCCGCGTGCGCGCGCTCGCCGAGCTGCGCGTCGCGATCGCGGACGCGCTCGAGGGCCACGGCGAGCAGGCGCTCGATCGCGTGCGGCGCGCACGCGCCCGGCTGTCGCCGCGCCTCGTCCAGCACCAGTTCTCGTACTACACCGAGATCAACCTGCTCACCGCGCTCGGCCGCACCAAGGAGGCGCGGATCGTGCTCGAGGCGCGCGGCGGCGTGCCCCAGGGCGAGGTGCTCAGGCTGTCGTACTGGATCGCCGAGATGCACCTCGCGGTCGCCGAGGGCGCGGTGCCCGCGGGCACGCTCGAGGCCGACGAGCTGCACGACCGCATGCGCAAGGGGCTGTCGATGACCGCGGGCGCCGATCTGCTGCTGCTGTGCGCGTGGGTCTACGCGCAGCGCGGCGAGCACGAGGACGCGAAGTTCGCGTGGCAGCAGGCCAAGGAGCGCGAGGGCTCGCATCGCCTCGAGGTCGCGATGCCCAAGCTCGCGGGGTGGATGGCCGAGTACCGCATCGATCACCCCGAGGTCGATCAAGCCGACGTCGAGGAGCCGTAGCGCTACGTATCCTCGGCGTCCTCGGACAGGTACGCGAGGATCACCTCGTCGAGGCTCTTCTCCGAGATCAGGCCCTGGCCGAAGCCGCGGCCCTCTTCCTCGCGCGCCTTGCGCACGCGCGGCGGCGGCGCGGCGGACTTGGCCGGCGCCCCGACGATCACCGCCGGACGCGCCATCACGACGCTGCTCGGTCCGGTGCTCGGACGATTCGTGATCGGCGCGGTGGTGTGCGGCTGGCCGCGGACCGGCGCCGGCGTCGCGCGATTGGCCGACGCCGCGTTGCTGCCGACCGGCGGCGTGGGACGGCCCCCCGGGGTCGGCATGCGCACCGGACCCGAGCGATCGCCCGCGCGCGGCGGTGCGAGCCCCGACGGGATCGCCGAGCTCCGTCCCGGCTTGTCGCGCAGCGGGACCTCGCCGCCCGATGGCTTCTTGGCGCGATTCATCGAGTACTGGCCCGGGCGCTCGGAGCGATCGTCCTGCGCGCCGGGCAGCTCGGCGGACGGTGGCGCCGGCGCGTAGACCTCGATCACGTCGCTCTCGCGCCCGTCGGCGGCCGCGCGCGGCCGGCCGTCGCTCTGCGCGAGCGGGCGCGACACCACGGTCGGCGGCGTGATCGCGGGCCGGGCCTGCGGCCGGGTCATCGGCGGCAGCGCCGAGGCGTTGTGGCTCGCGGACGCGCGATCGCCGGTCTGGGTGCGCCGGGCCGGCGGCTGCTGCGAGTCGGACGCGCGCGGCCGCGGCGGCGGATTGGGCTCGGTCACGCCGACGTCGAGCGGCGCTTCGACCGCGGTGTCTCGCGCGGCGCGGGTACGCGCGCTCGGCTCGTCGAGGATCTCGATCTCGGGGCCCGAATCGAGCTGCGCCGCGCGCGCGGTCGGCGAGCCCATCGGCGGCGTGCGCGTCGGGATCGGCGGAGGCGTCGGCGCGCGCGCTCCGAGCGGGACGCGGCCGGCCGGCGCCGGAATGCGCGGCGGCGGCGGCACGGTCGGCGCGCTGGCGTTCGCGGCGGTGACCGCCGCGGCGATCTCGCTGTTGGTCGCGTGCGCGCTGACCCGCTCGGCGGTCTGGGTGCGAGGCTTGCTGACGTCGCTCGACGAGTCGACGATGATCTCGATCGGCGCGGAGTCGGGCGGCGGCGCGAGCTCGGGCGGGCTCGGGCGCTCGATCGGCTCGGTCACCGTGCCACCTCGCGGCTCGAGCCCCTCGGTGCCGCCGAGGTACTGATCGATCTTGTCGTCGAAGATCCCCTTGCGCAGCTCCTTCAGCACCGCCTTGTGCTGAGCCTGCATCAAGGCCTTGATCGCCTCCTCGTTCGCGCCGGCGTCGTAGACCAGCTTGCGGGTCGAGACGATCACGCCGCCGTGGAACAGGTGGGTGAACAGGTGTGGGCTGAGAACGCCGGAATCCTCGGTCTGGACGTGAAATACCAGCCCTCGGTACTTCACGTTGTGGTTGTACCCGAGGATGGGCGAACGCTTGGCCACCGGCCTTCGAGGGTACCACGGCGTGCTCCCGCTTGTAATTCCGCCTCGGGGTTGGTACTCACCCTCCCTGGGCTTCAATCGTGAAGCTTGCTTGGAGGCCCCGCAGGCGCGGGGTACGCATACCCGTGGCTATCAATGCGGAGTCGCAGTTCGTCGAGCTGGTGCGGTCTTGGCTGGTGTCTCTCCCCCATGATCTGAAGATCGCGTTCGATGCGATGGACGACGAGAACCTTCCGCGACCGGTGCGCGAGCTCGCCACCGGCGTGGTGATCTACGTCGTCTCTCCCAAGGACGCGGTCTCGGATCGCAACGACGCGATCGTGAGCTATGCGGACGATGTCCTGCTGCTCCGGCTCGCGCTTCAGGCGGGCCTCGCGAAGGGCGAGGACGAGCAGGCGTTCCGCGAACGCTTCCCCGAGCTGTTCGAGGGCCTCGAGGACAACCTCAAGCTGTGCAAGAGCGTGATGGGCGACCTCATGACCTGGCTCGAGCAGAAGGTCGGCGCGCTGCGCACGATGGGCTACAAGGGCAAGAAGCTCGCGGCCTACCTCGACGACGACGAGGCGCGCGAGGCGCTGTTCGACGACGGCCTGGTGTTCCGCACCGACTACCCGGTCGACGAGAAGACGATCGGCGACAAGCTCAAGCGCGCGGCGACCGTGGTCGACGTGATGAAGCGGCGCAAGGCCGAGGAAGCCCGCGCCAAGGGCATCGCGGCGTCGTAGCAAGCTGGCAAGCTACAGATCGACCAGCTCGAACCCGGTGAGCGGCTCGCCCAGGAAGCGCGGCGCGAGCTCGTCGAGCCGCGAGGTGTCGGTCGCGAAGAAGTCGAGGCGGCCGGCCTCGCTGCGCCGGTTCTCGGCGCTGCCGAGCGCGTCGCGCGCGGCCTCGGCCATCGCGCCCGCGGAGTCCACCACCGCGACCTCGCGACCGGCGAGCTCGCGCGCGGCCTCGGCGAGCACGCCGCGGAGCAGCGGATAGTGCGTGCAGCCGAGCACCAGGGTGTCGATCGCGCGATCGCGCGCGAACAGCTCCGCGAGGTAGCGGCGGGCCGCGAGCCGCGCGATGTCGTCGTCGACCCAGCCCTCCTCGGCAAGCGGCACCAGCATCGGGCAGGCGAGCGCGGTGAGCCGCGCCGCCGGATCGCGCGCGGCGATCGCCTTCGCGTACGCGCTCGATCGCACCGTGCCGAGCGTGCCGATCACGCCGATGTGGCCGGCGCGGGTCGCGGCGAGCGCGGCGGCGGCGCCCGGCTCGACCGCGCCGATCACCGGCACCGCGCTCGCCTCGCGCAGCGCGGGCAGCGCGTTGGCCGAGGCGGTGTTGCACGCGATCAGCACGAGCTTGACCCCGCGCTCGAGCAGGAAGTGCTGGCACGCGAGCGAGTACTTCTCGACCGTGCGCGGGCTCTTGCTTCCATAAGGGACGCGCGCGGTGTCGCCGAGGTAAACGATGTCCTCGCCAGGCAGCGCCGTACGAAGAGCTCGCACGACGGTCAGCCCGCCGACGCCCGAATCGAACACACCGATCGGGTGACGCTTGGTCATCTTCGTCGAGCTTTGCCCCATATAAGTGTCCGGAGTGCGCCCACGTGTCACAGCCGGCAAGTCAACTTGCCAGACGGATCGCGGGCTCGCCAGAGCAACGCGCTAGCGAGCGCGGCGCTTCCGAGCACGGCAGCGCGAGGCCCGCTGACCCTCGAAGGCCCACAAAAGGTCGAGGAAGGTCGCGGGCTTCTCGACGAGGCCTGCGTAGAACCGGGTGATGCCGGGCATCGACTGCTCGGCCTCCGGAAGCTGACGCTCGGTGATTCGCCCCTGCACTGCGGCCCGCGCATCGAGCACGCTCCGTACCAACGTGGTAGACGTGGCGACCCGATGGACTCCGCCGCCGAGCGCATGCGCGGCCTCGTCGAGGCCGACCCGATCGTGCTGGTCGAGATCGCAGGCGCGATCGCGAGCAACGGCGGCCGGTTTCCGCCCGACGCGGTGACCGAGCTGGGCGTCCAGCATGCTGTCCGGCTTCCGGACGTCGACAGGACGCGGCTGCGTGCGGCGATGGAGCAGGCGCTGATGGGGCGCGACGTCGACGCGGCGCTCGAATGGATGCAACGCGCCGGCATCCTCCGCGTCCTGTTCCCCGAGCTCGAGGCCACGGTGGATCTCGTGCAGGAGCCCGGCCGCCAGCACAAGGACGTGTGGGCGCACACCAAGCAGGTCGTGAAGCAGACGGTGCCACGCCCGCTCGTGCGCTGGGCCGCGCTGCTCCACGACATCGGCAAGGTGCCGACCCGCACGTTCACCGAGGACGGCGTGCACTTCCACGGCCACGCCGAGGTCGGCGCGCGGATGTTCGACAGGGTCCAGCAGCGCTTCGCGTTCGCGCGCGACGAGCGCCAGACCATCCGCTTCCTGGTCAAGCATCACCTGCGCACCAACGCGTACAGCGAACAGTGGACCGACAGCGCGGTGCGGCGGTTCCATCGCGAGATGGGGCCGTACCTGACCGACCTGCTCGACCTGTCGCGCGCCGACATCACGTCGAAGCGCCCCGGTCGGCGCAAGCAGCTGCTCGAGCAGATCAGCGCGCTCGCCGATCGCGCGGTCGCGCTCGCCGAGGCCGACGCGAGGCTGCCGCCGCTGCCCGGCGGGGTCGGCAACGCGATCATGGAGGCGTTCGCGCTGCCGCCGTCGCGGCTGGTCGGCGATCTCAAGCGCCGGCTCGAGGCGGCGATCGACCGCGGCGAGCTCGAGCCGCGCCGCGAGGACGCGTACTACGTGGCGTATCTCGCGCGCCACGACGCGGTGCCCGGCGTCGCGCCCGAGCGCCGCGCCGAGCTGGTCGCGAGCGGCGGCGGCGCGGCCGAGGGCGACGGCCCGCACGCCGGCGTCGATCCCGACGATCCGTCGCCGGGCGTGCTCGCGTGCGGTCACGATCCCGACAACGATCCGTGCGTCCACCGCGACGCGGATCCCGACGATCCGGAGCTACAGCGACCGCCGCGGTGACACCACCGCGCTCGCGACGAGCAGGCCCGCGACGATCGCGATCGCGACCACGAACATCGCGAACAGGGTCTCGACGCCCGACAGCGTGTCCTTGTCGAGCAGCGACGACATGCCGCGAAATCCCATGCTGCCCGGCACGAGCAGCAGCACGGCCGGCACCTGGACGACCTGCGCCGGGCGATCGAGCCAGCGCGCGTACGCGTTCGACAGCACGCCGAGCGCGAACGCGCCGATCAGCACGCCCATCTGGCCGCCGAGCCACGCCCCGCCGGCGCGGCTGCCGGCGTAGCCGACCACGCACGCGGCGATGATCCAGCCGAACGCGCGCAGCTGCGCCTGTACCACGATCGCCGCGCCGAGCGCCGCGACGACCAGCGCGGCCCAGTGCGCGGCCTCGGGCAGCGCGACCGGCGGCACCTGGTGGACGTGGACCAGCGCCGCGGCGAGCCGCTCGCCGAGCGCGACGCCCACGACCAGCTCGAGCAGGACGATCACCGCCGACATCAGCCGCGCGGTGCCGCTGATCAAGTTGCGCGTCGCGAGCTCGGTCATCGCGATCGTGAGCGACATCCCGGGCAACAGGATGATCAGCGCGGCGACCGTGACCAGCGACGGCGTCACGCCCGGCCACCAGGTCGAGGCCACGCCGGCGGCGAGCGCGGCGACCAGCGCGCTCGCGAGCTCGAGCACGCGCGCCTGCTCGGTCGAGCGCCGTACGAACTGCGCGAGCAGGCCGAGCGCGAGGCCGATCGCCGCGGCGACCGCGATGTCCTGCGCCGTGCCGCCGAAGAACACCGCGATCGCGCCCGCGGTCACGCCGTGCGCGACGGTCGATACCGCGCGGCCGAACTGCGAGCGCCCGGCGACGATCGCGTCGAGCCGATCGACGCCCTGCGCGGCGGTGATGCGGTGCGCGACCACGCCCTCGGCGAGCGCGTCGACCTGCGCGAGCTTGCCGAGATCGAGCTCGCCGCCGTCGACCCGGAGCATGCGGGTGCGCAGCTCGGTCGCGCGGCCGAAGCTCATGATCAGCGCGGTCGGGGTCGAGAACACCTCGGCGTCGAGCGCGAGCCGGTCGCACACCCGGGCGAGCGCCTCCTCGAGCCGGTGCGCCGGCGTGCCGTAGCGGTGCAGCGCGCGGCCGAGCGCGAGCACGAAGCCGATCGCTGCCTCGGGATCCTCGGTCATCGCTTGCGCGCGAGCGCCTCGTCGCTGCCGACGCAGTGATGGCAGAACAGCACGCCGTCGGGATCGTACTTGTGCTTGATCGCGAGCAGCCGGGCGTAGTTGCCGCCCCAGAACGCGCGCTTCCAGTCGGCCTCGAAGTAGTCGGTCTCGTTGACGTACGAGCCCGCGCCCGGGGTCGCGGCGATGATCGGCTTCATCGCCGCGACGACGCTCGCCCGCGCCTGCTCGGCGAGCGCGCGATCCGGACCGCCGACGTCGGCGACGATCACCAGCGCCGCGGCATCGAGCACCTGCGGGTTCATCGCGATCTCGCGGTCGCGCGCGCGGGCATCGGCGGCCGCGGCGGCCTGGCCCTTGTTGAAGTGGAGCGACAGCGCGTGGTGGCGCGATGCCTCGAACAGCGCGTCCGCCAGCGTGTCGGCGCGCGCGCCCTCGAAGTGATCGATCGTGATCCAGCGCGACTGGTATGCCGCCCAGGTCTTGCCGACCTCGTCCTGGTTGCTGGTCCACCACCAGTGCGCGGGATCGCCGGTCACGACGTGCGCCCTGGCGAGCACGTCGTAGCTCCACATCGCGGTCGCGGGGATCGCGAACGCGTTCAGCGCCACGTCGTACTTGCCGCGCCGGGCGTCGAGCCACGCGCGCAGCGGCTGCCACACCTTGTTCTGCGCGTCGGCCGACAGGCCCTGCGATGACATCGCGACGTCGAGCGTGTTGTCGCCGTGCAGCGTGATCTGCTCGCCCCAGTGCTCGTCGGCCAGGCTCGTCCGATAGAACCGCACGATCCGGCGGATCAGCTCGGCATAGTCGGCGTCGCTGTGCGCGGTGATCGTGCCGACCATCTCCCCGAACGTCGCGGGAAGATCGTAGGTGCGCAGCGTCGCGCGGGTCACCACGCCGAACGTGCCGCCGCCGCCGCCGCGCAGCGCCCAGAACAGATCGGCGTGATCGCACGCGTTGGCCGTGACGATCGTGCCGTCCGCGGTGACCACCTCGGCCTCGAGCAGGCTCGCCGCCGCGATGCCGTACTTGTTCGACCAGCTGCCGAACCCGCCGCCCTGCAGGAAGCCGCCGGTCGTGCCGACCGACGTGCAGCCGCCGCCCTGGACGTACCGGCCGTGCTTGCCGGTGACCTCCTGGTAGGCCTCGAGCCAGCGCACGCCGGCCTCGACCGTCACCGCCGGCACCGCGGCGACCTTGCAGCCGCGCGGCACGAACGCGTCGTGCACCGTGATCGCGCGCATCGCGTGGGTCCAGATCAGCAGGCCGTCGCGTGCGGTCGACCGGCCGAGGTAGTCGTGCCCGGTGCCCTTGATCGCGACGCGCAGATGATGCGCGTGGGCGAACGCGATCGCGGCCGCGATGTCGCCGGCGCCGTGCGCTTCGACCGCGTAGACGCTGGGCGCCGCGGTCCACGCGTCGAGCCAGCCCAGCGACTCGGTGGCGCCCGGCTGATCCTGGAGCGCGAACGGGCTCGTGATCCCGGCGGGCGGCGGCGCCGGCCGGACCAGCGGCCCCGACAGCTTGCGTGCGAGCGCTTGCCAGTCGTCCGGGCTCGGCCAGCAGCGCTGGCTCGGCTGGCAGAAGTAGGCGGGTGCGTCGTCGGCCTGCGCCGGAGCGGCCGCGACGAACGCGAGCAAGAGCCAGAGCCTCATCGCCCGCAGAGTGCCCGATCGGACCCCGAAACGTTAGAACGCCCGGGCGGCAACCCAGGCGTTCGTCGAACGTAACCCAAACTAGTCTAGAGGTTCGTTGCTCGGGATTTAGTAGTAGCCGCGCAACGATGGCCAGTGCGGCAACACCGGACCGCCGCCAGATCAAGCAAGCGATGGGCCAGTGCGCCATGGCCGTCTGCAATGGCTTGTTTTCTCAGAGGTCCCGTGCTACCGAGAGCCCTCGACCCACTTCCGAACGAGCCCGCGCTAGGACATTCGTGTCGCGACGCTCCGGAGCGGGCGCAAGGAATTGCAGAGCTGCTTCATGCACAACATGCTCGTGGTCAACGCCGAGGGACCCGAGACCCGCGTCGCGGTGGTCGAAGAGGGTTCCCTGGCCGAGTTCTTCGTCGAACGCAAACGCGATCGCGGAATGGTCGGCAACATCTATCGCGGCAAGGTGACGCGCGTGCTGCCCGGGATGCAGGCCGCATTCGTCGATCTCGGGCCGAAGGTCGAACGCGCCGCGTTCCTCTACGTCGCCGACGTGCTCGGCTCGGGAGACGAACGCAAGCTGTTCGAGGACGCGGACACCGACGACGGCGACGAATCGCCCGAGGGCGCGGCGTCGCGCATCGCGCGCTCGCGCAAGCAGCTCGCCGCCCGCAAGATCGACGATCTGCTCAAGCCCGGCCAGACCGTGCTGTGTCAGGTCGTGAAGGATCCGATCGGGCTCAAGGGCGCACGCGTCACCGGCTACATCTCGCTGCCCGGCCGCTACTCCGTGTTCATGCCCCACGTCGCGCAGGTCGGCGTGTCCAAGCGCGTGGGCTCCGAGAAGGAGCGTCGCCGCCTGCGCGATCTGGTCAACGCCGCGCGGCCCAAGGGCACCGGCTTCATCGTGCGCACCGCCGCCGAGGACGCACCGGATCAGGAGCTGCGCGACGACGTCGACTTCCTGGCGCGGCTGTGGGGCGAGATCGAGCGCCGCGAGGCGCAGATGCACGGCCCCGGGCTGGTCTACGCCGACCTCGAGCTCGCGCTGCGCTGCATCCGCGATCTGATGCGCGAGGACACCAGCGAGCTGGTGATCGACGACGAGGAGCAGTTCGACAAGCTGGTCAAGTTCACCCAGGCGTTCCTGCCGCGCTTCACCGAGCGGGTGAAGCGCTACGAGGGCCGGCGGCCGATCTTCGACCACTATCACATCGAGCCCGCGCTCCGGCTCGCGGTGTCGCGCCGGGTGCCGCTGCGCAGCGGCGGCTCGCTCGTGATCGATCAGGGCGAGGCGCTCACCGCGATCGACGTCAACACCGGCAGCTTCACGAACACCGGCTCGGGCTCGCTCGAGGACACGGTGACGGCGAACAACCTCGAGGCGTGCGAAGAGGTCGCGCGTCAGCTCCGGCTGCGCAACATCGGCGGAATCATCGTCATCGACTTCGTCGACATGGACAAGGAAGGCAACCGCCGCAAGGTGTGGGATGCCTTCCAGAAGGCGCTGTCGCGCGACCGCGCGCGCACGAACGTGACCAAGATCAGCGAGCTCGGGCTCGTCGAGATGACCCGCAAGCGCACGCGCGAGTCGCTCGTGCAGCTGCTGACCGAGCCGTGCCCGACGTGCGAGGGCGCGGGCGTGGTGAAGTCGGTCGTGACGGTCGCGTACGAGATCCTGCGCGAGGTCCGGCGCAGCGGCATGCTCGTCGAGAACGAGAAGATCGAGCTCGAGTGTTCGCCGCGCGTCGCCGAGATCCTGTCGCGCCAGGAGCGCGACTATCTCGACGCGCTCGAGAAGCGGTTCCAGAAGCTGATCACGGTCGTGCCGCAGAAGGGCTGGAAGCCGGATCAGTTCCGCGTGGCCGGCCGGATGTCGACGGAGATCGCCGCGCAGGCGGCGGCCGA
>DATJAE010000198.1:0-11692 GCA_035516595.1 Kofleriaceae bacterium | reverse complement strand
ATGCGGTTGAGGTCGGCGCGCGCGTCGGGGTCGGGCAGCGCGATCGCGGCCAGCCGCTTGCGATCGAGCTCGCCGGCCGGGGTCAGGATCGCCGCGCCGAACCGCGCGACCAGCTCGGCGAGCGCCGGCTGGCCGGGCTCGACGACCTCGCGCGCCAGCTGGTCGGCGTCGACCACCGCCGCGCCGCGCTCCTCGAGCATGCGGGCGACGGTCGATTTGCCCGACGCGATCCCGCCGGTCAGCCCGATCACGTGCACCGTCACGAGCGTCCATTACCACGCAGCCGGCGGGGCAGGGTAGGCTCGCGGCGGTGTCCCGCATGTGCGCGCTCCTGGTGGTCGCCGCGATGCTCCACGTCGCCGCCGCCTCGCCGCGCGACTGGAGCGGCTCGGCCGCGTGTGGGAGCTGTCACCCGGCCGAGCTCGCGGCGTGGAAAGCCACGCCTCACGCGGCGACCCGCGCGCGGTTTGCCGGCGCGCCCGAGGGCCGATGCCTGGCGTGCCACGGCACGGGCGAGGCGCCGGCCGGCCCGACCGTCGCGATCGAGGTCGGCTGCGAGGCCTGCCACGGCGCCGGCGCCGCCTACGCCAGCGACGACGTCATGCGCGATCGCCCGGTCGCGCTCGCGCTCGGTCTCGCCGATCTGTCGACCCCGAAGCTGCGCGCCGCGCTGTGCATGCAGTGCCACGCGCGCCCGACCCGCGGCGCGCCGTTCGATCCGGCCGCACCGGTGCACGCGATCAGCACTCCGCGCCGCCCTTCGGCGGCGCTGCGCGGTCCGGCGAAGCCGGACCTTGCGATCGGCAGGGCGCCGTGAAGGTCAAGGCGAGGTTCGTGACCTCGGCGGCCAAGCCGGAGGACTTCCCGCCCGAGGATCTGCCCGAGCTCGCGGTGGTCGGGCGCTCCAACGTCGGCAAGTCGAGCCTGATCAACGCGCTGGTCGGCCAGCCGATCGCGCGCACCTCGCGCACGCCCGGGCGCACGCGGCTCATCAACTGGTTCGAGATCAACCAGCGCTTTCACCTGGTCGATCTGCCCGGCTACGGCTACGCCGAGGTCAGCCGCGAGCTGCGCGACAGCTGGCGGCCGCTCATCGAGTCGTTCCTGACCACGCGCGCGACCCTGGCCGGCGTGGTGCTGCTGATCGACATCCGGCGCGGCGCGGAGGACGAGGAGCTCGACTTCGTGGCGTGGCTCGACCAGCGCGGAACGCCGGCCACGATCGTGCTCACCAAGGCCGACAAGCTGGCCAAGGCCAAGCGCATGCTCGAGATCACCAAGGTCAAGCACGCGCTCGGCCTGCGCGAGGACCCGATCGCGGTGTCGGCGCAGACCGGCGACGGCGTCGACCCGCTGTGGCGCGCGGTGCTCGCGCAGATCGAGCGAACGTGACCGGCGCGCTCGCGATCGAGCGCGCGACTCCCGCTGACCTCGACGCGATCGACGAGATCGAGCGCCACTCGTTCAAGGCGCCGTGGCCGCGCTCGACGTTCGAGGCCGAGCTCGCCCGCGAATGGTCGCGGCTCGACGTCGCGCGCTCCGGCGGGCGGGTCGTCGCGTTCTGCAACTACTGGATCGTCGCGCCCGACGCGCAGGTGCTCGCGATCGCGACCCACCCCGACGCGCGCGGCCGCGGCATCGCGCGCGCGCTGCTCGATCACGTGCTCGCGGCGAGCGCCGCGGCGGGCTGCCGGATCGCGACGCTCGAGGTGCGCGCGAGCAACCGCCCGGCGATCGCGCTGTACGAGCGCGCCGGGTTCAGGACGATCCACGTGCGCGCGCGCTACTACCAGGACGACGGCGAGGACGCGCTGGTGATGATGCGCGGGCTCGGCGACGCTTAGTGCAGCATGCCGCCGACGTTCACCCGATCGCTGGTCTTGAGCGTGGTGAAGTAGATCGTCGTGCCGGCCGCGCCGCCGACGATCAGCGCGGCCGCCGTGATCACGTACCAGTGCTGCCACCACGCGGCGCCGCCGCCCGGGCGCTGCAGCGTCGCGTTGACCCGGAACGTCGCGTCGGGCGGCAGCTGGACCTTGGTGGTGAACGGCACGAAGCCGTCCTTCTCGACGCGGACGTCGTACAGCGCGGGCGCGCGCAGCTTGACCGGCTGGATCGGCGTGGCGCCGCGCTTCTGCCCGCCGATCGTGACCCGCGCGCCGGCCTGGCTCGCGATCACGTCGATCACGCCGAACCTGAGGAAGTCGCTGGGCGGCATCAGCCGGGACAGGTACTGATCGATCTGCTGGTCGCTCGGCGTCGTGCCGGCCGGGATCGAGTCGGCGATCCGGGTCTCGACCGCGTGGCTCGCGACGTCGATCCGCTGCATCGTCAGGATCACGTCGCCGAGCTCGCTGACGCCGACCAGCACGACCTCGGCCGCGCCGACCTTCTGGCCGATCTGCGCGATGCACTCGGCCTCGCCGCCGCACCGCACGATCGCCTGGCCGAGGTGCTCGCCGTAGATCGCGCGGGTCTGGTCGGGCCCGAGCACCGCCAGCGAGGTCTGCTTGGCGAGCACGTCGACCAGCCGGCGCGCGATGCCGGGCAGCGCCGACGAGCTCGCGCGGTACTCGAGCACGATCACCTTGCGCCTGGGATCCGGATCGGCGTGGGCCGCGCGCGCGATCGTCGCGATCGCGAGCACGGCCGGGACCAGCGCGCGCATCACCGGGCCCCGAACAGCGCGCCGACCGTGGTCGGCATGTAGTCGCCGTTCGTCGAGCCTTCCCCGGCCGCCGTGTCGCCGCACTGCCACATCGTGAAGAAGTCGCTCGGGCCCACCGTGAGGTTGCACTCGGTGCGCACGCGCGCCGCGATCGACGTGCTCGCCGAGTCGATCAGCAACCAATCGCCGGTGGTTCCGAGCAGGCACGGCAGCAGGATGTTGTCCGGCGGCGGGCCGTCGGTCAGCGATTCGATGTAGTACTGCGACTGGGTGACCAGCGAGATGTACTGGTCGCCCGGCAAGACCACCAGGTCGGTCGGGACGTCGCCGAGCGAGTTCAGGACCTGCGCGTGCTGGTGCGCCGGGTCGTCGGTGTTGATCATGGTCTCGGTGCGGGCCGGCAGATCGATCTCGGTGGTGTCGCCGCCGGCGATCGGGATCGACTGCACGATCAGGTGCGCGCCGGTCTGGGTGTACGCGAGGTGGTTGCCGCTGGGCTCGGGGCAACCGATCTGGGTCGAGGTCGAGCAGCTGCCGCTCTCGCACACCGCCGTCGAGCTCGCCGTGCCCGCCGCCCACACCCGGTCGCTCAGCACCGCGATCACCGCCGCGTTGGGCAGGCTCGACACCTTGTCGAGCGTGATCGGCCCGCTCGCCGGCGCGTCGCCGAACCCGAGCGTGCCGCCGACCTTGTCGACCTCGCCGGTGCACGGGGCGACCGCGAACAGCGCGGCCTGATCCGGCGCGGCCGCGATCCCGGCCACCGCATCGGGCAGCGCGGTCGGGGTGCCGGTCTGCGGCGAGTCGACCGAGACCGCGATCAGCGACGACGTGCCGGTGCACGCGACCAGCGGCGACGACGCCGGCTTGGCCGCGCCGACCAGGCCGTACGCGACCATCTTGCCGTCGCTGCCCGGCCCGACCGTGACGCGATCGACCGAGCCGACCGCCGCGGTGTTGATCGCGAGGCTGTCGAGGTCGGCGATCGAGATCCCCATCGAGTGCGCGATCGCGATCTGGTGCGTGCCGGGCACCGGCGCGAGGTCGTGCAGGGTCGCGCCCGACGGCAGCGCGATCGACTTCTGCGACACCACGTCGGTCGCGGTGTCGATGATCTGGACCTCGCCGGGCTCGCCGATCGCGAGCTCCGAGCCGCCGACCGGCACGACCGCGATCGGCGACGCCACGCCGGCGACCTTGCCCTGGAAGCTCGGATCGCGCGAGTCGAGCGTCGGATCGTAGCTGTAGAGCGTCTTGCCGTCGGAGGCGTACACGAACGGCTTGCGCACCTGGATCGTCAGGTCGGTCGTACGATCGGCGACGATGTCGACCCGTTGCTCGGCCTCGCCGACTCCGACCAGCCGGCTCGACTCGTCGCGCAGCAGCACGTCGATCTGCACCTGGTTGTCGACCGGGAGGTCGCCGGCCGCGAAGCTCGAGCCGTCGAGCAGGCTGGTGTTCTCGGTCTCGGGCATGTCCGCAGAGCTCGCGAGCACCGTGACCGTCGTCATCCCCTGGGGCCGGAGCCCGCTCGACTGCGGCAGCTCCAGGTCCAGGTCGAGCGACCCGGAAGTGGTGCAGGCAGTCAGGCAGAAGACGAGCGCGCAGCGCATCCCCAGCGGGGGACCCTACCAGAGTGGCGCCCTTCGCCACAACCACACGGATCACAACCAGTTGGGACCGGACCTGACAGATCATCTGGTGTACGGAATGTGATCGTTGTACCTAGCTATCTCCGCGTTAGGATGAAGCCCGTTGCAGGCGACCACCGATAAGGGGCAGCCCGGTGCGCAAGGCCGGAACGAGCCTGCGTTGCCGCAGGTGTTCGGGCGGTACTTGCTGGTCCAGCGGCTGTCGCGCGGCGGCATGGGCGAGATCTTCCTGGCCAAGCACGGCCTGGCCGGGTTCGAGAAGCTCGCGGTCATCAAGAAGGTGCTGCCGCACCTCGCCGCCGACGCGCAGTTCATCTCGCGCTTCGTCGACGAGGCGCAGGTCGCGATCAAGCTCCAGCACGTCAACGTCGCGCAGGTGTTCGAGGTCGGTCGGGTCGGCGACGAGTACTTCCTCGCGCTCGAGTACGTCGAGGGCCGCGATCTGCGCCGCACGCTCGGCCTGCTCGCGCAGAAGAAGCAGCGCCTGCCGGTCGACCTCGCGCTGTTCATCGGGCGCGAGCTCGCCAACGGCCTGGCCTACGCGCACCGCCGCACCGGCGCCGACGGCAGCTCGCTCAACCTCGTGCACTGCGATATCTCGCCGCCGAACGTGCTGGTGTCGTTCGAGGGCGAGACCAAGGTGATCGACTTCGGCATCGCGAAGAGCGCGATCCGCGGCACCGCGACCGATCCGAAAATGGGGTTCGGCAAGTTCGGCTACATGGCGCCGGAGCAGCTGATCCGCGGCGGCATGGTCGATCACCGCACCGACATCTACGCCGCCGGTGTCGTGCTGTTCGAGCTGCTCACCGGGATACGGCTCTACGAGGCCGGCCCCGAGCCCGACTATCGCGGCCTCGCCAAGAAGGTCGCCAAGGGCGAGCACGCGATGCCGTCGGAGGTCGACAAGGTGCTCGCGCCGTACGACGACCTGGTCGCGACCGCGCTGCGCCCCAAGCCCGAGGATCGCTACCAGACCGCGGCGGAGTTTCGCGACGCGATCCAGCAGTGCCTGGTCAACGTCAACCCGACGATCTCGACCGACCAGCTGGGCGCGTTCATGCGCGAGCTGTTCGCCGACGAGATGACCGCGCAGCGCGAGCTGCACGAGCGGGTCGCCAAGGCGCACCTCGCCGACTTCCAGGAGCAGCTCACCAACCAGACCGGCACGACCGTGTCGTTCGCGCTCGCGAACCTGCCGCTGCGCGCGCCCGAGGAGCGCGACAAGCCCGCGCTGCCCAGGCCGCGGACCACGCCGCGCAAGTCGACCGAGATCCCGGTGCCGCCGGCGCCGCGCCCGCGGCCGCCGACCACGCCGACCGAGATCCTGCCCCAGGCGCCGCCCCAGCCGCCGCCGATCCCGACCGGCGCGATCCCCACCCAGGAGCTGTCGCTGCTCGCGGATGGCACCGGCGCGGTGCCGCCCGAGGAGCTGTCGCTACCGATCTCGCCGCTGCGCAGCAAGGGGCGCGGCCGCGCGATCGCGATCGGCAGCGCGGTCGCGATCATCGTGGTCGGCACGATCGTGTTCGCGATGACCCGCAACGGCGGTCGCGCCAAGCAGCCTGCGTCGACCGAGGTCGCGTCCGCCGCGGGCGGTCCGGGCGGTCCGGGCGCAGTGCCGCCGCCGACGACGACCACGCAGCCGCAGCCGCAACCGCAGATCCGGGTCGAGCCGATCAACGATCCGCCGGTCGACGCCGCCCAGCCCGCGACGGCGGTGCCGCCGCCGCCGCCGGTCGCACCCCACGCCACGACGCCGCCCCATCGCCACGTCGGCTCGTCGCACCGCACCGAGCATCCGTCCGAGCGCCACGCCGAGCTCACGCGCGATCAGGTCGCGGGCAAGTTCCGCGGCGTGAAGCGCGAGTACGACAACTACAAGTCGCAGAACGGCGGGCGGCTCGATCAGGACTGGGACGATCTCGCGACGTTCATGCAGTTCCAGCTGCGCAACGACAACCTCGACGAAGCGGTTCGCCGGATCGACGCCTTCCGCGCCAAGATGCGCGGGAGTGAGGGCAACTGATCACCTAGCCCGAACGAATCCCCGAAATAGGGGGAGTGAGTAGTTTTTCCGCGCTCGAAACCCACTGGAAACACGGGGTGGGCTATCGATCCGTGGATGAAGAAGGTCGAGGCCATCATCAAGCCGTTCAAGCTCGACGAGGTCAAGGAACGCCTCGCCGAGATCGGAGTGCACGGCATGACGGTCACCGAGGTCAAAGGCTTCGGACGGACCGGCGGCAAGAAAGAGGTCTACCGCGGCTCGGCCTACGTCGTCGACTTCGTGCCGAAGGTCAAGATCGAGATCATCGTCCCGAGCGACAACGTGCAGCAGGTGGTTCACGTGATCACCGAGGCCGCGCGCACCGGAAAGATCGGAGACGGCAAGATCTTCATCATGCCGATCGACGAGGTCATTCGCATTCGCACCGGCGAGACCGGCGAAGACGCGATCTAGGAGGAGAGGACGAACATGACGCCCAGCGAGCTCAAGGACTACGTCAAGAAGCACGACATCAAGATGATCGACGCGAAGTTCGTCGACTTCCTCGGCCAGTGGAAGCACCTGACCTATCCGATCGAACGGCTCGAGGAGGGCATCGAGGAAGGCTTCGGCTTCGACGGCAGCTCGGTCGCGGGCTGGCGCGCGATCAACTCGTCCGACATGCTGATGCGGCCGGATCCGTCGACCGCGGTGCTCGATCCGTTCCTCAAGACGCCGACCCTGTCGATCCTGTGCGACGTGGTCGATCCGATCACGCACGAGTCGTACTCGCGCTGCCCGCGCAGCCTGGCCAAGCGCGCGATCTCGTACCTCAAGTCGACCGGGGTCGCCGACACCGCGTACTTCGGGCCCGAGGCCGAGTTCTTCATCTTCGACTCGATCGAGTACTCCGAGGATCCGAACCACTCGTTCTACAACATCGACTCCGACGAGGCCGGCTGGAACAACAAGCGCCGCGAGGCGGCCGGCAACAAGGGCTTCAAGCCGCCGACCAAGGGCGGCTACTGCGTCGCCGGCCCGATCGATCAGCTCACCGACCTGCGCACCCAGATGGTGATGACGATGCAGGCGGTCGGCATCGTGATCGAGACCCACCACCACGAGGTCGCGTCGGCCGGTCAGGCCGAGATCGACATGAAGTACGACACGCTCGTGAAGATGGCGGACCAGATCCTCTGGTACAAGCACGTCGTCAAGAACGTCGCGCGCCAGAACGGCAAGACGGCGACGTTCATGCCCAAGCCGCTGTTCGGCGATAACGGCTCGGGCATGCACACCCACCAGTCGCTGTGGAAGAGCGGCAAGCCGCTGTTCGCGGGCGACGGCTACGCGGGCATGAGCGAGCTCGCGCTGTTCTATATCGGCGGGCTGCTCAAGCACGCGGCCGCGGTGTGCGCGTTCGCCAACCCCACCACCAACAGCTATCGCCGGCTGGTCCCGGGCTACGAAGCGCCGGTCAACCTCGCGTACTCGGCGCGCAACCGCTCGGCGTCGATCCGCATCCCGATGTACTCGGCGTCGCCGAAGGCCAAGCGGCTCGAGCTGCGCTCGCCCGATCCGTCGTGCAACCCGTACCTGGCGTTCGCGGCGATGATGATGGCCGGGCTGGATGGCATCGAGAACCGGATCCACCCGGGCGATCCGCTCGACAAGGACATCTACTCGCTGTCGCCGGAGGAGCTGGCCGAGGTCCCGCACGTCCCGGGCTCGCTCGACGCCGCGCTCGAGGCCCTGAACAAGGACCGGGGATTCCTCATGAAGGGCGACGTGTTCTCGAACGACCTGATCGATGCGTGGATCGACTACAAGACCGAGAACGAGGCGGATCACGTGCGCTTGCGGCCGGTTCCGGCCGAGTTCCAGCTCTACTACGACTGCTAGTCGTTAGCTTGTAACTCGGCGCGCCCCCTGGCAGAATCTGAGGATTCCGGGCGAAGCTCTCCCGGGGGGAAGCGCCGAGCACACCTGCGTGGAATTCCGCAAGCCAGGACCCGTAGCTGGTTGGGGGCGCACGCCAGGTGGCGCGTATTCGGCCATCATCGCATCGGCCGCACGTGCGGAGCTGCCGGCGCGACTGCGCGAGCCCGCATATCGCGCGTTTGCGCGGGCGGTCGGCGCGGATCTCGGTGAGGCGGAGCTCGAGCTTCCCGCGTATCGCTCGTTCGGCGATCTGTTCGCGCGCCGGCTGCGCCCGGGAGTGCGGCCGATCGATCCGGCGCCCGACGCGATCATCGCGCCGTGCGACGGCGTGGTCGCGGCGAGCGGGCGCGCGAGCGACGGCGTGCTCGTCCAGGCCAAGGGCCACACCTACGAGCTGGTCGAGCTCGTGGTCGACGAGGTGCGCGCGGCGCGGCTCGTCGGCGGCCCCTACACGACGATCTACCTGTCGCCGCGCGACTATCACCGCGTGCACGCGCCGGAAGGCGGCGAGCTGCTCGGCTACGACTACGTGCCGGGCGCGCTGTGGCCGGTCAATCCACGCGTCGCGGCGCGCCGGCCGCGGCTGTTCGCGCGCAACGAGCGCGTGGTGATCTGGCTCGCCACCGCGCGCGGGCTGTGCGCGGTCGTGATGATCGGCGCGGCCGGGGTCGGCAACATCCGGCTGTTCGGGCCCGGCGCGCCCGACTCGGCGACCTTGCGCGGCCGCGGCGAGCTGCGCCGGATCGAGCTGGGCGGCGTGCGCGTCGCGCGCGGCGACGAGCTCGGCGCGTTCCGGCTGGGCTCGACCGTCGTGCTCGCGTTCGAGCCCGGCGCGCTGCGCGGCGAGCTCGACTGCGCGCCGGGGGATCTCGTGCGCTTCGGCGAGCGGATCGGAGCCTCCGCGTGAGCAAGCGCGACGAGGACTCGCAGCCCAACGAGATGGAGGTCGGGATGACGACCGCCGAGCGGCGGCGTCGTCGCCGGCGCGGCGGCGGGCTGCGCGTGCCGTCGGACAACGTGCCGCGCTCGCGCACGCCGACCGCGCCGCCGCCGCCGGTGCCCGAGGATCCGGCGCTCGCGATGTCGATCGCGTACAGCTTCCGCAACGAGGACGCGTCGGGGCCGGTGCCGCGGTCGATCGCGAACGAGTCGTCGGGGCCGATCGCGCCCGAGCCCATGACGGCGCTGATCGATCCGCCGAGCGCGCCGGTCGAGCAGCAGGACTTCGAGATGAAGACCCGCGAGATGACCGCGGTCGACCTCCAGGAGCTCGGGCTCGAGGAACCCGGCGCGGGCTCGACCCTGCGCATGGAGCGGGTGTCGGACCGCGACATCGACACCTCCGCGGTGCGGCCGTCGCAGCTCGACGTCCGGACCGTGGTCACCACCGAGGTGATCACCGAGCCGCAGCCGGCGTTGCCGGCGCGCAGCCGCCCGGACACGTCGCCGCCGCCGGTGCCGGATCGCGCGCAGAAGCCGCCGAGCAAGCCGCCGCCGGTGCGGCTCCAGACGGTCGCGCTATCGGAGGCCGATCTCGAGGAGGTCCGCAGCGCGACCGAGCCGGGCGCGACCGCGACCACCGCGCCCGCGGCCGCCGCGGCGACGACGCCGGTCGCGCCGGCCGCGCCGCGCCCGCCGCCGTCGAAGCCGCCGCCGCTCCGCGAGGCCGAAGCGGCCGCGCCGGCGCCGGAGAAGCGGCCGATCAGCGAAGAGCCGATGTCGGTGCCCGAGATCGACATCCAGGAGCTCGCCGATCGCGCCGAGAGCTCGGGGGAGATCGAGGTCGCGATCGACGACAGCGAGGACAAGGTGGCATCGCCGCCGTCGCGCCCGCTCCAGACCCAGGCCCAGGCGCCGCCGGCGCCGCCGGAGCGCCGCTCGGGCGCGATCGAGGCCCCGCCCGCGCCGCCGCCGACCCCGGCGGCCGCGCACAAGGCGCCGCCGTCGCCGCCGCCCGCGCGCAAGCCGCCGCCGCAGGCCGCCGCGGTCGCCGCGGTGGTCACCAAGGAGCCCAGCCGGCCCGCGCGCACCAAGCCGTGGTTCGTCGATCTGTTCGACGAGGATTACCTGCGCACGTTGCCGTTCCTGACGCCGCAGGCCACCCAGGCCGAGGCCGAGTTCGTGATCGAGACGATGAACCTCGCGCCCGGCGCTCAGGTGCTCGACGTCGGCTGCGGCTACGGCCGGCACGCGATGGAGCTCGCGGCGCGCGGGTTTCACGTGGTCGGGCTCGACCTGTCGACCCCGCTGCTCGTGCGCGGCGGCGAGGAGGCGCACCGCCGCGGCCTGACCATCAACTTCATCCGCGGCGACATGCGCGAGCTCGACTTCGAGAACCAGTTCGACGCCGCGTACTGTCTGTTCTCGACGTTCGGCTACTTCGACGACGACTCGAACAAGAAGACGCTGATCAACATCGCGCGCGCGCTCAAGCCGGGCGGCAAGCTGCTGGTCGAAGTCTTAAATCGCGATTACGTGATCGCGGATCTTCCCACCCGCGTGTGGTGGGAGGGCGATGGCTGCGTCGTGCTCGAGGAAGTCGAGCTCAACTACTTCTCGTCGCGGATCGCGGTCAATCGTTCCGTCGTGTTCGACGACGGCCGCCAGCTCGAGCAGGAGATCTCGGTGCGGGCATACTCGCTGCATGAGATCGGCAAGCTGATGCACGCGGCCGGATTCCGCGTGCTCGAGGTCTCGGGCGCTTACCAGACGCGCGGTCGGTTCTTCGGGAACCAGTCGCGTCACATCATTGTCTTAGCGGAGCGCAAGGAAACCCCCGCAGGTTAGCCTGCTTGCCACATTGGCAGCGGAATAACCAACGAATCTCGGGGGTAGTCCTTTCGTGCCGCGGAGCCCCAAAACATTCGGGCGTCTCGCGCGTCTATTTCGACAGCGCTCGCGCGGGAGGACACGTCCAATGGCAGTTACCGCTTCCAAGGTCACTCGGTTCGATCAGCGCGGTGCGCGCAAGAACCGGGTTGCTCGGGTCTCGGCGAAGGCGGCGGGGCGGACGAAGCGGGACGACGATCGCGAGGCCGAGCTCGACGACGAGACGCGCGAGGAGGTCGACGCCTCGAGCGCGAAGGCGCGCCCGGACAACGGCACGTACCTGTCGATGTACTTCCGCGACATGGCGCTGCTCGACGTGCTGCGCCCGGAAGAGGAGTTCACCGCGGCGCGCGAGATCGAGGCGCTCGAGATCATGCTGTGGGAGGCGGTGCTGTCGCATCCGCCGGCGGTCGATCGCGTGCTCGACGCGGTGCAGGCGGTGCCCGATCATCGCGTGACCAGCGAGTCCAAGACGCTGCGCCGCACCGCGGGCGGCGGCGATGCCAAGGCGTTCGTGCGTGCGGCAACTCGCGCGGCGCGCCGGCTGCGCGCCGACGACGTCGATCACCTGTTCGTCGAGGCCGCGCTCGGCGTGATCGATCGGATGACGCT
>DATJAE010000197.1:0-17379 GCA_035516595.1 Kofleriaceae bacterium | reverse complement strand
GATCGCGCCGCCGCCCAAGCCCGAGCCGCCCAGGCCGATCACGATCGATCTCGACAGGATGGAGCGCGTCGCCGACCACTACGAGGCGCCGCGCAGCGACGGCACGCGCGCCCGGCTCACGCTCGATCCGGACCTCCAGCGCGAGGCCGAGAAGCTGCTCGCCGAGGCGCGGGCGCCGCGCGGCGCGATCGTCGCGCTCGCGCCCGACGGCCGGATCCTCGCGCTCGCCGGCCGGCGCACCACCGATCCCAAGGGCGGCAGCGACGGCGCGCTCGACTGGCACCTCGCGACCGAGGCGTGGGCGCCCGCGGCGTCGGTGTTCAAGCTGGTCACGGCGAGCGCGCTGGTCGCCGGCGGCGTCGATCCCGCCGACAAGGTGTGCTTCCACGGCGGCCTGCGCTCGGTCACCGAGTCGAACCTGCACGACAGCCCGCGCGACTCGGCGTGCCAGAGCCTGGCGTTCGGCGTCGCGCACTCGAACAACGCGATCCTCGGCAAGCTCGCCTACCAGCACCTGGCGCCCGGCACGCTCGCCGAGTACGCGCACGATCTGTTCGTCGCGCCACCCGCCGAGCTCGCGCTCGGCGGCGCGACGTTCGGCGAGCTCGACCTGCCGAGCGCGCAGGGCCTCGAGCTCGCCCAGGCCGCGGCCGGGTTCTCGGGCTCGAAGCTCTCGGCGCTCGGTGGCGCGCTGCTCGCGGCGACGTTCGCCGACGGCGGCGAGCAGCCCGCGCCGTACATCGTGGCCGATGCCGCGCCGTCCACGCGCCGCGTGCTGCCCGAGTCGATCGCGCGCGCGGTCGGCAAGATGATGGTCGCGACCTGCGAGGTCGGCAGCGCGTCGCGCTCGTTCGGCCGGCATCGCGCGATCGCGGTCGCCGGCAAGACCGGCACCTTGACCCGCACCGACCCGTTCTACATGGAGCACTCGTGGTTCGTCGGCTACGCGCCGGTCGACCACCCCCAGATCATCGTATCGGTCGTGCTAGGTAACCCCGAGAACTGGCACCTGCGCGGCCAGCAGGCCGCGCGAAGATTGATCGATCGTGCCGTTCGTCGTGCGGCGGATCGCGGCGACAAGGTGGCAGATCGCGCGCCGTGACGGCTCGCTGGCGGGCCCCGCCCGCAGCGCCGCGGTTTGATCGATGATAGGATTGTGGGGTCGTCCTGCGGAGGCACCATGTCTAGGCTTCACTATGGGCTCGTGCTCGCGCTGTCGCTCACCGCGGGCTACGCGCGCGCGCAGACCCAGGCCGAGATCGCGAACAAGGAGAACGAAGAGGGCAAGCAGCTGATGTTCGCCGGCAAGTTTGCCGAGGCGAGCGCCAAGTTTCAGGATGCGGTCGCCCGCGTGCCCGAGGCCAAGTACTTCTTCAATCTCTGCACGGCGCTCTACCAGGAAGGCAAGTTCGGCGAGGCGCTGACCGCGTGCAACTCGGTCGAGAAGAACGGCGGCAACGACGAGCAGAAGGCCAAGACCGCCAAGCTCGAGGACAAGATCCGCGACGAGGCCAAGGTGCAGGGCATCGACCTGCAGCCGACCGGCGGCGGCGGTGGCGGCGAGGTGGCCACGCCCGATCCGAACGTCAACAACAGCAACCCGGTCACGCCCGATCCGAACGCCGGCGGCGTGCCACCGCCGAACCCCAACGGCGGCACCGCGCCGGTCGCCACCCCGCCGCCGCAGCCGCAGTACGCGGTCGGACGGCCTCCGAGCGGAGTGAGCGTGTTCGCCGCGGCACCGCCCGAGCATCACTACACGTGGTCGCTCGGCGTCGACCTGTTCGGCGGCGGCGGCAAGCTCGGCGGCAAGGACGCGAGCGGCGAGGACATCTACGGCCACGTCGCGGGCGGCATCCGGATCAAGTCCGACTACATGCTGAACCCGCGCGCCAAGCTCGGCGTCGAGGGCTACCTCCAGATCACGCACCTCAACGCCGGCCAGATGCAGACCAACGTGTCGTCGCTCGATCTGATCGACGTCGGCATCGCCGGCTTCAAGCACCTGTGCCCGCGCGGCGTCCCCGCGCTGTGCCTGACGCCGCTGGTCGGCGTTCACCTGTCGCTGATGAGCCCGGCCAACGAACAGGACAGCGAAGGCAGCCAGGTCTTCAACTACGCGGCGCTCGGCGGCCGCGCCGAGCTGGCCGCCTCGTTCGCGTTCGGCCGGCGCTACGAGCACGTGCTCTCGCTCGAGGCCGGCATCAACGTGTACTCGGCGGTGTTCGCCAGCCCGAGCAGCGACCAGGGCGGCATCCCGGCCTCGATGATCGGGCTCGATAGCGGCGGTGCGTTCGCGTACCTCGGGCTCGGCTACACGTATCGGTTCAACACGCCGTTCGGCGCCGCGCCGTTCGTGACGCTCGAGTAGCACTTCACCGACGGTTTTCGGGTATGGTCGCGGCGCTGCAAATTTGCAGTGCAGCAGGAGAACGCCATGGCCGCACCCGAGAAGCTGAGTGCCAAGCTCACCCTGCCCAACGGCAAGGAAGCGACGCTTCCCGTGATCGTTGGGACCGAGGACGAGCACGCGATCGACATCCGCTCGCTGCGCCAGGACACGGGCTACATCACGCTCGACAGCGGGTACATGAACACCGGCTCGACCACGAGCGCGATCACCTACCTGGACGGCGAGCAAGGCATCCTGCGCTATCGCGGCTATCCCATCGAGGAGCTCGCCGAGCAGTCCGACTTCGTCGAGACCAGCTATCTCTTGATCCACGGCAAGCTGCCGACCAAGGCCGAGCGCGCCGCGTTCTCGACCGCGCTCACCCGCCACTCGCTGATCCACGAGGACATGCACCAGTTCTTCTCGGGCTATCCGCCGACCAGCCACCCGATGGCGGTGCTGTCCGCGATGGTGACGTCGCTGTCGGCGTACTACCCCGACAGCCTGGATCGCCACTCGCCCGCCGATCTGCACATCACCCGGCTGCTCTCGAAGGTCCGCACGATCGCGGCGTTCTCCTACAAGAAGAGCATCGGCCAGCCGCTGATGTATCCCAAGAACTCGCTCAAGTACTGCGGCAACTTCCTGCACATGATGTTCGCGGTGCCGAGCGAGGAGTTCGTGGTCAACCCCATCCTCGAGAAGGCGCTCAACCAGCTGCTCATCCTCCACGCCGACCACGAGCAGAACTGCTCGACCTCGACCGTGCGCATGGTCGGCAGCTCGGGCGCGAACCTCTACGCCGCGATCGCCGGCGGCATCCTCGCGCTGTGGGGCCCGCTGCACGGCGGCGCCAACCAGGCGGTGATCGAGATGCTCGAGGAGATCAAGGCCTCGGGCAGCGACTACAAGAAGTTCATCGACGACGTCAAGGCCAAGCGCGACAACCGCCGGCTGATGGGCTTCGGCCACCGCGTGTACAAGAACTTCGATCCGCGCGCGAAGATCCTCAAGAAGATGTGCGACGAGGTGCTCGCGACGCTCGGGATCAGCGATCCGCTGCTCGACATCGCGAAGGCGATGGAGGAGATCGCGCTCAAGGACGATTACTTCGTCTCGAAGAAGCTGTACCCGAACGTGGACTTCTACAGCGGCATCATCTATCGCGCGCTCGGCATCCCGACCAACATGTTCACCGTGATGTTCGCGCTCGGCCGCCTGCCCGGCTGGATCGCGCACTGGAAGGAGATGGTCGAGGACAAGGACACCAAGATCGGCCGGCCGCGCCAGATCTATATCGGCGAGAAGGTCCGGCACTACGTGCCGGTCGACAAGCGCTAGAGCCGCAACCGATCAGTCGCGACAGCCGAGCGGCCTGACGTTGTCGCGGTACTCGCCCTCGACGTTGCCGGGCGGATCGTACTCGCACACCCAGATGTCGTTGCCGTTGCAGGCCGAGTGACCGCAGCCGAGGTGGGTCGTCGCGCGCCACACGACCTGGGTGAAGTGGCCGGTCTGCATCGAGAACCCGCCATTCGGGAACTTGTAGTCCTTGATCTCGTCGTACCACATGCGCACGGTCGCCTCGGGATCGAGCGCGCCGATCGTGCCGGCGGCGAGGTTCTCGCCGTACTGGCCGCTGCTGTGGCCGAACACGCAGCCCTTGTCGCGCAGCGTGTCGGCCCAGCGCTGGGCGAACGCGGCGAGCGTCTTGGACCACGCGAGGTGGCCGGCGCAGTGCTTTGCGCGCACCGCGTCGTGCGCCGCGACGAACCGCGCCGCGATCGATCCGGCCGGCGGCGCGGTCTGGCGCTCCGCAGGGGGCGGCGGATCGGCCGGGCCGCCCGGCGGATCGCCGGAGGGCTGCGCCGGGGGCGGGTAGCACGCGACGAGCACCGCGATCGCGATCGCACGCATGCCGTCGATCATGCCACGCGGCGGCGCTTTTTCTTCGCGGCGGGCGCCGGCGCGCCGTCGAGCTGCTTCACCAGCTTCTTGGGCGCCTGCGCGCGGTAGCTCTCGTCGATCCACGCCTTCAGCAGGTCGATCGGCGGCAGCTTCTTGCCGAACTCGGCCGACACCCACCCGCTCTTGCCGAGGCCGTACGGCGCCGGCTTGGTGCCGGGCAGCATCAGCGCCATCGCCGCCGACCTCGGCAGCTTGCACGAGATCGACAGCGGCTCGCCCTCGACGCTGAGGTACGCGAACGTCTTGTCGTTGACCGCGAGGTCGAGGTGACCCGGCCACGGGCTCTTGGTGTGCGCGCCCGGCAGCGCGAGCCCGTAGGCGCGCAGCTGTCTCAGCAGGGCATCGCTCGGCGAGACCTTCTTCGGCATCGGCGCAGACTACTTGAATCCGCGGCGCGACCGGCGCAGATTGCGTACCGTGCCAAGGCCGACCGTCGCCGAGCCCACGTCGTCCGCGTTGACCGACGGCATCCGCGTGCGCGTCCAGTCGCTGTACTTGCCGGATCAGAGCTCGCCGCCCGACGACCGCTACGTGTTCGCCTACACGATCACGATCTCGAACGAGGGCACGCACCCGGCGCAGCTGCGCACGCGCCACTGGATCATCACCGACGGTCGCGGCGAGATCGACGAGGTGCGGGGCGACGGCGTGGTCGGCGAGCAGCCGCGGCTCGCGCCGGGCCAGACCTTCCAGTACACGTCGGGCTGCGTGCTCACCACGCCGGTCGGCACGATGCAGGGGAGCTACCGGTTCTGGCGCGACGACGGCACCTACTTCGACGCCACGATCGCGCCGTTCTCGCTGGCATCGCCGGTGCGCAACGAGGACGCGAACTGAAACGCGGACTTGGCGCGGTGCGGCCATGTAGGCAGGAAAATCGCCAAGCCATCACGTAGGCTATGGGTCGAACTTGGAGATGACGCACGCCGAGCGCGAGGCAGCGACCGCGACGGCACTGGTCGAGCAGGCCAAGGCCGGCGATCAGCGCGCGTTCGAGGCGCTCGTCCGTCGCTATCGCAAGCGGATCTTCGCGCTCGCGCTCCACATGACCGGCTCGGCGAGCGAGGCCGACGACATCGCGCAGGAGGTGTTCCTCAAGGCCTACCGCGCGCTGCCCCAGTTCGAGGGCCGAAGCCAGTTCTTCACCTGGGTCTACCGGATGACGGTGAACCGCTCGCTCAACACCCGGCGCGATCGCAAGCGCCGCGGCGAGGACACGCTCGACGATCCTCGCCTCGAGCTCGCGGTCGCGGTCGACGCGCGCCACCATCCCGGCCGCGCCGCCGAGCTGCGCCAGACCTACGCGCGCCTGCTGCGCGCGCTCGACGCGCTGCCCGCCGACATGCGCACCACCGTGATCCTGGTCTCGCTCCAGGGCATGTCGCACGGCGAGGCCGGGGTCATCATGAAGGTCAGCGACGGCACGATCGCGTGGCGGATGCACGAGGCGCGGCGCCGCCTCCACGAGGCGATGGCGCCGGAGAAGCTCGGCCGCAAGCGCGGCGAGCTGTCGGCCGAGCTGGCGCGCGTGCTGACCGAGCACGGCCTGCCCGTGCTCGCGCTCGGCAAGGCCCGCGCCTGATCACGCGGCCTGGTACGGCCCGCCTCTTTCGAGCGCGCGCTGATACGCCTCGCGCGCGTGCGCGCGCTCGACCCACGCGGTGAGGCTCGCCGGCACGCCGTCGTAGCGGGCGGCGAGCGCCTCCATCGGATAGAGCATCTGCGCGTCGGCCGCCGACAGCTCGCCGGCGAACCACGTGCGGCCCGCGAGGTGACCGTCGAGGAACGCGACGTGGCGCGCGAGGTTCGGTGCGACCGCGATCTCGTCGATCGAGCTCGCGATCTTCTTCGCGACCGGTCGGATCAGGAACGGCGCCTTGACCCGGATCCGGCCGAAGATGAAGCGCAGCAGCAGGTACGGCATCAGCGAGCCCTCGGCGTAGTGCATGAAGTAGCGGTAGGTCAGGTGCTCCGGCGTGCCGGACGCGGGCGCGAACCGTCCGTCGCCGTAGCGCTCGACCAGGTACTCGAGGATCGCGCCCGACTCGGCGACGGTGGTGTCGCCATCGGTGATGACCGGCGACTTGCCGAGCGGGTGGATCTTCTGCAGCTCGGGAGGCGCGAGCATGGTCTCGCGGTCGCGCTCGTACTTCTTGATCTCGTACGGCACGCCGAGCTCCTCGAGCAGCCACAGCACGCGCTGCGATCGCGAGTTGTTGAGATGATGGACGGTGAGCATCGCGTGGGTTATACGACGCGCGCGTCATGAAGGTGCCGACCCGCTCGCCGACCCACGCCGACGTCGACTCATCGCGCCTGGCCGCGATCGGGCTCGAGCTCGAGGAGCTCGCGGACGGCGGCGCGCTCGAGCTCGCCCGGGTGATCGAGCTCGCCGAGGATCGCGGCCGGCCGGTCGGCCACTACCTCGCCGCGATCCCGCTCGCGACCGAGCTTCAGCTGGCCGCGCCGGCCGGCGCGCGCGTGACGGTGCGCGCGTGCGCCGGCACGTGCCAGCGCTATGGCGCGCTCGAGCTGCTCGATCACCTCGCGGCGCACCACGCCGGCTGCGCGCTCCAGCCGGTGGCGTGCCTCGATCGCTGCGACGAGGCGCCCGCCGTCGAGATCCATGGGGCACATGGCCGGCTCGTGCTCGCCCCGGCCAGCGCGGCCGGGCTCGACGAGGCGATCGGGGCGTTGCGCTAGGGCCCCGTGGTCGCACGCGGTCGCAGCGTGTCGCATCTGGCCGGGATCCCTGGCGCGCGCTAGCCTGGATGCGCCGTGCTCCGCCTGGCCCAGCTCAACAAGTACTACCGGGTCGGGACGCACAGCCTGCACGTGCTGCGCGACGTCGACTTCGAGGTCGACGACGGCGAGTTCGTCGCGATCATGGGCGCGTCGGGGTCCGGCAAGTCGACCCTGCTCAACATCCTGGGCATCCTCGACGACTACGACTCCGGCGAGTACTGGCTGGGCGACACGTTGATCCGCGGGCTCACCGAGCGCAAGTCGGCCAACTACCGGAACCGGTTCATCGGCTTCGTGTTCCAGTCGTTCAACCTCCTGCCGTTCAAGACCGCGCTCGAGAACGTCGCGCTGCCGCTGTATTACCAGGGCATCACGCGCCGCAAGCGCAACCTGATCGCCGCGCAGTACCTCGAGCGGGTCGGCCTGCTCGACTGGGCCGACCACACGCCGGCCGAGATGTCGGGCGGCCAGAAGCAGCGCGTCGCGATCGCACGCGCGCTGATCGGCAAGCCGCGGCTGATCCTGGCCGACGAGCCGACCGGCGCGCTCGACAGCGAGACCTCGACGCAGATCATGGATCTGCTCTCGGAGATCAACCGGACCGGGATCACGGTGCTGGTCGTCACCCACGACGCCGAGGTCGCGAGCCGGACCTCGCGCACGATCCGGATCCACGACGGCAAGATCGTCGACGCGCCCGCACCGAGCGCGAGCCATCCCCAGCTGCCCGTGGTGGCGTGATGGGCCTCATCTTCGGGCTGCTCTGGCTGTCGGTCCTGCTCGTGATCGTCGCCGCCGCGGGCTACGCGCTGTGGCGGATGCGCAAGCTCCGGCCGAGCCACGCCGTCGCGCTGTTCCAGGTCGTGTTCGGCGTGATCGCCGGCATGCTGTCGGTCGACCGCTGGGGCGAGGTGTTCGACACGATCAAGCGCAACAAGCTGCGCACCACGCTCACCGCGATCAGCGTCGCGTGGGGCATCATGGTGCTGGTCGTGTTGCTCGGCATGGGCCACGGCCTCAACAACGGCGTCCGCCACGCGTTCCGGCGCGAGGCGCAGAACGGCATCTGGGTCAGCGCGAACAAGACCTCGATCCCGTTCGCCGGCTACGGCATCGACCGCCACATCACGTTCGACAACCGCGACTTCGACCGCGCCAAGAAGACGCCGGGGATCGAGCACATCTCCGGGCAGTACTTCATGCACGGCGGCCGGTTCGGCGGCGGCGAGATGAAGACCCAGCGCGGCGCGAAGTCCAACGCGTTCCAGGTCAACGCGGTGCACGCCGACGCGATCTTCCTCGGCGCGCACGAGATCATCGAAGGCCGCTACCTGACGGTCCGGGACGTCGCGCAGAAGCGCAAGGTGTGCGTGATCGGCATCCCGGTGCGCGACTTCCTGTTCGGGGCCCCTGCGGGCGAACCCCGCGATGGAAAAGACTCGGGAGGCGTGGCCGACCCGCTCGGCCAGTGGATCATCGTCGGCGACTTCCCGTTCCAGGTGGTCGGGGTGTTCTCCGACGAGGGCGGCGAGGAGGAGGAGCGCCAGATCGACGTGCCGGTGTCGACCGCGCAGCTCGCGTGGAACGGCGTCGATCACCTCGGCATGCTGATGTTCACGGTCGGCGACGCCAACGCCAAGCAGGCCAAGGCGATCAGCGACGCCGTCGTCGCCCAGCTCGCCGACGCCCACCGCTTCGATCCCGCCGACCCGCAGGCGGTGCGGGTGTTCAACAACGTCGAGGGCTTCGAGAAGTTCCAGGCATTCTTCTTCGTGATCTCGGTGTTCGTCGTCGTGATCGGCTGTGGCACGCTCGCGGCCGGCGTGGTCGGCGTGTCGAACATCATGATGATCGCGGTCAAGGAGCGCACCCGCGAGATCGGCGTGCGCAAGGCGCTCGGCGCGACCCCGCTGTCGATCGTCGCGATGATCGTCCAGGAGGCGATCTTCTTGACCAGCATCGCGGGGCTGCTCGGGCTGTCGGCCGGCGTCGGCTTCCTGCAGCTCGTGCCGCGGATGATCGACACCGATCTCATCCGCAACCCGTCGATCGATGTCGGTGTCGGCGTCATGGCGGCCGCCGGCCTCGTGATCGCGGGCGCGATCGCCGGCTTCATCCCCGCGCGCGCCGCGGCGCGCGTCAACCCCGTCCAGACCCTGCGAGACCAGTGATGATCGGCGCTGCGTTCGACCGCGACAACTGGATGGAGATCTGGGCCGTGCTGCGCGCCAACAAGCTGCGCGCGGCGCTCACCGCGTTCGGCGTGGCGTGGGGCATCTTCATGCTGGTCGTGATGCTCGGGTTCGGCTCGGCGATGCAGAGCGGGTCCAAGCGCGACATGAAGGGCATGGCCACGAACATGCTGTGGGTGTGGGGCCAGACCACGACCGAGTCGTACGACGGGCTCAAGCCGGGGCGGATCGTGCGGTTCAAGACCTCCGACATCGGCCTGCTGCGCAACCTGCCCGGAGTCGAGTTCCTCGCGCCGCGCCTGCAGCTCGGCGGCTGGATGGGCGGGTTCACGGTCAGCTACGAGAGCAAGACCGGCGCGTACAACGTGTTCGGCGACTACCCCGACTTCAAGCACATCCTGTCGTTCGAGTACGCGGAGGGCCGGTTCATCAACGACGAGGACATCCAGGACACGCGCAAGGTGTGCGTGATCGGTCAGGCGGTGCGCGACGAGCTGTTCCCGGCCGACGTCGATCCGATCGGCAAGTGGATCAAGATCAGCGGCGTGTACTTCCAGGTGGTCGGCGTGACCAAGACGCTGCGCTCGGGCCAGGCCGGCGACCGCGACACCCACTCGATCTACCTGCCGTTCTCCACGCTCAAGATCGCGTTCCACACCGGCGACAACGTCGGGTTCTGGGCGATGACCGCGCGGCCCGGCACCGACGGCCCCGAGCTCGAGCGCCAGGTCCGCGAGGCGCTCGCCAAGGCGCACCACATCTCGCCGACCGATCACATGGCGATCGGCTCGTTCAACATGTTCGTGATGTTCGGCAAGTTCGAGGAGGTGTTCTTCTGGCTGTGGGCGATCAGCTGGATCGTGGGTGGGCTGACGCTCGCGGCCGGCGTGGTCGGTGTCTCGAACATCATGCTGATCGCGGTCAAGGAGCGCACCAAGGAGTTCGGCGTGCGCAAGGCGCTCGGCGCGACGCCGCGCTCGGTGGTCGCGATGGTGCTGATGGAGACCGTCGTGCTCACCACGATCGCGGGGCTCATCGGGATCTCGTTCGGCAGCGGCCTGCTCTACTTCGCCGACGTCGCGCTCGACAAGATCAAGGACTCGCCGTTCGGGCCGCCCGAGGTCGGGCTCGGCACGATCGCCCAGGCGCTCGCCGTGCTAGTTGGTACCGCGACGCTGGCCGGCCTCATCCCCGCCTTCCACGCGGCCTCGATCAAGCCGATCGAGGCGCTGCGCACCGAGTAGAGGACCCATGAAGACCTTCCTGAAATGGCTGCTGCTGGTGCTGGTCGCGCTGCCGATCCTCGCGTCGTTCGCCTACCTGTACAAGAAGTCGCAGGCCCACGCGGTGGTGTTCCAGACCGAGCAGCCCGAGATCACCGACATCATCAAGAAGACGGTCGCGACCGGCTCGGTGACGCCGCGCCAGTCGGTCGACGTCAAGCCGAAGGTCACCGGCGTGCTCTCCGAGCTCTACGTCGACGCCGGCAAGGTGGTGAAGAAGGACGATCCGCTCGGCAAGATCACGATCATCCCCGACGCCCAGGCGCTCAACGGTGCCGAGGCCCAGCTGCGCTCGGCGCAGATCACGCTCGACAACGCCAAGCGCGAGCTCGATCGCGAGGAGGGTCTGTACAAGCAGGGGGTCGTCGCGGAGGCCGAGCTGTTCAAGTTCCGCACCGACTACGCGCTCGCCAGGCAGCAGGTCGAGAGCGCGACCTCGAACCTCCAGCTCGTGCGCGAGGGCCAGACCCGCGGCCAGGGCAATCGCTCGACCCTGGTCGTCACCGCGACGGTCGACGGCACGGTGATCGACGTGCCGGTCAAGGTCGGGTTCTCGGTGATCCAGGCCAACAGCTTCAACCCGGGCACCACGGTCGCGACGATCGCGAACATGAACGACATGATCTTCGACGGCCACGTCGACGAGTCCGAGGTCGCCAAGATCAAGGAGGGCATGAAGCTCGACATCAAGATCGGCGCGATCGACAAGGAGCACTTCGAGGGCAAGCTCGAGTACATCGCCCCCGAGGGCAAGGAGATCGACGGCGCGATCCAGTTCGAGGTCAAGGCCGCGCTCACGCTCAAGCCCGGGCTGTTCATCCGCGCCGGCTACAGCGCCAACGCCGACATCGTGCTCGACGAGAAGCACCAGGTGCTCGCGATCCGCGAGGCGCTGGTCCAGTACGACAACGGCAAGCCGTTCGTCGAGATCGAGACCGCGCCGCAGACCTTCGTCCGGCGCGACGTCACGCTCGGGCTGTCCGACGGGATCAAGGTCGAGGTGACGAGCGGGGTTGCCAAGGGTGACAAGATCAAGATCCCCGACAACGCTGGTCCGGCCAAGCTCGCCGGGTCGGGGTCGGGATCGGGGTCCGGCTCCGGGTCGAGCAGCAGCACTGCGAAGAAGTAGCGATCTCGTGCAGCTGCACGTTGCACCGGCCGGCGCACGCGTGCGCGGGCGAGGTGATACGGTGATCACGTGGTCCAGGCGCACCGCACCCGGCTCGGCGCGATCGACGCGGGCTCGAACGCGATCCGCGTCGTGATCGCGGAGCTCGGACCGACCGAGCTCGTGCGGATCGAGGCGGAGCGCATCCCGGTGCGGCTCGGCCACAACGCGTTCACCACCGGCGTGTTCGACGCGCAGACCATCGACGAGGCGGTCGCGGCGTTCGTCCACTTCCGCGAGCGCTTCGACCACTACGGCGTGACGATCTACCGCGCGGTCGCGACCTCGGCGGTGCGCAACGCGAGCAACCGCGACGTCCTGCTCCACCGGCTCTATCACGAGGCCGGGATCGAGCTCGAGGCGATCGAGGGCGAGGAGGAGGCGCGGCTGGTGCGCAAGGCGACCAGCCAGGCGCTCGCGAGCTCGCCGCACGGCATGCCGCGCGCGATCCTCGATCTCGGCGGCGGCAGCCTCGAGGTCAACGTGCGCTCCGGCTCGGCGTGGCGCGGCTACTCGCTGCCGGTCGGCACGGTGCGCCTGCTCGAGACGTTCGGGCTCGACGGCGCGATCGCGGAGGCCGAGGCCGGCATGGTGCGCCGCTACACCGCGACGCTGATGCACCCGATCTCGCGCGCGACCGGCTCGGGCATCGCGACCGCGGCGATCACCGGCGGCAACGCCGACGCGCTCGCCAAGATCTTCGGCGATCAGAGCTTCGAGCTCGCCGCGCTCGAGAAGGGCCTGCCCGGCATCGTGGGCGCGACCGTCGAGGAGCGCATGGCGAAGTTCGGCGTCAAGCGCGACCGCGCCGAGGTGCTCGGCATCGCCGCGCTGGTGTTCGCGACCGCCGCCCGCCAGCTCGGCCTGCAGCGCCTGATCGCGCCCGGGGTCGGCGTGCGCGAGGGCGTGATGATCGAGCTCGCCGAGACCGCGCGCGAGGAGCAGGCCAAGGCCGAGGGCGCGCACGACAAGGCGCTGCTCACCGCGGCGCGCAGCTTCGCCAACCGCGTCGATCACGACACCACGCACGGCGAGCACGTCCGCCTGCTCGCGCGCGCGCTGTTCCACCAGCTGCGCGACGTCCACGGCGTACCCGACGACCGCGGCGTGCTGCTCGAGGTCGCCGCGCTGCTGCACGACGTCGGCGAGGTGGTGAACCAGCGCGGCCACCACAAGCACAGCGAGTACATGATCCGGTGGGGCCGCATCCCCGGGCTCGACGACACCGGCCGCGAGATGGTCGCGCTGATGGCGCGCTGCCACCGCAAGGACGCCGCGCGGGTCAAGGCGATCATCAACGAGTCGCAGCTGCCCAAGGAGCTGCGCGGCCAGCTCCGCAAGATGACGGGCCTGCTGCGCATCGCCGACAGCCTCGACAGCGAGCACCGCTCGCGGGTCGAGCAGGTGGTGTGCACGCGGATGGGCGACGCGATCGTGCTCGACCTGGTGGTCCGCGACGGCCCGTCGCGCGACGACGCCTCGCTGCTGCGCAAGGCCGACCTGCTCAAGGACGAGCTCGGCCTGGACATCCGGGTCACGGTGGCCCGACCGGTCCCGACCCCGGTCGCCGAGGCCAGCGCCGCCGGTGGAATGCAGGTCGTGCGCGCCAAGGAGCTGCGATAGATAATCGACCCATGCGAGCGCTGGCAGGGCTCGCGGCGCTGGCGGGCTGCTACGCGCCGCACTACGCGGGCGGAAGTCCATGCTCGGCCGACCAGCCGTGCCCGAGCGGCTTGACCTGCTCGGCCGAGCACAGCTGCGAGGCGATCGACGCCAGCGTCGGGATCGGGTCCGACGGCATGGCGATGCCCGGCTGCATCGGCAGCGGGCTCGGCGTCGACGTGTGCTTCAGCTCGCCGCTGCCCCAGGTGCTCGACGTGTCGAGCTCGCTCGCGATCGACACCGACAGCGATCCGCTGTGCGCGCCCGGCGGCCCGAGCTGCGTGATCGCGGCGAGCGCGGTGACGATCACGGGCGGCGCCACGCTGTCGGCGACCGGCGCGCGGCCGCTCGTGATCGCGTCGGCGAGCACGATCGAGGTCGACGGCGCGATCGACGTCGCGTCGCACCGCGCGCCGGCAGCGGTCGGCGCGGGCGCCGACCCGGTGGGCTGCGTGTCAGGCACGATCTCGGTCGCGCCGGTCGGCGGTGCGGGCGGCAGCTTCGGCAGCCAGGGCGGCGCCGGCGGTGCGTTCTCGCTCGACGGCATCCCCGGCCCCAAGGCCGCGCCCGCGGTGATCGCGACCACCGTCCGCGGCGGCTGCCCCGGCGGCGCCGGCGGTGACACGGGCGGCGCCGGCGGCCACGGCGGCGGCGCGGTGTACCTGCTCGCCGCGCGCTCGATCTCGATCACCGGCACGATCGACGCCTCGGGCGAGGGCGGCACGGGCGGCGCGGCCGAGGGCGCGGGCGGCGGCGGTGGTGCGGGCGGGCTGATCGGGCTCGATGCACCGATCGTGACGACCGGACCTGGCGCCGAGGTCTACGCCAACGGCGGCGGCGGCGGCGCGGCGCCCGAGAGCAAGGAGACCGCCAACGGCGCAGACCCGACGAGCCCGACCACCGCGGCCGCGGGCGGCAAGGCCTCGGACGCCGCGACCGGCGGCGATGGGGCGTTCGGCACCACGGATGCGATCGACGGCGGCGCCGGCGAGCTCGGCGGCGGCGCGGGCGGCGGCGGCGGCGCGGGCGCGATCCGCGTGTTCCCGCCGCAAGCGCTCGCGGGCGCGGTGTCGCCGCCGCCGTCGTGATGGCAATGTCACGGCGAGCGAGGCCGCCGGCGTGTTATGCGAGGGAGATGCGTCGCACCGCGCTCGTCGTCGTCGTCGCCGCCTGCGGGGGCGGCGGTCACGAGCCGCCGCCGCCGACCGGCCCGATCACCGCGCACGTCACCCACTACGACTACACGATCGATCTCGCCTCGCGCGCGGCGCACGCGACCGTGACCGCCGCGATCGACACCGGCGGCGACTGCTGGACCGTGCCGCTGCGCGCGCAGGCCCCCGCGAACGTGATGCTCGACGGCGTCGCGGCATCGGCCAGCGCCGCGAATGACCAGCTCGTCGTGTGCGGCACCGGCTACCCCGACGGCGACACCCTGGTGCTCGACGCCGACGTGACGATCGCCGACGCGACGCTCGACCAGAGCCAGGTCGGGTTCTCGACCCGCAACGACAAGCAAGGCAACCCGTTCACCTACCTGGTGAGCTGGGTCGACGGCTGCGATCAGTTCGCGCCGTGCGACAACCGGCCCGACGCGTTCGCGACCTACCACTTCGACGTCACCCACGATCCGTCGCTCACCGTGCGCTGTCCCGGCACGATCCGCGAGGACAGCCCGAGCGAGACCGAGTGCGACGTCGGCTTCGACGGCGCGCCGACCTACTCGACGTTCGGGATCGCGGCGTTCCCGGCGTGGACCCAGACCGATCTCGGCACGTGGGGCGGCGTCCACGTCACGCTCTACGACAACGCGGCCACCGGGATCGCCGCGCAGATCGTGCCCGCGTACCACGACGGCTACCTGGCGTGGCTCGAGAGCGAATTCGGCCCCTACCCGTACGGCAGCGAGCTCCGCCTGCTCACCGCGCCGACCTACTGGAACGGCTTCGAGCACCCCGGGAACATCGTGCTCAACGACACGCTCGCGACCCAGACCACGAAGATGTCGGGCTACACCAACACGACCGAGCACGTGATCGATCACGAGATGACGCACATGTGGGCCGGCGATCAGACGACGCTGTCGGGCACCTACGACTTCGCGTGGAAGGAGTCGATGGCCGAGTACCTCGCGTACGTCTGGGAAGACATGCAGGACCCGACGGTCGGCACCCAGACGGCGCAGGCGTGGAAGACGTTCGGCACGACCAGCGCCTACTGGCCGGTGCCGACCGACAGCCCCCAGCTGATCGACTACTACAGCGATGTCTACGGCCCCGGCCCGATGGTGCTGTTCCGCCAGCTCGAGGTGATGAGCTCGCGCGCCGCGGTGCTGTCGGCGATCCAGAGCGTGCTCGGCCACCCGCACTTCCTGTCGGTCGACGACCTGCTCGCCGCGCTCCAGCAGGCCACCGGCATCGATCTCACCGCGTACAAGCAGGCGTGGATCGCGGGCAGCGGCGCGCCGGCGTGGCCGAGGCTCGACCTCACGTTCACCGCAGGCAGCGGCGCGACCAGCACGCTCGCGATCGTCGAGACCAACCCGGCGGCGACGCCGCGCACGTGCAAGTTTCACGTCGCGCTGCTCGGCGACACGACCGACGAGGTCGAGACCGTCGCGGTCGACGCGACGGCCGGGATCACGCAGACGCTGCAGGTGCCGACCCCGGCGTTCACCGTCACGTCGATCTTTCTCGATCCGCAGCGCGAGTGCCTGGTCTATCCGGACACGGTCACGGCGCGGCAGCGCCCGCGGATCGAGCCGTGGGTTGCAGATCCGGAGCGCGATCTCGCGCAATAGATCCGAGTTTTTGGTATCGATGTCGGGCAACAAAAGGAGCCTGACATCATGCGTGCATCTCGTTACCTGGTGACTGCGGTGGCCGTGGCCGCGATGGCCGGCTGCGGCGGCAAGCTTCCCGGTGGTCACAACCTGCCGAGCACGCCGAGCGTCCCCGGCGGCATGGGCGGCGCGTCGGGCGAGGTCGACCCGAACACCTGCGGCAACTACGCGGCGAGCGACGCCGGCGCCAAGCTCAAGGCGTTCCTGCAGGCGACCAAGGACCTCCAGACCGCCACCACCGAGACCGTCAAGGTGGTCAAGCAGAGCTGCATCATGATGGGCCAGGAGCTCGGCATGACCGATGCCGACCTCCAGGGCGACGACACCAACGCGATCTGCGCGAAGGTGATCACCACCTACCAGAACAACCTCAAGGTCGGCCTCAAGGCGGGCGCGAAGCTGACGATTCACTACACGCCGGGCAAGTGCACGGTCGACGCGTCGGCGTCGGCGAGCGCGTCGGCGGGCTGCGCGGGCGGCGCGTCGGCGGGCACCGGCGGCTCGAGCGCCGGCGGCGAGTGCAAGGCGGCCGGCGCGGTCAACGCGTCGATCAACGCGCAGTGCACGCCGCCCGAGCTGACGATCGACGTCAGCGCCAAGCTCGTGGTCGACCACTCGAAGATCGACATGACGCTCAAGGCGATGCGCGATGGTCTGCCCAAGCTGCTGTCGGTGGCCGCGCGGATCAAGCCGATCTCGGACGCGGTCGACGTGTGGGCGGCCGCGCTCAAGGACCTGACCGAGATGGGTCCCAAGTTCGCCCAGTCGTTCAAGGACCAGGCGCTGTGCATCTCGGGCCAGCTGAGCGCGGCGGCCAACGCGGCGACCAGCATCCACGCGAACGTGTCGGTGTCGGTCCAGGTGTCGGCCTCCGCGTCGGGCAGCGTCGGCGGTTAGCGCGCTCTCCGCGTCGCAAGCCCTGGCGTCGGGGGCGTTTTTGGAGTAGCAACCACGCCATGAAGACGCTCACCGAGTTCTCGGCGCTGGTGCTGCGCAAGGCGGCGGAGGCTCGCGCCGCCGCCCCCGCGCCTGCCAGGCGTCCCGAGCCGGTGGCAGCGCCGGCACCCGAGCCGACGCCGGCCGAGGGCGAAGCGGCCGCCGACGGCGAGGCCGCGGCGCAGGGCGGC
>DATJAE010000196.1:0-49443 GCA_035516595.1 Kofleriaceae bacterium | reverse complement strand
CTCGCGGCGGTCGGCGTGATCGCGAGCTCGCCGTCGATCCGGCCGGCCACACCCGGCGGCATGCCGACCAGCGCCGCCACCCGATCGAGCGCGACGCCGTGCAGCGCGAGCGACAGCCGGCGGACCTGGTCGCGGCGGCGGGCGCGCCAGGCCGCGACATCGCCGAGCGCGGCCGGCGCATCGAGGTCGAACGCCAGCTTCGCGCCGCCCGCGGTCGCGGCCTCGACATCCGCGGTGCCTGCGAGCCGCGCGCCCCGCGCGCCGCGGCTGTAGCTCGCCTCGATCGCGAACGAGCCGTCGCGGCTCGCCCCGCGCAGGCGAGCGATCGCGATCCGGTCGGGCGCGATCGTGAGCCGGCCCGACCCCGCCCAGCGCGGGTGGCCGCCAGGCGTGACGGTCGCGTGCGCGACGTCGATCGCGAGCGCGCGGCCGCGCCCGGGCGGCGTGACGATCGCCTCGAGCGCGAGCGAGGTCGCGCCGATCGGGGCGCCGGTCACCGCCGGCGTCGCGAGCGAGACCGCGATCGTGCCATCGCCGCGATCGTGCGCGTCGAGCGCAAGCGCGGCGATCCGGATCGCGCCGCGCGCGAGCTCGGTGCCGCGCAGCCGCGCCGTGCCGCGTGGCGCGCGCGGCACTCCGGTCGCGTCGAGCGCGAGCTGGAGCGAGCGGATCGACGCGCCGCCGCCGACCAGCCGGTCGCCGCGCAGCGTGCCGGCGATCGCGAGCGCGGGCTCCGGCCACAGCGGGCCGTGCGCGGTGAAGTCGAGCGCGAGCGCGCCGTGCACCGGCGACGCGCCGTCGGTGACGCGCCCGAGCTCCGGGGTCGACGCGACCACACGCGCCTGGTCCAGCCGCAGCGCGCCGCGCACGCGCGCGACGCTCGCGGTGATCGTCGCGCGGAACGTGCCGGTCGCGTCGATCGCGGTCGCGACGCGCTGGCCGCCGCTGTCGAGCGCGATCGTGAAGTCGCTGCGCGGCGTGTGGGCGAGCGCGCCGTGACCGCGGATCGTCGCGTGCGCGTAGGGCAGCGCACCGGTCGGGCCGGGCGTGACGTCGAAGTCGATCGTCCCGCCGGCCGTCGCGGCGAGCCGGCCGCGGCTGAGCCGCGCGAGGTCGAGCTCGCCGGTCGCGATCCGGCCGACCGCACGGCGCGCCACCGGGTCGAGCGCGACCTGCGCGCTGACGAACGCCGGGCCGATCGCGCCGCCGATCGCCAGGGTCTCGCGCTGCGCGGCGGGGCGGGCGCGGATCGCGAGCGCGAGATCGCCGGGCAGGTCGATCGCGGGAACCAGGCGCGCGAGCTCGGCGCGCGGCGCGGCGATCGCGAGCGTGCCCGAGGCGCGGAGCGCGGCCGCCGGCCTGGCCAGCGCGAGGTCGCGGCCGACCAGCGTGACGCCGCCGACCCGGACGTCGAGCGCCGGCAGCGCGGTGCGCTCGCCGTCGCCGTGCAGCGAGGCCGCGAGCGCGATCGGCACCGCGCGCTCGCGCCAGGTCGCGTGCAGCGCGACGCGTGCGTCCGTCCGGCCGTCGGCGCGCAGCGTCGCGCGGCCGTCGATCGCGAGATCGTCGAGATCGATCGTCTGGAGCTGCGCCGCGCCGCTGTCGATCGCGACGTGGCCGCGCCGCACCGCGACGCGGTCGAGCTCGACGTCCCACGCCGATCGCGGCCCGCGATCGGCGAGCAGCCGCGCGAGCTCGAGCTTGCCGTCGCGGTCGCGGCGGATCGCGACGTCGACGTCGTCGGCGACGAGCTCGGCGACGTGCGCGCGGTGGGCGAGCAGGTCGAGCAGGTGGAGCTTGACGTGGAGCGCGCCGATCGCGATCGCGGGCCTGTGATCCGGCCCGTCGATCACGAGATCGTGCAGCACGATCTCGCCGAACGGGCTACCGTCGAGCCGGCGCACGGTCGCGCCGCCGGTGAACGTCTGTGCGAGCGCGGCCTCGACGCGCTCGCGCATCTGCTCGCGGCCGAACGCGGTGTGGACGATCACGATCACGGCGATCACCGCGAGCGCGATCACCGCGAGCAACCCGAGCACGATGCGGCGGAGCCACTTCAAAACGCTTCTCCGAGGCTGATGTGGAACGCCCAGACCGAGCCCGGCTCCGGATCCTCGGGGCCGGTGCGATCGAGCCGGTAGCCGACGTCGGCGCGGACCGGGCCGACCACGGTGATCAAGCGCAGCCCGACGCCGGCCGCCCAGTTGAGGTGGCCGAGGTCGAGCTGGCCCGGCCGGTCGGTGACGTCGCCGCCATCGAGAAACACCACGCCGGCCAGCGGCATCTTGCGGACGTGCCAGAACGGGATGCGCGCCTCGATGCTGCTGTCGATCAGGCCGCCGCCGCCGTACGGGATCGTGACGGTCGACCCCATGTACGGCCCGGTCACCGACGGCGACAGCTCGCGCTCGGCAAACCCGCGGTTCGACGCCGCGCCGCCGGCGTAGTAGCGCTCGGTCGGCGGGACGTCGCCGAAGATCGCGCCATAGCGGGCGCGCGCCGCGAGCACGCCGATCCCGATCGGCACGTAGCCGCGCAGCTCGGGCGTGACCTGCTGGTAGGTGTACGCGCTCCCCGCGTAGGGCGTACCCTCGGCCGCGAGCAGCTCGGCGTACAGCCCGAGGTGCGGCTCGATCGGGCTGTCGCGCAGATCGAGGATCAGCGACTGCACGAACGCGCCGATGCGCTCGCCGTGGTCGATCCCGATCTGCGCTTGCAGGCCGGTGTCGATCAGCGGGTTGACGTCGCGAAATCCGTAGCTCTCGAGCTTCCAGCCGGCCCGCAGCTTCAGCTTGTCCGTGCCGAGCGGCAGCTCGTAGCCGAGCCGGGCTTCGGGGCCGTACTCGGTGTATGCCTCGTACGCGAGGTAGTTGTAGCCGATCTCGATCGAGCCGGTCGCGTGGGTCAGCAGCAGGTCCATGCGGTCGAGCCGTGCGACCGCGCGGATCCGCGGCTCGTACCCGCTGCCGTCGCGCAGGTAGGCGTAGGCCGGCCGGAAGTCGAGCGTCAGGGTGTCGAGCGGCACCGGCCACGCCGAGATCGTGTAGCCGGCGCGGCCGCGCACCTCGTAGCTGATCGGATCGGCGCCGAACCCGCCGCCGAACACCAGCTCGTGACGCGCGCTCTCCGACACCGCGATCTTGACCGCGACGACCGCGCCCTCGCCGGCGTCGGGCTGGACCTGCACGGTCGAGAACCGCGCCATGCCATAGATGTCGCGCTGGGTCGCGGCGAGCGCGGCGGCCGAGAACGTGTCGCCCTCGGCGAAGTGCATGCGGTCGAGCACCGCCTGGCGCAGATCGCCGTCGACGCCCTGCACCGTGACCTTGCCGAACGTGCACTTGGGCCCCGGCGTGAACACCAGGCGGACGGTCGCGGTGTGAGTCGCGCTGTCGCCCTGCACGTCGGCATCGAGCCGCGCGTGCGCGTAGCCGGCATCCTGCAGCACGCCGATCAGCTTCGGCTTCGCGGCGTCGTACTTGTCGTAGTCGAACGGCGCGCCGTCGGCGAGCGGCAGCACCTCGCGCACCTTGCCGACCGGGAGCGCCGGATCCTCGGGCAAGCCGGTGATCTCGACCCGCGTGGTCGCGCGCGTGCCCTCGTGGATCGTGTAGATCACGGTCGTCGCGTCGCCCTCGCGCTGCACGCTGGCCTGAACGTCGACGTCGAAGTAGCCGGCGCGAACGTACTGACCGCGCAGCCGATCGGCGTCGACCTGCACGAGGTACGGATCCGGCGCGTGCTGTGCCTTCAGCGTGCGGTGCAGCGCGAGACCGTCGAGCAGCGACGAGCGCGACATCGCGTGGTTGCCGTGGAACTCGATCGCGTGAAGCCACTCCTCGCCGGCGGGATGCGCGTGGTGCGAGCATGCGGCCAGCGCGAGCGCGATGACCACGCGCCCCGTCATCGTCGGATCAGACCGCCGCGCATCACGCGACTCCGGTCGCGTTCACGATCTGGAGGCGATTCTCGACCGCCTTCACGCCGGGCACGAGGAACGCGCGGGTATCGAGCTCGTCGCGGAGCGCATCGTCCTCGACCGTGCCCGCGAGGATCACCGTCGCCTCGTGGACCGAGATGTCGATTCCGAGCGCGTCCTCGCGCAGCGCCGCGATCACCCGGTCGCGCAGCAGCTCGTCTTCATGAAAGCGATCGGGAGCGACGTGCGCGGCGTGATCGGACATGGTCGGATGCGGTGCATCGCGCATGCCGGCCGCGCGGCTGCTGCGATCGCGCCACACCGTGCGCTGCCGCGCACGTCAGCGGATGTCGAGCCGGTCCTCGAGCTCGCTCACGCCGGCGAAGTCGCGCAGCACGCGCTCGATCCGCCGCTTGCGCTCGCGGTCGACCACGCCCGCGATCGTCACCACGCGCGCGGCCACGGCGATCGTCACGCCCCGGGCGTCCTCGCCGAGCGCCGCCACGATGCGCGCGCGCAGCTCGTCATCGGCGGACATCGGATAGTCGACGATGTCGTCGTCGCCGGGCAGTGATTCCCGCGAGCCCTGCGGCACGCTGCGCGTCGGATACGGCTGGGTCTCCGGCATCCGCTCGTCGAAATCATGCGCGCCCGAGCTCGCGCCGCTCTGTCCCGGCCCGGAACGATCGTGCTGGTCCTGCATCCCCTGGATGGCTGCATCGCACGTGCCCGCGACCTCGCGCGGATGGTCCGGTGCTTGCTGACGATCGTAGAGCGAGGACAACATGCAGCGACATCATCCCGATCCCGGCCGTCGCTTTCATGGCGGCCCGTACTTTCGCTCGGCGCGCGAGGACGAGTGGCGGCGGCGCGAGCGCAACGAGCTGCAGCGCGAGCTCGACGACGATCGGCCCTACATCTACGGCGAGAGTGGACGCTACGGCATGCGCAGCGACTACGAGGAGCTCCTGCGCGAGGGCGTGCCGCAGGGCTACCAGCGCACCGGCTACACGCGCGAGCCGCGGCCGCGCTACTTCGGCGACCGCTACTACGAGCGGTTTCCCGAGCGCGACGACTACGACGACTACTACGTTCGCCGTCCGCGCCGCTGGTAGCGGCCGGGCGCGGCGCATGCACGGATGTTCCCTCGGGAGCACGTCATGGCGAACCGAATGGATTCCACGATCTCGCATGCGAGGGGCAAGGCGAACAGCATGAAGGCCCGGCTCGCGGGCCTGGTCGGCGTGTTCCGCACGCTGGCCGAGCAACACGGCGTGGTGGTCGCGCTGTTCGATCGAGTCCGAGCCCACGGCGACAAGCGGGCGCAGCTGTGGCCGCGCATCCGGCGCGAGCTGATCTCGCACGAGCACGGCGAGATGCGCGAGCTGTACGCCGCGCTGCGCGCGCGGCCGATGACCCGCGCGATCGCCGATCATCACGATCAGGAGGCCAAGCAGCTCGAGGCGCTGATCGCTCGGCTCGACGACCTGGTCATCGAGTCGCCGGAGTGGGGCGCGGCGTTCAACGAGCTCGCGAGCCTCGTCGTCCAGCACGCCAGCGAGGAGGAGAAGCAGATCTTCCCCAAGGCGCAGCAGGAGCTCGGCGAAGACACCGCGCGCGAGCTCGATGCTCGCTTCCGCGCGACCCGCAAGCAGATCGCCGACAACCTCGAATAGCTACGCGACGAGCGCGCTCGCGTCGGACACCAGCGCGCGCGAACGCCGGAGCGCGAGCGTGGTCTCGACCCGTTCGGGCCGGCCCCAGTCGCTCCACTCGACGCCGTCGAGCGCGACCGCGACCAGCCGCGCCGGCGAGCGTTCGAGCACGCCGCGCGAGAACCCGAGGGCACCGGCGGTGCGGTAGACGTGCGCGAGCGCGGTGTCCTCGTGGCGCGTGCCGACCAGCGGGATCAGTGCCTCGAGCAGGTCGAACAATCCCGGCTCGACCGCGCGGCCGAGCTCCCACAGGGTGGACGCGGTCGCGCACATCACCATCGTGTTCCACAGGGCGCCGCCGCGGATCAGCGCGCTCGCGCGCGTGACCGCCGGCTTCTCGACGAACGCGTCGACCGCCAGCGCCCCGGGAAGGCTCGCGATCGGGCCGCCGATCGCGAGGTAGCCGAGATCGGGATCCGGCTCGGTCGGGCGCGCGCCGAGCAGCACGACGGTGTCGCGCCGGCGCGCCGCGATGCTGCGCGCGCGGCGGACCTGCTCGACATATGCGTCGGCGGGAGCGACGTAGTGATCGGCCGGGGTGATCGCGACGATCGCGTTCGGGGTCCAGCGCAGCACCATCGCGAGCGCGACGTAGAGCGCGATGCCGGTGTCGCGCGCTGCGGGCTGGCGGAACACGTGGTCGCACCGCCCCGCGAGCTGGGGCATCGCGAGCGCGGCCTGGTCGGTGCCGATCACGGCGAGCGTGCGGGCGGCGGGAGTGAGCCGGTTGAGGCGGTCGAGCGTGTGCTCGAGCATCGAGCGCGACCCGAGCAGCCGGCAGAACTGCTTCGGGATGCGGTGGCCGAACCGGCGCTCGACGTATTCGGCCAGCCGCGTACCCTCGCCGCCGGCCAGCACGAGCGTCCAGTCGAGCGTTGGCGAGTCGGACTGCACGGGACGCGTGCTGGAGCGCAGGTACTCGGCCATCGGTGTCGGCCTCGCATTGCGAGGCCCGTGCCTCGGCGCAGCCGGCCACCGCCGTGGGCACGAGCGAGGTTATCGCGCGCGTACGATCGGGAACGTACGCCAAGCCGCTCGCACGAGCGCTAGCGCTCTCCCGGCCCGGTTTCGCCCCGCCGGCGGTGCGTGCGCAGATAGTGCAGCAGGCCCGACAGGAACTGGGTCTCGATCGGCCGCCGCAGGTGGACGTCGATCGCGAGCGCGTGCTCGGGCGCTTCGACCGTGATGCCCTCCGCGGAGACGCCGACGACCACCGCCGCGTGCTCGAGGTGGTGGCGGCGCAGCGCGCGCGCCAGCTTGTAGCCGGACCGATCGGGAAGATCGACATCGACGATCACGGCATCGAGCGCGTGCCGGGTCGCGACCTCGGCTGCGCGCGCCGGATCGGGCTCGACCACCACGTCGTGACCGTCATGCGCGAGCGCATCGCGGATCGCCCGGGCGTGCAGCGCGTCCCCGTCCACGACCAGCACGGTCAGCGTGATCTGCGGCATTCCAGATCATCTCTCTAGCGTGAAGCGCGCCAGCGCGTCCGCGCGCGCGTGTCACATTCGGCGCTCGCGCACGAGCGACGAGGATTCCTTCGCCCTCACCCAGGAAAATCCTATGAACGACAAAGGGGAATGCCACGCTGGAACTAACTACCCTCGAGCTGCTGATGCTGAACTACAACCACCTGCACTACTTCCACACCGTCGCGAGCGAAGGCTCCGTCGCTGCCGCCGCGCAGCGGCTAGGCGTGACGCAGCCGACGGTGAGCGAGCAGCTGCGGACGCTGGAGCGCGCGCTCGGCGTGCGGTTGTTCGAGCGCTCGAGCGGCGGTGTCAAGCTCACCAGCGCCGGCCGGATCGCCTACGACCAGACGTCCGTGATGTTCCGCGCGGGCGAGCGGCTGGTCGAGGCGCTCGGCACCAAGCTGCCCACCGTGCCGCGCTCGCTGCGCGTCGGGATCAGTCACGCGGCGAGCCGCTCGACCGCGACCGAGTTCCTGCTGCCGCTGCTCGCGATCGACGATTGTCTGCCGTCGATCGGGACCGGCGATGCGCTCGATCTGCTACGCGGGCTGCGCGGCAACGATCTCGATCTCGCGCTGGTCGAGAGCGAGCCGCCGGAGGCGACCCGGCAGGGGCTCGAGCTCGTGAAGATCGACGAGACCCAGCTGGTGGCGGTCGCGGCGCCGGCGATCTCGCCGTCGGCCGACTGGCAGGACGTGCGGTTCATCCATTACCGGCCCGCGTCGTGGCTGCGCTGGGAGGTCGAGGCGTTCCTCGAGGCGCGCGGGCTGCAGCCGCGGGTCGCCGCCGAGGTCGACGATCCGATGTTCCTGGTCGAGGCCGCCGCGCGCGGAGCCTGCGTCGTGGTCGTGCCGCGCTCGGTCGCGCGCGACTCGATCAAGGCCGGTCGGTTGCACGTGCTCGCGACGGTCGATCCGACCCGCGCCGGGCTGTTCGCGCTGTATCAGACCGGTCCGTCGGCCGAGCTCGCGCGCAACGCGGTCGAGAGCCTGGTCGCGCACGCCAGGGCGCTCGGCACGTAGCCGCTCGTCACCGCGGCGTCGCGATCGCGCCACGCCCGCGTGGTGCGCTGCTGCCATGGCGCTCGCCGAACGCGCGCTCGCCGCGCGCACGCTGGCGCGGCTGATCGGTTCGTACGTGCTCGGCCGGCCGCTCGCGACCCTGCGCGGCGCGCCGTGGTTGCTGCGTCCGGCGCTCGCGCCGGCGTGTGCGGCGTGGGCGGCGGGGCTCGCGTCGGCGGGGCTCGTGGATGCGGTGCGGATCGGCGTGCGGGTGCGGCGCGCGCCGGTGCTCCGGCCTCATCCCGCGCTGCGCGCCGCGCCCGGCGAGCTCGCGCCGGTGTGCACGCTGATCTCCGACACCCACCTGGTGCGCGCCGGCCGCGCGCCGACCGAGCTCGCGCTCGATCCGCAGCAATGGCCCGCGCCGGCGCTGCCGGCCTCCGATCAGCTGCGCGCCGGCCTCGGCCGCGTGCTGCGTCACGTGCGGCGCCACGCGGCCGACACCGTGCTGTGGTGCGGCGACACGGTCGACACCGGCGATCCCGACGAGTGGCGGTGCTGGCGCGAGATCGTCGACGCGGTGCCCGGGCTCGCGCATCGCGTGGTGCCGGGCAACCACGACATCTGCTTCAACCCGCCGTACGACGAGGACCACGCGCTGGCGCGGCGCGCGGTGCGCGAGCGCGCGTTCCAGCAGCACGCGGCGCGGCTCGCCGACTATCCGATGGTCGACGCGATCATCACGGGGCGCGGCCCGGTCACGGTCGCGCTGCTCGACTCGTGCCGCAACCGCTCGCGCCACGTGCTGTCGAACGCGATCGGCCGGTTCGGCGACGATCAGCTCGGCGCGCTGGCGCGCGTGCTCGCGGCGCGGCGCGGTCCGCTGCTCGTGGTCTGCCATCATCACGTGTGGCGCGATCCACGTTTCGTCGAGCCCGAACGCTGGTTCGAGACCGCGTACGACGCCGACCGACTCGCGGAGATCCTCCTCGTGTACCGCGCTCGCGATCGGCGCAACCAGGTCCTGGTGTGTCACGGGCACCGCCACGTCGCGACCGCCGGGAGGATCGATGGAGGCATCGCGATCGCGGGCTTGCCGTCGACCACGCTCGGCGACAAGGCGCGCGATCGCGGCGTGCTCGATGGCAGGATGCGGTACGCCGTGGCCGGGCTGCGAGCGGACGGTTCGTGGGGAATCTCGCTCCGCGAGGTGGGATTGCTCTCCGAGGCCGAGCTGATCGGGCCTCGTGCACGACCTCGATGATCGAGGCTCGCCGATCCCCAGCGGTCGCGGCTGCGCATCCTCGCGTTCACGTCGACCGATCAGGACTGCGCGCCAAGCCGGCGTGCAACAACGGCTACTGCGAAGTACAGTGACCGCCTCGCCGGATGTTGTCTCGTCTCCTACGCAGGTACCTGCGCCCGTACGCTCGTCCGCTCGCGATCGTGATCGGCCTGCAGCTGCTGTCGACGCTGTCGACGCTGCTGCTGCCCGACATCAACGGCGACATCATCGATCGCGGGGTCGCGACCGGCGACACCGGCTACGTGCTGGCGCGGGGCGGCGTGATGCTCGCGATCGCGGCGTTCCAGATCGCGTGCTCGATCGCGGCGGTCTACGTCGGCGCCCGGGTGGCGATGGCCTACGGCCGCGATCTGCGCGGCGCGATCTTCCATCACGTCGGCCGGCTGTCGGCGCGCGAGGTCGGCAAGGTCGGTGCGCCCTCCTTGATCACGCGCACCACCAACGACGTCCAGCAGGTCCAGACCCTCGTGCTGATGTCGGCCACGATGTTCGTGATGGCGCCGATCATGTGCATCGGCGGCATCGTGATGGCGCTGCGCGACGACGTCTCGCTGTCGCGCCTGTTGCTGGTGTGCATCCCGGTGCTGGCCGGCAGCCTCGGCGCGATCATCGCGCGCATGGTGCCGCGGTTCCGCGCGATGCAGCCGAAGATCGACACGGTGAACCGCGTGCTGCGCGAGCAGATCACCGGCATGCGCGTGGTCCGCGCGTTCGTGCGCGAGCCGGCGGAGACCGACCGGTTCGAGACCGCCAACGAGGAGCTCACCGGCCTGGCGCTCGCGGTCGGCAAGCTGCAGGCGATGATGTTCCCGACCGTGATGCTGGTGTTCAACGCGTCGAGCGTCGCGGTGCTGTGGTTCGGCAGCCGGCGGATCTCGTCGGGCTCGCTCGAGATCGGCGCGCTGATCGCGTACCTGACCTACCTGATGCAGATCCTGGTCGCGGTGATGATGACGACGTTCCTCTCGGTGATCATCCCGCGCGCCGCGGTGTGCGCCGAGCGCATCATGGAGGTGCTCGACCTCGTGCCGGCGGTCGCGCCGCCGGCCGCGCCGGTCACGCCCGCCGAGCTGACCGGCGTGGTCGAGCTGCGCGGCGTCGAGTACCGCTACCCGGGCGCGACCGCGCCGGTGCTGTCCGAGATCTCGTTCGTCGCGCGACCGGGGCAGGTCACCGCGATCGTCGGCTCGACCGGCGCGGGCAAGACGACGCTGCTCGATCTCGTCCCGCGGCTCGGCGATCCCACCGCCGGCAGCGTGCTGGTCGACGGCGTCGACGTGCGCGATCGCGACCCCGAGGAGCTGTGGGCGCGGATCGGCGTGGTGCCGCAGCGCTCGTACCTGTTCACCGGCACGGTCGCGTCGAACCTGCGGTTCGGCCGGCCCGACGCCAGCGACGACGAGCTGTGGGCGGCGCTCGACATCGCGCAGGCCAAGGACTTCGTCGCCGCGATGCCGCAGGGGCTCGACACGCCGATCGCGCAGGGCGGCACCAACGTGTCGGGCGGCCAGCGCCAGCGCCTCGCGATCGCGCGCGCGCTGCTGCGCGAGCCCGCGGTGTTCCTGTTCGACGACTCGTTCTCGGCGCTCGACCTCGCGACCGAGGCCCGGCTGCGCGCCGCGCTGCGCCCGCGGATCGCGAACGCCGCGGTGATCGTGGTCGCGCAGCGCGTGGCCAGCATCCGCGACGCCGACCAGATCCTGGTGCTCGACGGCGGCAAGCTGGTCGGGCGCGGCACGCACGCCGAGCTGGTCGCGAGCTGCCCGACCTACGCCGAGATCGTGACCTCGCAGACCGAGCAGACGGAGGCGGCGGCATGACCACGAATCGCGCGGCGCCGCCGCGCCCGATCTTCCGCGGCCCGATGGGCGCCGGGATGATGGGCCCGCCGCAGAAGGCCAAGAGCTTCGGCACCGCGGCGCGCCGCCTGCTCGGCCGGCTCGCGCCCGAGCGCAAGCTGATCGTGCTGGTCGTCGCGCTCGCGGTCTCGAGCGTCGCGCTCAACGTCAGCGGGCCGAAGATCCTCGGGCGCGCGACCGATCTGATCTTCGCCGGGTTCTTCGGCGGGCGCATGCCGGCGGGCCAGACCCACGCGCAGGCGGTCGCCGCGCTCGAGGCCAGCGGCAACCACCGGCTGGCGCAGATGGTCGATGCGATGGACGTCCAGCCCGGCCACGGCATCGACTTCGGCGCGCTCGCCCACGTGCTCGCGCTGGTCATGGTGCTGTACGCCGGCGCGTCGCTGTTCGCGTGGCTGCAGGGCTACATCCTCAACTTCGTCGTGCAGCGCACGGTGCGCCGGCTGCGCAGCGATGTCGAGCAGAAGCTGATGCGGGTCCCGCTCGCGTACTTCGACGGCCAACCGCACGGCGAGGTGCTGAGCCGGGTCACCAACGACATCGACAACGTCGCGATGGGGCTGCAGCAGACGCTCGGCCAGATCCTGTCGGGCCTGCTGATGGTGCTCGGCGTGCTGGTGATGCTGGTCGTGATCTCGCCGCTGCTCGCGGTGATCGCGCTGGTCACCGTCCCGCTGTCGCTGGTCGTCACCGCGAAGATCGGCAAGCGCTCGCAGAAGGCGTTCGTCGCGCAGTGGAAGCACGTCGGCGCGCTCAACGGCCAGATCGAGGAGGCGTTCACCGGGCACGCGCTGGTCAAGGTGTTCGGCCGGCGCGCGCAGGTCGAGGCCACGTTCGGCGCCAAGAACGCGGAGCTCTACGATCAGAGCTTCCGCGCGCAGTTCGTGTCGAGCATCATCATGCCGGCGATCGGGTTCATCGGGAACCTCAACTACGTCGCGATCGCGGTGGTCGGCGGGCTGCGCGTGGCGTCGGGCGCGATGCTGCTCGGCAGCGTGCAGGCGTTCATCCAGTACTCGCGCCAGTTCACCCAGCAGCTCAGCCAGCTCGCGTCGGTCGCCAACGTGCTGCAGTCGGGCGTGGCGTCGGCCGAGCGCGTGTTCGAGCTGCTCGACACGCCGGAGCAGTCGCTCGATCGCACGGAGGCGGCGCTGCCGGCGCCGCTGCGCGGCGAGGTCCGGTTCGACGACGTGACCTTCCGATACAAGCCCGACGCGCCGCTGATCGAGCACCTGTCGCTGGTCGCGTCGCCGGGGCAGACCGTCGCGATCGTCGGGCCGACCGGCGCGGGCAAGACCACGCTGGTGAATCTACTGATGCGGTTCTACGACCTCGCCGGCGGCAAGATCCTGCTCGACGGGATCGACATCGCCGCGCTGCCTCGCGCCGAGCTGCGCGCGCGGCTCGGCATGGTCCTGCAAGATACCTGGCTGTTCGGCGGCACGATCCGCGACAACATCCGCTACGGCAACCCGGCGGCGAGCGACGACGCGCTGCTCGCGGCCGCCAAGGCGAGCTACGTCGATCGCTTCGTGCGCGCGCTGCCCGACGGCTACGAGACGGTGATCGACGAGGAGAGCTCGAACCTGAGCGTCGGCGAGAAGCAGCTGATCACGATCGCGCGCGCGTTTCTCGCAGACCCGGCGATCCTGATCCTCGACGAGGCGACCTCGTCGGTCGACAGCCGCACCGAGCTGCTGGTCCAGCACGCGATGGCGACCCTGCGCGAGCGCCGCACCAGCTTCGTGATCGCGCACCGGCTCTCGACCATCCGCGACGCGGATCTGATCCTCGTGCTCGAGCACGGCAAGATCGTCGAGCAGGGCACGCACGATCAGCTGCTCGCGGCCGGCGGCGCCTACCACGCGCTGTACCACGCGCAGTTCGCCGCGCCGGCGGCGGCGTAGCTCCGCGCCCCGCCTACGAGTGGTTCTGGCCCGGGCAAGGCACGTGCGATGCAACACCATCGGGCATGTTCCAGCGCGGCTCGTTGACCCTGTTCCGCGTGCGCGGTGTCCCGATCCGCGCCCACTGGTCGCTGCTGCTGATCGTTCCGTATCTCGCGTACGTGCTCGCGGCCGAGCTGCACTCGCCGGCGTGGGGCGTGGTGCTCGCGCTCGGGCTGTTCGCCTCGATCACGCTGCACGAGCTCGCTCACACCTTCGTCGCGCTGCGCTTCGGCGGCCAGGTCCGCGGCATCACGCTGATGATCCTCGGCGGCGTGTCGCAGATGTCGCGCATGCCGCGGCGGCCGTTGCACGAGGCGGTGATGGCCGGGGTCGGGCCGCTGACCAGCCTGGTGATCGGCGTCGTGCTCTACCTGTGCGCTCGCGGCGCGCACGCCGCGAGCCCCGACGTCCAGATGGCGCTGTACTACCTCGGCGTCACCAACCTCGTGCTCGGCGTGTTCAACCTGGTGCCGGCGTTTCCGATGGACGGCGGGCGCCTGCTGCGCGCCCTGCTCGCGGCGCGGCTGTCGCGGATCCGCGCGACCCAGATCGCGGCGCGGGTCGGCATGGTCTGCGCGATCTGCCTCGGCGCGCTCGGCGCGGCGACCGGCAACTTCTTGCTCGTGCTGGTCGCGGTGTTCGTGTTCTTCGGCGCGCGCGGCGAGCTCGGCGCGGAGCGCGTGCGCGATGCGCTCGCAGGCCTGCGCGTGGTCGATCTCCTGCCCGGGCCGCGCAACCCGCCGCCGCTGGTCGCCGCGAGCGAGACCCTGGCCAACGTGCTGCCGCGGATGCGCCAGCTCGATCGGCTCGAGCTCGTCGTGGTCGATCGCGACGGCGCGGCGCGCGCGGTGATCCGCGCCGGCGACCTGCGCGACGTCGCCTCCGGCGCGCGCTGGGCGACCACGGTCGGCGAGCTGGCGGCGCGCCTGCCGGTGCGCCACGTGCTCGTGCCGTGGGACGCCGGCGCGATCGACGCGATCGATCGCGTCACCGAGGCCGGCCGCGAGTACGTCGTCGTGACCGAGCCGCGCCAGGGCGCACCCGACGAGGTGGTCGGCCTGCTCGCCGCCGACGTGATCGCGCGCCAGGTCCAGCTCGCGCTGGCCGGCGGGCGCAGGCCGCCGGACGAGCCGAACTAGCGCGCCCGCCACGCCGCGATCACCGCGAGCTCCCGGTCGCGCGCGATCCCCGACGACTTGCGCTTGGCGCGCTCGTCCTCGGGCAGCGCGGCGAGCCAGGCCAGCGTGTCGCGCGCGGTGTCGCCGATCGGGCGGAAGGTCAGGCCCGCGGCGACCGCGCGGCGGTTCGAGCGCGTGCCGAACCCGGCGTCGTCACCCTTCGCGTCGGCCCACATCGGCATGTCCTGCCACTCGCTGACCCCTTGCTTGGCAAGGAAGGCGGCGTCCACCCACACCGGGGTCGCCTTGTCACCCGCCGCGTGGTTGCACGCGTCGATCACCTCCTTCATCGTCGTGCGCTGCGCGGGGCCGAGCGCGTTGTACACGCCGACCGTGCGGCGCTCGATCGCGTGGACGATCCACGCGCCGAGGTCGCGCACGTCGATCCACTGCACCGGGGTCGAGCCGTCGCCCGGGGCGAGCACGTCGCCGCCCTCGGCCATCCGGCTCGGCCAGTGGCTGAACCGCCCGGTCGGGTCGCCGGGGCCGACGATCAGTCCGGGCCGGATGTTCGCGACCCGGCCGGGCAGCGCGGCCTCCGCGGCGCGCTCGCACAGCGCCTTGAGCGCGCCGTAGTTGGTCTTGACGTCCTCGTTGGTCGGATCGGCGATGGTCGAGACCGGCGCGGTCTCGTCGGCGCCGACCACGTTCTCGCCCGCGTACACCGAGATCGTCGAGATGAACACGTAGTGCCCGACGCGCGGCGCGAGCAGCTCGGCCGAGGCCTTGACGATGCGCGGCACGTAGCCCGAGGTGTCGACCACCGCATCCCAGCTGCGCCCGGCGAGCGCCTCGAGGTGGCCGTCGCGATCGCCGTGCAGCTGCTCGAGGTCGGGGAACATCCCGGGGTGGGTCTTGCCGCGGTTGAACAGGGTGAGCGTGTGGCCGCGCGCGCGGGCCGCCGCGACGACCTGCGGGCCGAGGAAGTTGGTGCCGCCGAGGATGAGGATGGTCTTGCCGCGCGCTGGCGCGGGGCGAGGCGGCGCGGGATCCGGTGCGGGCCGGCGGGGCGCGCAGGCCGCGGCCATCCCGGCGAGCGATCCGAGCACGAAGCGGCGACGATCGAGCATCACGGAGCCTCCTTGAGCCTGCGACGAAATCCCATGCCGAGCGCGATCGCGAGCGACAGCCATGCCACGACCAGCGGGATCGCGGCAACCACCATCACCGCGCCGCTCGCGCCGGCGAGCACGAGCCAGCTCGCGCCGAAATCGCCGGCGCGGTACGCCGTGGTATCGATGACGTTCTTCGCGGCGTACTTGTCGTCGCGAGCGAGCACGGTGAACAGCAGCTCGCGGGCGGGCCGGGTCAGGCCGTGGGTCGCGCTGCGCGTCACCACCGCGATCACCGCGAGCGCGCCGAGCGACGGCGCCGCGGCGAGCCACGAGATCCCGGCGAGCTGCGCGACCGGCAGCACGCACAGCACGGCGCCCGGGCCGAACCGGCGCAACAGCGGCGCCGCGGCGAGCGCCTGCACGGCCAGCACGCACACGTTGGTCCACACGTCGACCGACGACAGGAACTGCGTGCGCGCGATGCGGTCGGGCAGGGCGACGCGCAGCAGATGGACCTGCTCGAGGTAGACGAACGTCGCGGCGCACGCGGTGCACAGCACGTAGCCGACGATCGCGGCGAGGTAGGGCGAGCGCGCGACGTGCGCGAGCCCGCTGAACGCCCCGCCGCGCGCCGGCATCGCCTCGCGCGCGTGCTCGCCCGCGGCGCGCCGCACCTGGCCGACCGCGAGCGTGGCGAGCTCGAGCAGCACGGCCGACATCGCGAGCACGCCGGCCACGCCGATCGTGCCGACGAGCAGCTGGGTCAGCGCCGGCCCGGCGATCGCGCCCACCGTCCCGCCCGCGGTGATCGGGCCGTACAGCCGGCTCGCCGCCGCGGGACCGAGCAGGTCGGCGAACAGGCTCCACAGCACGGACACCACGAACAGCCCGAGCACCGCGGCCCAGACGTAGAACACGCGCCCGACCGCGACCGGCGCGACATCGGCGCGGACGAGCGCGACGAACCCGAGCTCGCACGCCGCGAACACCTGGAACGCGATCGGCACGAGCCGGCGTGGCGCGTGGCGGGCAAGCGCGGCGCCCCACACCGGCGCCACCGCGGCGACGGCCACGAACGTCGCGCTGAACAGCCACGGGATCCGATCGGGATCGCCGTCGACCACCAGCGCGTCGCGCACCGGGCGCAGCGCGGTGTAGCTGGCCAGCACCGCGGCGAACGCGACGCTGCCCCACGCCGCGATCGCGAGCTCTCGGCGTTCCAGCGCCACCCCCTCATCTTGCCGCCGAGCGGCAGAGTGTTGGCGGTTATCGCCGCGCGGCGGTATGCGGGCTCTGCACCGGCGGCACCGGCGTCTTGTCCTGGCGGCTCTGGCTGAACGTGCAGAAGTTGTCGTCGATCACCCAGTCGGCGTCGGTGAAGCACAGATCGGCGTCGTGGACGACGCAGTCGCCGCCGGCCTCGTCGACGATCTCGACGTCGTAGGTATCGCACGTGATCGCGAGCTTGATCGCGTCGCCGGGCTGGAGCGGCGCCCCGGCGAGCAGGTTGTCGCTGAACGTTTCGTCGCCGACCGCGTCGACGTAGAGATCGGTGATCGCGAAGCTCTCGTCGTTCTCGACCGTCAGGGTCGAGTCGGGGTGCGACGAGGTCGTGCACGCGCCGAGCAGTCCGGCGGTGAGCGTTGCAAGAAACAGCGTGGACGCGAGGCGAAGCATGGGCCCCCCAAGGGTGCAGGCGACGGCCAGGGATCGGCGCAGCGACGCCATCGATCGCGCCGGTATTCAAAAAATCCGTGCAACGTGCGGCGTGCGCGACCGTCGCGCCGTGCGCGCTCGCGCGCTTGCCAGGTCTTGCCAGGCGCGGTCGCGTAGGCCACAGGCGGAGCCGGGCGGCATCCGCGTTGCACTGCTGTCGTTCAAATGTCGGCGCCCCGCGTTCGCTTCCTGTCGAGGGCGGCGCTCGCGCCAGGCGCGGTGCTGTTCGCGATCCTGTTCGCGTACGCGCTGCTCGAGACCGGGCGCGACGCGCTGTTCCTGGCGCGCCTCGGCGCGCAACAGCTCGCGATCGCCTACGTCGCGATGGCTGGGTGCGCGCTGGTCGCGGTCGCGGTGGTCCGCCGCGCGCGGCTGCGCGACCCGCGCCGCATGCTGATCGCGTTCCTCGTGGTCGGCGCGATCGGCACCGCGGCGCTCGCGGCGACGGTTGCGGGCTCGCGGCCGGTGGTGTTCGCGCTCTATCTGTGGACCGGGTTCGTCGCGACGCTCGTCGTGCCGAGCTTCTGGACCGCGATCGATCGCAGCGTGAAGATCGGCGAGGCCAAGCGTGCGTTCGGCGCGATCGGCGCCGGCGGCGTGGCCGGCTCGCTGTGCGGCTCGGCGCTGGCGAGCGCGCTCGGGCGGCTGGTCGCGGCGCGCTATCTCGTGACCGCGGCGGCGCTCGGCTTCGGGGTCGCGCTGGTCGTCGCGATCGCGCTGATGCCGAAAAACGGCGTGCCCGAGCCGGTGGTGCGGCGGCCGCGCGCCGAGGCGCTGTCGCGGCGGTCGCGGCGCTACGTGCGGCTGTTGCTCGCGGTCGGCGTCGCGTCGACCGTCGTGCTCACGCTCGGCGACCTCACGTTCAAGCGGGTGATCGCGAACCGCTTCGCCGCCGGCGATCTCGCGAGCGCGTTCGGCGCGATCTACACCGCGCTCAACGCGATCAGCCTCGCGGTCCAGCTGCTGGTCACGCCGCGCCTGCTCGAGCGCTGGGGGGTCGCGGCCACGCTGGTCATCCTGCCCGTGATCATGATCGCGACCGCGCTCGGTTTCGCGCTCACCGGCGCGACGATCGCGGTGATCGCGCTGAAGCTCGGCGACGGCGGCCTGCGCTACAGCGTGCATCGCGTGGGCTGCGAGGTGCTGTACCTCCCGCTGCCCGCGGCGATCCGCAACGGCTGGAAGGTGATCGCGGACGCGCTCGGCCAGCGCGGCGGCCAGGCGCTCGCCGCGACGATCGCGCTCGGGCTCGGCGCGTTCGACGCCACCTCGCGCGAGCTCGCGCTGGTCACCGCGATCGGCGGCGCGGTCTGGCTCGCCTCGATCGCGATCGTGCGGCGCGGCTATGTCGCGCAGTTCCGCGACATGCTCCAGGCCGGCGAGATCCGCCGCGACGCCGAGGTGCCGCCGCTCGACGCCAGCGCGTACGCGATGCTGACCCACTCGCTCGCCAGCGACGACGAGGTCGAGGTCCGCGCCGCGCTCGACCTGCTCGCGCGCCACGAGCGCATTCCGGAATCGGTGCTGCTCGATCCGAGGCCGAGCGTGGTCCGCCACGCGCTCGAGCTGTTCGACGGCGACATGCCGGCGCGGGCGGTGCGCGTGCTCGCGCAGCTGCACCACCACGACGATCCGCACGTGCGCGCCGCGGCGCTCGCCGCCGCGACGCGCGATGGCCGGCGGGTTTCGCTGTTCGCCGCGCGCGACGATCCGGCGCCCGAGGTGCGCGCGGTCGCGCTGGTCCGCCTGGCCGCGCTCGGCCACCGCGACGCCGACCCCGGGCTCGCGGCGCTGATCGCCGGCACGACCGCCGAGCGGATCGCGCTGGCCGACGCGATCGGCTACGCGCCGAGCCCGCGGTTGCACGAAGCGCTGCACGCGCTGCTCGCGACCGGCGAGGCCGACGTGCAGCGCCGCGCGCTTCACGTGCTCTCGCGTGCGCCGGTCACCGCCGAGCTCGGTCACGTGGTCGGCCTGCTCGCGGATCCGCGGTTGCGCGAGGACGCACGCCGGGTGTTCGTCGCGGCCGGCCAGCGCGGGCTCGACGTGCTCACCGCGGCGCTCGACGATCCGGCGACGCCCCCGGTCGTCCGCCGCCACCTCCCGCGCTCGATCAGCCCGTTCGGCAGCGAGCGCGCCGCGGCGGCGCTCGCCGCGCGCCTGGTCCGCGAGCCCGATCGCAGGATCGCGTACAAGCTGCTCCGCGCGCTCGGCCGGATGCGCGCCGACCAGCCGCACCTCGCGCTCGATCCCGAGCCGCTGCGCGAGTACCTGCGCCACGAGGTCCGCGAGGCCGCGCGCTACGCCGTGCTGCGCGACGACTTCGCTGCCGCTCGCGAGCGCCCGTCGCGCAGCCGCACGCTGATCGGCGAGCTGCTGCTCGAGAAGCACCGCGCCTCGGTGGAGCACGTGTTCCGCGCGCTCGGCATCCTGTTTCCGGAGGCCGGGCTACGCAGCGCGCACGACGCGCTGACCAGCTCGGACCCGGCGCGCCACGCGGCCGCGCGCGAGATCGTCGAGTCGATCGCGCCGGCCGACATCCGCGGCGCGCTGCTCGCGGTGATGGACGGCGGCGCGGACCGCCGCGAGCAGCTCGGCGCGCTCGCGCCCGGCCCCTACCGCGATCACGAGGCGCTGCTCGCCGCGCTGCTCGCGGATGCGAGCGAGTCGTTGCGCTGCGTCGTGGCGTATCACGTCGCGGAGCGCCACCTGGTCGCGCTGCGCGGCGACCTCGCCCGGCTGCGCCCGCCCGATGGCTCGCCGCTGCTGATCGACGCGTTCGACCAGGCGATCGCGAGGCTCGATGCATGACGTGAGCCCGCAGCTGCTCAGGCGCATGCTCGCGCTGCGCCAGATCCGCCTGCTCGCCGGCGCGGAGCTGAACGAGCTCGCGATGCTCGCGGAGAACGTGGCGGATGCGACGTTCGTGCGCGGCGCGGTGGTCGCGCGCGCCGGCCTGCCGCTGCGCGCGATCCATGTCGTGCTCGAAGGCACGATCGCGTCGCCCGAGCGCGGCCTGGCGTGGGGCGCGCACCAGGTGTTCGGCGCGCTCGAGGTGCTGTCCGGGCGCCCGCTCGCGAGCGCGGCGGTCGCGACCACGTCGACCCGCACGCTCCAGCTGTTCGCCGATGACGTCTCGGACCTGCTCGACGACAACTTCGGCCTGCTGCGAGCGACGCTGCGCGAGCTCGCGACCGCCGCGCTCGCCGTGCCACCGCACCACGCCGCGCTCGCGATCCCCGACGTCGATCCGCTCGGCTTCGTCGATCGTCTGCTCGTGCTGCGCCAGCTCGCGCCGCTATCGGGCGCGCGGCTCGACGGCGTCGCGATGCTCGCGCAGGGCGCGACCGAGGTCGTCGTGCCGCCCGGCGTCGAGCTCGTGCGCGCGGGCGAGCCCGCCCCGATCGGCCACGTCATCGTCGAGGGCGCGCTCGCGGCGCGCCGCGCGACCGGCGAGACCCGCGCCGTCCATCCCGGCGACGCGATCGGCTTGCTCGAGCTGCTCGCCGGCGCCGACCATGGCTGGACGGTCGAGACCGCGACCCGGGTGCGCGCGCTCGAGTGCTCGGCGACCGCGATGTTCGACGTGATCGAGGACCGCACCGAGCTCGGGATCGCGATGATCGCGAGCCTCGCGGCGATGCTGCTCGACATCGCCAGCGACTCGACGAACGGGCACGATCGCCGTCGGACCTCGAGCACGACCGGAGGGAGTCCGCCGGGACCGTCGCGCTCCTGGTGAGCCATGACGCCGCTGCGGACGCAGTCGCGGGGCTGGATCGCTCAGTCGTCGGTCAAGGTGTCGAGGAACGCGACCACGTCGTCGATCTCCTGCGCGCTGAGCGGATGGCTGCCGATCCGCGGATCGGCGGTCGCGCGCAGCTCCGGCGGCGGCCACGCGCAGATCGCGGCGACGCCGCGCGCCCGCGAGCAGGTCGGCGAGTCGCGCGAGCCGAGGTCGCGCGACGCGATGAAGTCGACCGCATACGGCAGGTTCTCGAAGTAGCCGGCGTGGCCGTACGGCGCGGTCTTCGCGACATCGCGCAGGGTCGGCACGCGGAACGCGCCGTCGTAGGCCGGGTCGTGGACGATCGCGCCGAGGCCGCGGTCGATGTAGCCCGCGCCCGCCGGGTTGAACTGGCGCGCCTGGCGATAGAAGTTGTTGTTCTGATAGCGCGGCTCGCCGAGGTTGGCGTAGCTGAAGTCGGTGAACAGCGGAGGCGAGCCATCGGGGCCGGGGCGGCTGGGGTGGCAGCTCGCGCAGTTGCCGCGCGCGGGATCCTCGAAGATCGACAGGCCGCGCAGCTCCTGATCGGTCAGCGGCTCCTGGCCCGCGAGGTAGCGGTCGTACTTCGAGTGGAACGGCGACATCGCGGGCGAGCGCTCGTAGGCGGCGAGCGCGTCCACGATCGCGGCGTACCCGCGGTCGGTGTCGTCGAGCGCGTTCGCGCCGTAGATCGCGCGCAGCGTCGCGGCGTGCGGTCCCTGACGGACGCGCCGCACGACCGTGGCCTTGTCGGGGTTGTTCATCTCGAGCGGGTTGAGCAGTGGTCCGGCCGGCTGATCCTCGAGCGTGTTGGCGCGGCCGTCCCAGAACAGGCCGCCGATCCATCGTCCGCGCTCCGCGTCGAAGTGCAGCGGCGGGACGAACCGCGCGTACATCAGGCTCGGCGCGTTGCGCGAGCCGAACCGGCCGCCGATCACGCCCATCGACGTCGCGTGGTCGCTTTCCGGATCGCGGAACTTCGCGCTCTCCGCGTGGCAGTCGCTGCACGCCTGGCCGGGCGGGGTCGACAGCCCGGGGTCGTCGAACAGCACGCGGCCGAGCTCCGCCTTGGTCGGCGGCGGAGCGGCCGTGCATGCGGCGAGCGCGAGCAGCAACCACCGGTGCATGAATATTGGGTAGCGCGCGGGCGCCGCGCCGGCGAGATCAGATCCGCAGCCTGCGAGGTTCCCGCAGCCGGCGCGCCCGCTGCCTCGCGTAGATCTGCGCGACCAGCGCAAGCCATGCGCCGGCCAGCGCGTAACCGCCGATCACGTCGGTGGGCCAGTGCGCGCCGAGGTAGACCCGGGCCGGCCCGACCAGGACGATCGGCACGAACGCGAACACGATCAGCGTGCGCCGCACCACGCGATCGCGGATCAGCGCGTGCGCGAACACCGCGAGCACGCCGGCGAGCGCGACGTACTCGGTGACGTGGCCCGACGGAAAGCTCGCGCCGTGCGCGGTCTCGAGGACGTGGATCTCGGTGGCCGGCCGCGCGCGATCGACCAGCCACTTCACGAGGTGGGTGAGCGCGGTCGCGCCGAGCGTGCTCGCCGCGAGGGCCGCGACCTCGAGGCGCAGGCCGACCGCGAGCAGGCCGAACCCGATCGCGATCGGCGCGACGATGTCGAGCCGGCTGTTGCCGAACCAGCTCACGCCGCGGGCCAGCGGCGCGACGCCCGGCACGCCCTGGATCGCGCGCTCCACCGCGAGGTCGAACGCGTTGCCCGGCGCGATCACCGCGACCACCGCGCAGCCGGCGAACAGCACGGCGAGCACGGCGGCGGCGCGCAGCATCACTCTCTCCATACACCGATCACGCGCGGCGCGCCGCTGGCCGGATCGCGCGCGACGTGGATCAGGGTCTTGCCGTGAAACCGCGGTCGGTCGGTCGCGACCTCGACGATCGTGTAGCCGCCGTGGTCGCTCGGATCGACCAGCGCGAGCGGCGGCGTGCAGGCATGGCCGTCGAGCCCGGCCGCGGCGCCGGTCGTCGGCCCGAGGGTTCGGCCGGCGAAGTCGTAGCGGCGGATCGCGTAGGTCGTGGTGCCGGGCACCGCGATGCCGTGGCCGATCGCGAGGTCGTCGAAGCACAGCGACGGCCCGTCGGCGGTCGCCATGATCGTGAAGCGATCGAGCGGCGCGACCCGCGCGAACCAGTAGGCCAGGGTCTCGCGCTGGCGCGCGACCAGCGTGTCGGTGATGTACTCGACCGCGCGCGGATCGCTGAGCCGGCCGGCGAGCACGGCGGCGCGAATCTGGTCGCGGGTGAACCGCGCGACGATCTTCGCGCCCCAGAACTTGTCGAAGCGATCGGCGGTGAGGAACGGCAGGTAGGGGAAGTCGGGGTGCCAGCGCCCGGGATCGAACGTGGTCGCGTCGAACAGGCCGACGCCCTTGATCGTGATCAGCGGGCGGCGCTCCCACGTCCGGTTGGCGGTGCCGAGCGTGAACAGCGTGAAGCCGATGTCGGCGAGATCGACCACGTAGGTGTGGCTGCGCCGCAGGTCGTCGTTGAGGTACGCCATCGCGCCGAGGCACTTGCCGAAGTCGATCAGGTAATGCCTGACGTAGTGGCGGTGCGGATCGGCGCGGTCGGCAACCCACGAATCGACGTAGTTGCCCTCCTGGACATCGACGTGGTCGATCCACGCGTAGATCGCGTAGGCGCCGCGCAGGTCGCGCCGCAGCTCGTGCGGAATGCGATCGTTCGGATCGTCGTGGCGCACGCCCTCGCCGGGATGGCCGCCCAGCGTGGTGCCGTCGATCCAGCGCGACGCGAGCGCGCGGATCCGGCCGTCCGGCTCGCGCTCGACGCGCGCGAAGCCCCGGTCCATCGCCTCGCGCGTGACCGGACCGTTCGGCGGCAGCACCAGCTCGTCGGGGCGGAAGTAGACGACCTGGTCCTCGGGCACGTTGTAGCCGGCCGCCCACAGCAGGCGATCGGCGATCACGTCGGTGCCGGTCTCGACCTCGGGCTGACCGGCCGCGTCGAACTTGAGCAGATACTTGATGCCGCGCGCGTCGGTGATGATGAGGCCGAACGTCGTGCCGCCGGTCTTGCCGGCGCGGATCGTCCACGGCTTGTGCAGCTCCGGGCTGTCGGCGGTGAGCGGGCCGGTGAACACCTCGGCCGGGGTCAGCGCGCGCACGCCGATCCGGTTGGTGAACCAGGTCGAGTCGGGCACCTCGTCGAGCGCGTTGACGCCGAGCGCGCGGCGCGGCGGCGGCACCTCGGCCCAGTGATCGAACCGCGTCTTGAAGATCGCGTCGAAGAAGTACAGATCCGGCGTGAGCTCGCGCCTGGCCGGCGCGCGCGGCACGTCTCGGCGATCGTCGACCACGGTCACGACCGGCGCGTTCGCGAACCGCGCCGGCGGCAGCGCCTGACGGCTCGCCGCGCACGCGGTGCATGCCATGAGGACGATCGATCTCATCGCCACCTCGGGCGCGCGTCCCACACCGGGTTGAAGGACAGGCTGAAGAAGATGCCGCCGTCGATCGACGTGGCGACCGTGCCCTCGGCCGCGAACCCCGAGCCCTGGTAGAAGTCGAGCGCGAGGCCATAGCCGACCCGCAGGTCGTCGAGCGTGAGGTCGTCCAGCGATGGATAGACCCGGCCGGCGTCGACGAACAACGCGGCGTCGAACGCGTCCGACAGCCCCCAGCCATACTCGACCGAGCCGTACGCCGCGACGCGGTCGCGGAACCGCGCGAAGTCGTAGCCACGCAGCAGCTCGCCGCCGCCGAGCTCGGGCAGCTCGGCGAACGGCACCTGGTCGCGCGATCCGCTCACCGCCTCGACGTAGAGCCGCGTCGCGAGCGTCTGCGGGCCGTTGCCGAGCCGCCACAGCTGCTGGACCTGCCCGCCGTAGTGCCAGAAGTCGGGGTAGTCCTCGAGCTCGTGCACGCGGCCGAGGTACGACACCGCGAGCAGGCCCTCCGAGCGCAGGCCCGCCGGATCGTAGATCGACCCGCGGTGACGCCGGTCGTAGCGCAGCTCGAGCTCGCCGTAGAGGTGGCGCACGCCGCCGAACCCGACCAGCCCCATCGGCGCGTAGACCTCGTCGATCGCGGGGCCCGTCTCGCCGCGCCCGAACTCGAGATCGGTCAGCTCGCCGGTGGTGCGGACGTGGAACGCGCCGAACGGGCGCACGTCGGCATACGCCGAGGTCCGCGCCTCCTGGTACTTGTAGGTCACCGACACCGCGGTCGGATCGACGCGCGGATCGATCGGCATGTCCGGCGCGGTCGAGCGCAGGTTGCCGTTGCCGATCCCGTAGAACGGATCGCCGGGCCGGCGGTTGAAGTTGCCCTCGATCCCGAACTGCCAGCGGCCGAAGCGATCGCCGGTGTCGAACGCCGCGAGCGTGTCGGCGCGGTACAGCTCGCCGAACGCGGCGCCGGTGGTCGCGAGCAGCTCGAGGTGCTCGTGATGGCCGAGCAGATCGTGATGGACGAGCTCGGCGCCGATCGTGCCGCCGTAGCCGGTCTCGTACGTCCCGCTCGGGAAGATGCCGAACGTGCGATCGCGGTTGAAGAACGTCCGGTAGTACAGGTCCTCGAGCTGGTAGTGGTCCTCGACCCACACCGCGCCGCGCAGCGGCTCGAGCGTGGCGTCGGTGAGCAGCTTGGGCACGAACAGCGCGCCGCGCGCGAGCTCGCGCAGCGCCGAGTCGCCGGGCTGGCGATCGATGCGGCCGCTCTCGTCGCCCGGCAGCGGCGCGCTGGCCACGTCGGCCGCGCTGTGGTCGTCGGCGGCCTGCGCCGCAGCGACCGCGGGCGCCGCGACGAGCACGATCGCGATGCCGAGCCGCGTCACGCCTCGGCCTCCCGGCTCTTCATGCGATGGCGGCGCGCGAGCAGGATCGCGATCGCGATCCACGCCGCGACCAGGCCGACGTTGACCAGCGCGAGGCCGCGGCCGCGGATGCCGACGACGTAGATCGCCGCCCACACGAACACCGCCGACAGCGAGTCGGCGCCGCGCACCATGAACGTGTCGATCGCGGCCTTGGCCTTGTACTTGTCGGCGCGCGCGGTCGGCAGGAACAGCAGCTGGCGCACCGTGTTCTGCACCGAGTACTCGGTGCTGTTCTCGCTGGTCTTCGCGATCCGGACCAGCGCCATCCCGCCGATCGCCCCGATCAGGCCGTACGCGCCGAGCGCGATCACCGGCATCACGAACAGCGCGCGCCGCACGCCGAGCTTCTCGATCACGCGCGACACGGCGAACGCCTGGAGCACGAGGCTCACCAGGTTCACCCAGAAGAAGAAGCTGCTGTAGAACGCCTTGATCAGCTCGCGGCGGTCGGCCGCGATCGCGGCGGCGCGCGCGGCGCCGTGCAGCTCGGGGTGCGCGGTCGCGGGGATCAGCTGCGCGGCGTGCTCGGTGGCCACGCTCGACAGCACGTACTCGCCGTTGGTCTTGACCAGCTCGGCGACCAGCACGAGCGCGGCGATCAGCAACAGGTAGCGGTCGCGCAGCACGAGGCCGAACCCGCCGCCGCCGTCGATCGGCTCGTGCGCGGCCGCGTCGCGCGGCGCCCGCGTGCGGTGCATGTGCTCGACCGCGTTGAACAGCGCGATGCAGACGACCAGCAGCGCCGCGGCCAGCGGCAACAACGTGAACGTGGTCACCAGGTTGGACAGCTCCGGCCCGATCACCGCACCGATCGAGCCGCCGAGCGCGATCAGCGCGAACAGCCGCTTGCCCTGCTCCTCGCTGTAGAGGTCGTTCGCGTACGACCAGAACTGCGCGATCAGGAACATGTTGACGATCCCGATCCACACGAAGAACGGCAAGCCGATCGGCAGGCCCGCCTGGCCGAGCGCGTAGAACCCGAGCAGGCACGCGATCACGATCGCGTACGACACGTTGATCAGGCGCAGCCGGTCGACGCGGTTCGCGAGCGCGCCGTATGCGGGGACCAACCCGATCAGCAGCAGCGCCATCACGCCGCCCGAGTACGACTTGATCTCCGCGCCACGCAGCCCGAACGTGTGGACGCTCAGGATGAGGCCCTCGCGCGCGGTCTTCATCAGGTAGTAGCTGGTGAGGATGACGAGCACGCACAGCAGGAGCAGCAGCGCCTGCGGGCCCTCGCCGGGCTCGACCTTGCTGAACGGACGCAGCGCCCAGTCGAAGATCGACGTGCGCTCCGCGATCTGCGACGTCGCCATGGCTCGCACCCGGTAGTGCAACGGATGTGCCCTCGCGTTCGTGTGGCGTTGCCGCGCTCCGAGCTTCCGCTGCGACAGCGCCGCACGCTCCGCGCGGGCGCGGTGAGCGGGCTGGCACGTCGAATGCTGCGTGTCGGGGCATGACCGTGCTCACCATGTTGTGGCTGTTCGTCCACGCTCACGCCGTGCTGCCGCCGCCGCCCCCCGACGACGCGATCCCGGCCGAGCACGAATGCGACGAGTGGTAGCTACCGCTTCGCGAGGTACGCGAGATCCTCGCTCGCGGCGACCGCGCTCGGCATCGCGATCGCGGCGAGCTGGAGCGACGACCATCCCAGCTTGTCGTCGAGCGCGGCGTTCGCCCACCGGACGATCGCGGGATCGCCGATCTGGCGCGCGAGCCGCAGGTCGTCGGCATCGGGCGTGCCGCCGGCCGCCTTCATGTGCGCGACGATCTGCGGCCACTCGGGGGCGGCGCGCAGCTTGCTCGCGAGCGGATCGCCGGCCGCGCTCAGCTGATCGAGGATGGCGGCGGCGCTGCGCTCGCGGCGCAGCTTGCTCCACCGCGCCGGCGCGATCCGCACGCCCGCCTGATCGAGCAGCACGTGCGCCATCACCGCCTCGCGGTCGAGCGCCGGCCACAGCCTGGCCGCCTGCTCGTTGATCTCGATCACGCGCGCCATCCGCGCGGGATCGGGCCAGTACAGCGCGCGCGTGTGGATCGCGATCGCCTCGAGATAGAGCGCCGCGGCGCGCGCGTGCGGTGCGAGCTGGCCGGAGTCGATCAGCTCCTGGTAGCCGGCGATCGTGGCGTCGAGCTGCTGGATCCGGCGATCGTCGTCGCTGCCGCCGAGCCAGCGCGCGAGCTCGGCATCGGCGCGGCTGGTGTCGATCGCCTTGGCGCGCTGCAGCCGATCGATCACCGCGGCCGCGCCCGCCGCGTCGCGCATGGTCGCGGCGTGCGACAGCTCGAGGCTGTACGGGTCGGTGCTGCTCGGCGCGAGCACCTCGTAGTGCTGGGCGAGCTCGTAGCTGCGCCGCCACGCCGGATCGGCGGTGATCGCGGCGAGCGTGGCGTCGCGCTCGGGGCCGTCGAGCAGCAGCTTCGCGAGATCGCCGGCCTCGTCGCTGCGCAGCCGCAGCCCGCGCAGATCGGCGCGACGCGCCAGCGCGCGGGTCACCGCGTTGCCGTCGAGCATGCGCGCGAGGTTGCCGACCACGATCGGCTGGTCGCCGCCGAGCTTGTAGGCCTGCTCGAGCGCCGACTCCGCCGCGGCGAGCGCCGACAGGTCGCCGCTGCACTCGAAGCGCTCGCCGTCGGCGACCGCCGCGTTGTTGTAGCCGGCGAGGTCGCCCGCGCTCGCGGTCGCGAGGTAGCGATTCGCGACCTCGGCGAACTTCGCCGCGCACGCGGCGAGCTTGCCCTGGTGGAGCAGCTCGCGTGCCTCGAGCTCGAGCAGCGCGATCTGGATCGTCGGGTCGTGCTGGTCGCACTTGCGCAGCCAGCTCTCGCTGGTCGCCGGCTCGTCCTCGGTGAGCAGCGCCATGAGGTGCGCCGCGCCCTGCCGATCGGCCGGCGGCGCGCTGTCGTAGACCGCGCTCGCGACCTGCTCGGCGCGCTCGAGCTTGCCGATGCCGCGGTAGATCTCGGCGACCGCGAGCGACAGCTTGGCGTCGTGCATCGCCAGGACCGCGCCGAGCTCGCGCTCGGAATCGCCGGTCTTGCCGAGCCGCGCGTAGATCTCGCCGAGCCCGAGCCGGAACGCGGGCTCGCCCTCGGCCTGCGTGCGCACCGCGAGGAACGTGCGCTCGGCCGCGTCGAGCATCGCGTCGCGCGCCGCGCCGGTCATCCGCTGCGCGCGCCGAAGCTTGACCGTGCCGAGGTGGATCGCGGTCGGTACGACGTAGGCGTAGGCCTCGTAGCGCGCGCGCAGCCCCGCGACCTCGGGATCCTGCTGCATGCGCTCGGCGGTCCACTGCTCGATCACCGCGCCCTTGTCCTGCTCGGCCGCGGCCTCGTACGCGCGCAGCACGTCGAGCGGCAGCTCGCCGCGGTCGAGCTGGCCCTTGAGCCGCGCCTGGAGGTCGGCGATGCCGGCGTCGAGCGCCGCGCTCGCGGCCAGGAAGCGGGGCAGCCGCGGCGCGAGCAGCTCGGCGAACAGCCGGTCGGCGGTCGCGAGGTCGCCTTGCTCCATCGCGATCCTGGCGAACAGGATCCGGCCATCGACGATCATGCTGCCCGGTGACCCGAAGCGGGCGAGCCGTGCGGCCGCCGCATCGAGCTTGCCGGCGGCGGCATCGAGCCGCGCGAGCGCGAGCGCGGCGCGCTGGTTCCACGGCTGGCGCGCGAGCGCGGCCTCGAGCTGCGCGCCGGTCACGTCGTCGGCCTCGGCGGCCGCGCGCGCGGCCTCGCCGGCGGCGAGCTGGCGCGCGATCGTCTGCTCGAGCTCGCCTTTGCCGGTGTGCGCGAGCCAGCGCTCGACGTCGGGCCGCGCGTCGTCGAGCAGCGCCGGCTTGTCGCCGATCGCGCGCAGCACGTCGCCGGCCTGCGCGATCGCCGCGCTGTCCTCGCCGTCTTCGACCAGCACGGCGAGCGCCGCCTCGGGATCGCGCGCGCCGAGCTCGCGGGCGACCGCCAGCCGCGCCGCGGCGAGGCGCTTGCGGATCGCGTCCTCGCGCGACGGATCGGCGATCGCGGCCTCGTCGCGAAGCAGCGCGAGCAGCGCGTCGGGCACCGCGCGCACCGCGGCGGCCCAGCGGTCGAGCTGCGCGAGCATCGCCTCGCGTGCCTCGCCGCCCCGCGCGCGCTCGGGCAGCGCCTGGTAGCGCGCGACGACGCGGCCGGCCTGCTCGACGTCTTCCGGAGCGAGCGGCTCGGGCACGCGATCGGCGGTGAGCTGCACGATCGCGGCACCCGCGCGCTCGGCGTCGGCGCGATCGACCCGGAACAGATCGGGCGATGCGAGCTCGGCATCGAGCGCCTCGGCCGAGCCGCGATCGAGCGCCGCGGCGAAGCGCTGGCGCGCGAGGCGATCGGGGTCGTTGGCATAGCCCGACACCGCGGCATAGGCGATCGCGCCGGCGATCGCGAGCAGCACGCCGCGCCGGTACAGCCGCGCGAAGCCCGACAGTTGCTCGCGCGCGAGCACGTGATAGCCGCCGCCGGCATCGCGCACGCGAAACGCGCGCAGCGGGATGACCGGCAGCCACGCGAACGACAGGCAGTGGGTCGTGACGTACGAGCCGTCGCCCGCGCGATCGCGCGAGCCGTAGAACCCGGCGCCGATCCCGTTGATCCGGTACAGCGTCGGCATGCCGCGCACCGGCCGCGGTGCGGCGAGCTCGTCGCGCGCGGCCCGCGCGAGCGCGTCCTTGCCCCGCGCCACGCGCCGCCACAGCGCGCGCGCCGCGCGCTCGCGATCGTGCGCGATCAGGTAGCGGCCGTGGACCAGGCGGCGATAGCGCTCCGGCTCGTCGCACGCGGCCTCGAGCTGGCGGCGCAGCTCGGGATCGTTCGCGCGATCCCGCGCCTCGGCGAGCCAGCGCGCCGCGGTCGCCCCATCGCGGGCGGCGAGCGCGATCGTCGCGGCGCGCGCGAGCAGGATCGCGAGCGTGTTCTCGAGCTCGGCGCGCTCGCTGGCGGTGGTCGGCAGGTCGACGCCGCCGCGCCGGTAGGGGTCGCCCGAGACGAGGTCGGCCAGCGCGCAGCGCAGGTCGTCGACCTGGCTGCGCGACGCGGCATCGAGCGCCGGCTCGATCGCGATCTCGCGCTGCCACAGCTGCTTCATCTGCTCGGCCAGGGTCGTCATCTATGTGTCCGGACGCGACGAGCCGTACGGCCGTCTCAGGTCGCGCCCCCCGCGACCAACCAGCTGAAATCGCGCCACAACATGCACGCAACTTTCGGCCGTGCGGGACGTCTGAACGGTCATGCGCCTCGTCCTGGCTCTCGCGCTCTTCACCGCATGCTCGCGCGCGACTCCCGCGCAGGCGCAGCCCGCCCCGCGCCCCGCGCCGGCCGTCGCGCCCACCCCGGCCCTGCCGCCCATCCCCACGCCGCAATACCCCGAGCCACCCCGGCAGCACGCGACCTGGAGCCCACCCCGGACCGCGCTCCCCGCCGCGGTGGTCGCCGCCGCGCAGAAGCTGTTCGACCAGGGCCTCGCCGATCCGCGCGGCTGCGAGTACCGCGAGCTCGAGCTCGAGGTCGGCGAGGCGTGGCAGGGCGCGGCGTCGCCGATGAAGACCCACGGCTGGGTGCTGCCCGGCCCGGCCGGCGGCGAGCGCTTCGCGGTCGCGTGGAACGGCCTGGTCTATCGCGCGCGGTCGGTCGGCGCGCTGGCCGACGTCGCCAAGGACGCGCGCGCGATCCTCGCGGCCGACGCCGCGGCGCGCGCGCAGTCCGAGAAGGACAACCCCGGGTTCGGCTATCACCGCTTCCCCGCGTCGGGCGAGGGCTACGCGGTCGCGACCGAGACCGTGACGCCGACCAAGGCGATCCTGCTGCTGCGGCTCGGCCAGTCCGCGCTCGCCGAGCAGCTGTGGAAGACCGCGGTCGAGCGCACCGACGATCCCTACGCGACGCTCGCCGAGGACTGGCTATGGGCGATGTTCGAGCGCGGGATCACCGCGCACATGCGCGGCGATGTCGCGCTCGCGATCGAGAGCTGGCGCCGGCTGCCGGCACTTGCCAAGGCGATGCCGCCGCCCGCGGCGGGCACGCGCGGCGTGGACTTCCTCGGCGACATCGACGCCCTGCTGGCCGACGAACGCCGGCGCGCGACCTATCCGCAGCCGCCGCTCGATCTCGCCAGGCTCGCGATGCTGCCGCAGCCCGAGCGGATCGCGCGGCTCGTGGCCGCGCTCGATCAGGTCGCGGCGCGCCAGATGGGCCAGCCCGGCGGCGTCGCGCTCGGCGAGGATCCGATCATCCAGGCGCTGATCAAGGAGGGCGAGCCGGCGGTCGAGCCGCTGATCACCGCGTTCGAGACCGATGGCCGGCGCACCCGGTCGGTGCAGTTCTGGCGCGACTTCGCGCGGCAGCGCGACGTGCTCACCGTCTACGAGGCCGCGTACTGCGCGCTGTCGGGCGTGCTCGACATGTCGTTCTTTTCGCCGGCGTCGACCGGCGATAACCTCACGGCGCGCGGCAGCGAGGGCCGGCTCGCGGTCGGCAAGCAGCTGCGCGCGTACTGGGCCAAGTGGAAGGGCGTGCCCCTGATCGAACGCCAGTACCGGATGTTCGCCGATGACAAGCTCGACGCCGACAAGTGGCTGACCGCGGCCTCGCAGATCACGCAGCCGACCAACGTCAGCGTCGTGCCGTCGAGCAGCATCGATCAGTGGGTGACCACCGAGCCGTTGCCCGCCGGCACCAAGCCGAAGCTGCGCGGCGAGGCGCTGCGCGGCAAGACCTCGCCGAGCGTGACCGCGCTGTTCCTGCGCAGGCTGCCCGCGATGACCGACTACCGCCACCAGGCCGCGCTGCTCGAGGCGTTCGCCGCGTGGGATCCCGCCGCGGCGCGCCCGGAGCTCGCGAAGTGGGCGCGCGCGCAGATCGCGAGCTGGTCGACCGGCGAGGATCACGGCGACAAGCCGTACATCGGCGCCGCGATCGCCGAGCTCACGACCGCGCGGGTCGACGCCGGCGATCCCGGCGCGCTCGCCGACTATGCGGCGTGGATCGTCAAGACCTCGCCGGCCGAGGCCGAGTTCAACGCGGTCGCGTGGTTCGCGCCGATGGTCGCGCACCCCAAGGCGCCCGAGATCGCGGGCGCGGCACGCACCGTGTTCGGCAGCTCGCCGTGGGTGCCGCTGCTGTCCGAGAAGAGCTCGTACTACGTGCTCGACCTGATCGGCTCCGACCTGGTGCACGTGCCGGCGTTCCGCGACTACCTGCTGCGCGAGCTCGGCAATCACACCAAGATCGGCACCGTGCGCATGCGCAAGGGCGACATCGACGTCCAGGCGCTCGGCTTCTCGCAATCGTCGGGGATCGACGACAAGGACCCGCTCGCCCCGAAGGAGGGCACGGTCCTGACGCTGCGCTACGCCGACCAGGTCGCGGACTCGCTGTCATCACGCGAGGGCGCGCCGAAGTTCCGGCGCTACTGGCCCGAGGCGGAGCGGGACAAGGCACTCGCGGCGGTCGCCGCCTGGCTGCGCACACAGTAGGGCGTTCGGTAGACTGCCATACAGGCATTTCACCCCGCGTGCCACGCGAGCCAGCGTTCGTTCTCGACGGTTCGATCACGGGCTTGATAGGGTCGATCTGTGCGGCCCGTCCTCGGTGTGATCGCGATCGCCCTCGCCGCGTGTGGCTCGAGCTCGATCCCGCCGCTGGCGACCGCCGAGCCAGGCGTGGTGTTCACCTATCCGAGCAACGCACAGCTCGACGTCCCGCTCGGCACGCGGATCGTGGTCGCGTTCTCCGAGCCGGTGAGCGCGAGCGCGCTCGGCCCGTGCACCGCGCAGGGCGACGGCGGGCTGTGCCTGGTCGGCCCGTCGGGCGCGGTCGACGCGATGGCCGACGTCACGCCCGACGGCGACGCGGTCGAGATCGTCGCGCCTCCGCTCGAGGCCGGCACGACCTACCGGGTGTTCGTCAGCTCCGCGATCGATCCGGCGGCGCAGAACCTGCCGGCGTCGGGCCCGCTGCTGAGCTTCACCACGCGCAGCGAGCTGCCGCGCGCCGGCGCGCCGACCCTCGTCGCGATCAACGGCGCCGCGCCGAGCAGCCCCGAGGCGTTCCGGCCGATGCTCGACAGCTCGACCATCCGGCTGGTGTTCTCCGAGCCGCTCGATCCGCGTAGCGTCGCGCTCGCGCCGGGCGCGATCGAGCTGGTCGACGGCTCGGGCAGCGAGGTCCCGGCGAGCGTGATCGCCAGCGGCATCCACGTCTCGATCGATCCGGTCGCGGACCTCACCGGCGGCGCGACCTACCAGCTCAAGCTCGGCTCGAGCCTGCTCGACCTCGGCGGCGAGGCGCTCGCGCCGATCGCGATCCCGCTCGTGCCGCATGACACCCACGGCGCGAACGGCCGGATCGCCCAGGTGCTGCGCACGCGCACCGCCAGCGATCCCGCGGTGCCGTCGCGCACCGGCGCGGCGCCGAACGCCGCCGTGATCCAGCACCCGCTGATCGGCACGGTGACCTCGAACGTCCAGCCCGGCGCGCTCGCGACCGAGCTCGGCGATCCGACCGCGCTGCCCGATCTCGGCAATCCGATCGCGTTCAGCATCCCGCGCGGCCAGCGCTTGACCCTGTCGGGCTTCGACATCGCGCTCGGCGGCACGATCCCGGCCGGCGTGTCGACCGGCAACATCGAGATCGAGCTGCTGACCGACGCCGGCGGCCGGATGTATCGCAACCCGAACCAGCCGGTCGGCCAGCGCCCCGAGAACCTGCGCGCGCCGCTCTACGTCGACCTCAGCATGGACGTCGCGATCTACGCGATCGATCCGACCGGCAACGCCGTGCTGTCGCAGACCGTGCTCGGCGTGCAGGCCTCCGGCGTGGTCACGATCGACAACGGCGCGCTCCAGATCGAGAGCATGTCGTCGCTCGAGCTCGGCGTGCTCGGCGTGACCAGCGCGCCGTCGAACCTCGTGCTGTCGCTGCTCACCGATCTGTCCGCGACGCCCGACGCCGACACCACGCCGCCGACCCTGGTCGCGAGCTACCCGGCCAGCGGCTCGAGCCTGTCGGTCGACCAGGGGATCGAGCTGATCTTCAGCGAGCCGGTCGATCTCGACAAGCTGCGCGCCGGCGGGCTCGCGCTCCACGACGGCGCCGGCACGCAGGTGCCGTTCGCGCTCGAGAGCGCGGGCGCGACCGTGGTCGTGCGCCCGCTGTCGTACCTGAGCTACGGCACGAGCTACTTCGTCGAGCTCGACGATGTCGAGGACCTCGCCGGCAACAAGCTGACCGGCGCCACGCCGGTCAACGTGCTGACCCCGGCGCTCGCGAGCACGTCGGTGCCGCTCGGCGTCGCGGCGGTCTATCCCGGCGTGCCGTGCGCGCTCACCGGCGCGACGACGATGTCGCCGGGCCGCTGCTCCGGCGGCCAGTCGGGCGACGACCTCTATCATCCGTTCGCGCTGCCCGCCGACCAGGCGATCGAGGTGCAGTTCACGCAGACCCCGTCGCGCGCGTCGATCACGCCCGGCACGGCGTGCAACACCGGCAGCTTCCGGGTCGAGCAGGTCGACGGATCGGGCGCGTGTGTCGCGCCGGTACCGGGCACGTTCGAGGTGTTCGATCGCAGCGTGCGGTTCGTGCCCGACCAGCCGTGGACCGCGGGCGCGAGCTACAAGTTCAGCGTGGTGTCGGGCAGCAACAACGCCTGCAACACCGGGGAGCTGTGCGGCCCCAACGGCGACGCCGCGAGCTTCGATCCGCTGAGCGGCGACTCGGGCAACGGCGACTCGGGCGGCCCCGATCTCGTGCTGCCGTTCGTCGGCGCGGCCTCGAACGGTTCGACGTTCATGTTCATGCAGGCCGCGCCGTTCAGCGACATCAACGGCGACGGTGCGCTCGACGGCAGCGAGCAGCCGGCCGACCAGAACCGTGCGGCGCTGCGGATCACCGGCACGACCGGCGCGATCGGCGACGCGAGCTTCAACGAGCCCGACTGCGATCCGAGCACGCCCGAGACCGAGGCGTGCATCTACCTCGGCGGCGGGATGCCGGTGCAGGTCGGCGAGCTCCAGATGAACTGTGCGCTGCCCGACGGCTCGACCGCGCCGAGCTGCATGCCGCTCACGCTGTCGCCGCAGGTCATGTACGGCACGACGATCTCGATGAGCGCGACGGTCGGCGTGAGCATCACGACCGACACCAAGACCACGGTGATCCGGATCCGCGAGCCGGCGAGCGGGCCGATCACCGGCTACCTGATCGACGGCGGCAACGGCAAGCCCAAGCTCGTGCTCGCGCTCGACCTCTACATGGACGCGCCCGACATGAGCATCCCGCTGTCGAGCGACGACCTGCACTCCAAGGCGGTCTCGGTCCTGCTCGAGGGGCCGCTCCAGGTCCTGCCCGACGGCCGCCTCGCGATCCAGGCGAGCAACGTCGCCGACGTGCCGCTGGTCGTCAACATCGACGGCCCGCTCGGCATCTCCGGCTCGGTCCAGATGGTGCTCGCCGCGGGCGAGATGAAGCTGCAGCTGATGACGCCGCCGCTGCGGGGAGCGCCGCGATGAAGGCGCTCGCCCTCGCGGTCGTCGTGCTCGGCGCGGCGCCGGTGGTCGCCGCCGATCCGACCGGCGCGCCGAGCGCGGCCGCGCCGAGCAAGCCCAAGAGCAGGCCCAAGAAGCGCGCGCACAAGGCCGCGCCCAAGCCCACGCCCGCAGCGGAGCCCGAGCCCGCGCCCGCGCCCGCCGCATCGCTCGAGCTGACGTCGGATCCGGCGCCGCCGCCCGACGCGCCCGTCGTCGCGCCCTCCGAGGAGCCGCACGCGGTTTCGGCCGAGACCTCGGTCCGCGTGACGGTCGAGCCGCGCGATCATCGCAAGCCGTTCTACGTCCGCGCCGGCGTCGCGTTCATCGATCCGCTCACGTCGTCGAACCCGGTCTCGCTCGCCAACGTCACCGGGCCGGCGAGCCTCGCGGTGTCCGACGGTCCGATCGCCGGCTCCGGCGCGACGGTCGGCTCGGCGACCATCCCGGCGCTGATCATCGGCTATCGCACGCCGTGGCTCGATCACCGGCTCGCGATCGAGACCGTGCTCGGCCTGCCGTTCACCGTGCAGTTCAAGGCGACCGGTACGCTCGCGACCCAGTCGATCGCGCCGACCGCGCTCGGCATCCCGACCGGCGTGATGGCGCTCGGTCCGGAGATCGGACAGGCGACCGCCGCGCCGCCGGTCATCACCGCGACCTACGAGCTGACCCGCGGCCGCGTGCGCCCGTACGTGGGCGCCGGTGCGGCGATGCTGATCACCACCGGCGCGAAGGTGACCAACCCGCAGCTCACGGCGGTGGCCCAGCCGGAGATGAAGGTCTCGCCGGCGCCGGGCGTGGTCGCGCAGGCCGGGCTCGATGCGATGCTCGGCTACGGCATCTACGCGCGCATCGACGTCAAGTTCATCGCGCTCATGCAGGCCAACGCCGAGGTCGATCACATCCAGGTCAAGACACCCGACCTGCCGCTGTTCGATTCCGTCGAGGTCGGCACCGCGAAGGTCAGCGTGTGGGTCAACCCGCTGATCGTGCAGGCCGGCCTCGGACTCGACTTCTGACCGCAGGGCGGCGGCGGGTGAGGTCACGAGGCGCCGGTGCCGTCTCCGCGGGCCGGGGTCATGACCCAGACGCGCAGGAGGGCGCGAATCCGGTCGATCACGGCAGGAGCCAAGCCGAGCGCCGCGATCGTCGAGAACGACGGCGTTTCATCGACCTGACGAAAGACCTGCACGTCGAAGCCGACGCGAGCGAGGAATGCTTCGAGATCTGCGCCATCCTCGAATGCAGACGCGTCGAGCTGACGCTGCGTGACCCCGGTGATGGCCTCGCGAAGTCGAATCCTTTCCGGTGGCAGGTCGCGAAGCTCCGTCTTGAACGCGAAGTCGGGAACGATCCACCAGCCGCCACGGACGCCGTCCAACAGCATCCGAACATTGTCGGCGAGACACCGGACCTCCTGTCTCGCGAGATAGCCGACGAGCCCTTCGCAGAGGACCAGCAAGGGCCGCGTTCGTTCGAACACCGCAGCGGCGGTGCGAAGCTGTTCGATGTCGAGCGCGTTTGCGACCGCCACGACGTGCGACGGGTTCGGCGGGAGGTCGTGGCGCCGGCGAAGCTCCTCGAGCAGCGCTACCTTGGTCGCGACCACGTCGTGCAGGTCGGTCTCGACATAGCAGAGCGCGCCATCTCGCGTGAGATCGAGGCCGCGCAGTGAGTATCCACTGGCCAGCTCCAGGACCTGCGAGGCGCCGCACTTGCGAATGAGCTGGGTGATGCTCTTGTAACGCGCCTCGAACATCGGAGCGTAGAACGTGAGCTTGTCGGGTTCGAGCCCGTGGTTCCGGACGATCTCCGCGACGGCCTCGTCGGCTCCGATCAGCGTCGCGACCTCTTCGGCGAACGCGATGTCGGAGAACTTGCGGTAGTACGCGGAGACCTTGGCGGTCACGCTGATGCGAGCCGGGTCGGCGGTCACGGCACCAGCCTACGGTACATCCAGGCGAGTGCGGGTCGAGCTCACGGCGCCACCAGCACCTGCGAGTAGCTGCGCTGGGCATCGCCGCTGCACCCGGAAAAGCCGTTCTCGCGGGACTGCACGATCACGTAGTCGCCAGCAAAGCCAACCCGGATCAGCTTGCCCTGGCCATCGAGCGTGGCCGCGCGCGTCTTGCCGTTGCGGGCGAGCGTGACGCCGTTCTTGGTGAACGTCAGCGACTGCTTCTTGTCGGGCGTGGTCACGGTGTCGGCGTCGTTGCCGACGAGGTCGACCCACACGGTCGGCCGCTTCTCGAACGCGAACGCGGCGAGCATCGGATCGACCGAGCGCCGATGCGCGGCGGTTCGCGCGCGCACGTCCTTGCTGCACGGCGGCAGCCCGGCCACGTCGTTCGCCGGCGGCTTGCCGCTCGCGTCGCAGTCGTCGCCGATATCGACCAGGGTGACGCGCAGCACCATGTCGCCGGTCTTGATGTCGTAGAGCAGGATGTCGGAGCCGCCCGCCGCGCCGGGACCGCCGAAAAACGTCCACTCGCGGATCGCGACCAGGCCGAGCGGGCTGACCGCGATCGCGTCGCCCATCGCGTCGGCGGTGAGCTTCGACGGCCTGGCGGCGAGCAGCGCACGCACCGACGCGCGGCCGCGCATCGCCGCGAGCTCGGGATCGACGGCGAGCCGCCAGCCGAACCAGACCGCGTGGCCGGGCGAGAACGTCGCGACCGTCTTGTCGGCGTCGTCGAGCCGGCCGGCCATGCTCTGCGCGCACAACAGATTGGTCGCGTACTGCTGCGAGGCCTTGGCCGCGGCGGCGAAGTGCGGGATCGCGTCGGCGTACTTCTTCTTGAGGTGGAGCTGCATCCCGCGCATGTTCTCGACCGTCGCGGTGATGGCGTCGAGCGCGACCTGGCGGCCGTCGGGATCGCTGTCGCCCATGCAATCGGGCGCGTGGATGACGAGCGCCGTGCCGTCGGCCGACAGCTCGACGCCGTCGAGCTGCGACACCGGGTGCGCGGCGGCGTACGCGTCGTCGTCGAGCGGCACCGTGGTGCCGTCGACCGTCACCCACAGCCGGTCGTTCTTGACCGACACCGCCATGCCCCTGGGAAGTGGCCGGGCGCTCACCGCGGCTGCCGCCATCACGATCCCGATCGCGAGCGCGCGCATCGCGCGATCGTATCAGAACGTGTAGCCGAACCCGACCGCGAATCCGCCGGCGATCCGCGTGAACGACGTGCTGGTCCCGCCGGTCGGCGTGTAGCTCCCGACGGTGAAATCGATCTGGGGGCCGGCCTGGAGCAGGAACTTCCGGCTCGCGAAGTACGCGATCGGCAGGCGGAGATGCGCGACGAAGCCGAGCTCGCTCGCCTGCGCGATGGTGCCGTCGGTCATCGTGGTGTCGCGGTTGCCGAACAGCACGCCGAGCGCGACGCCGGGCCGGAAGAACGCGCCGAGCCCGAGCCGCAGGTGCAGCGTGGCGTCGACCGCGCCGCCGAACGTGGTCGCCGAGTTGCCATCGCCGGTGTCGGCATAGTCCATCAGCGCCTCGACGCCGACCGACACGTTGTCGTGGATGAAGTAGTGCACGCCAGCGGACACGTCGGTCGACAGCCGCGTCACGGTCGCGTCGCCCTCGTGATCCGAGGTCAAGACGCCGAGCGCGCCGAGGTCGAGCTCCCATACGCCGCGCTGGATGCGCGTGACCTTGTCGTAGTCGCTGCGGTTGGCGGTGAGCTCGTCGGCGCGCGCGAGCGCGGGCGCGGCGAGCACGAGCAGGAGGCACAGGATGCGCATCGTGATGCCTCAGTTCGCGGAGTAGGTGATGGTGTAGTGGACCTGGTAGTCGAGGCTGGTGCCGGTGTCGTAGTTGCCGGCCCGCCCGTCGACGTTGCTCGCGGTGTCGACGGTCTGGTCGATCACGACCGGCGGCAGCGCGACCGGGGTCGACGTGTCGGTGCGCTCGCCGGCGAGATCGCACTCGAGCTGGTTGCCGTCGGCGACCGGCAGCGCCTTTTGCCACGGCAGGCCGGCGTAGCGCCCGTAGGTCGAGGTCGGATCCGCCGTGTCGGGATCCTGCGGGCCGGTGCCGTCCTCGTTCACGGTCGAGCCACCCGCGGTCACCGAGCCGTCGGTCCACACCGGGTCGTTCTGATCGACCACGGCGCCGTTGATCGAGCAGCTGGCCGAGATCGTCCACGCCGTGTTCGAGAGGTCGAGGTACGCGCCGTTGTGGAACACGTCGATCTCGTCGATCGCGATCGTCGCCTTCTCGGCCGATTGCCACGGGATGGTCGTGCCGGGAGGCTCGGCGACGCCGGGCACGAGGCGGTACTCGATGAAGATCGGCACCGATGGCCCCGACGCGGTGTAGTCGGCCATCACGTCGCTCTGGCTCGTCGCGAAGATCGCGTCGCCGCTGGTGGGCACGAGGCCGCGGCCGACGTTGGTCGCCATCAGGTTGTCGCTCTGCGCGGTCGCCATGATCGAACCCGACGCCTCGGGCAAGGTCGCGGCGACCGCGGCGGTGAACGTCGATTCGCTGCCGGAGAACAGCGCCTCGTAGCTGTGGCCGAAGTAGATCTTCGACACGAAGTAGACCGCGGTCGGCGGCGCGGTCTTGTCGGGCATCGTCAGGTCGACGTCCTCGTAGTAGTCGATCTGGTACGCGCGCATGCTCATGTAGCGCGTCGTGTTGTCGGCGCCGAGCGCGGCCTCGGTCAGGCCCCAGCCCGCGATGTTGGCGGCGAGCTGGTTCGTGGTCTCGGCCTGGACCCAGCCGACCATGATCTGATCGACCGGCGTCTGGACCAGGCCAGTGCCGTTGCTGCGGGCGCGGAAGATCGTGTCGCCGTTCACCTGATCGAACACCACGTCGGCGGTCGTGCCGAGCAGGGCGTCGCCGGTGCCGAGCTGCGCGGTCGCGACGACCGGTGTGCCGGTGAGCACCACCGGCGGGCCGGCGTCGCCGCTGCCGCCGGCATCGGCGGCGGCGTGTGGCGAGCTGTTACAAGCGGCAAGCGCGGCGAGCAGCACGAGTCGAAGGGTCATGGCACCTGCTGGTAGCGGCGGTGCCGGGTTTGTCGCATCGCGATCGAACGAATCTGCCAAGTGCCCGTGATAGCGTGGCTCCGGTGAGCCTTGGCGCGCTGGTAGTCGAGCGTCTCGCCGGCGCGCGGCGCGCCGAGGTCGCCGCGATCGCCGAGCTCGATTCGATCGCGGCGCACCAGCTCGCGGAGGCGCGGCGCGCGTGGCCCGAGCTCGAGCTCGCCGATGCCAGCTACGCGCGCGCGCTCGGCGACAAGCTCGCGGATCGCGCCGGGGAGCCGGCCGAACGCGTGCTGCGCACGATGCCGGCGGCCGACCTGTTCCTCGCGACCGCGTGCGCCGCCGGAGACGCCGCGGCGATCGCGCTGTTTCGCGCGCAGCTCGCGCCGGCGCTGCGCCAGGCGCTCGGCAAGCTCGCCATCCCCGCCGCCGCGATCGACGAGACCGAGCAGCGCGTGTGGATCATGCTGCTGGTCGGCGACACCGCCCAGATCCGGCAGTACAGCGGGCGGGGCCGGCTGCGCAGCTGGGTGCGCAGCATCGCGGTGCGGACCGCGCGGCGGCTGGCCGGCGCGGCGCACGCGCAGGGCGGCGAGCGCGAGCTCTCGGAGCTGCCCGCCGCGGTGCGCGACCCCGAGCTCGAGCTGCTGCGCGCGCGTTACGGCGCGCAGGTCAAGGCCGCGCTGGCGCACGCGATGGCCGAGCTCACGCCGCGCCAGCGCAACGTGCTGCGCCAGTACCACCTCGACGGCCTCACGATCGACCGGCTCGCCGCGCTCTACCAGATCAACCGCGCGACGGCGGCGCGCTGGGTCGCCGGCGCGCGGCTCGCGCTGGTCGCGGCGATGCGCGCGCGGCTGGTCGCCGAGCTCGCGATCGACACGCGCGAGGTCGACAGCATCATCCGCATGGTGCGCAGCGAGCTGTCGATCAGCGTGCGCGAGCTCGGCTAGCGTTTCCCCGCGAGCCAGCGCTCGGCCTCCGGCAACGACGTCGCGGCCTCGCCGATCGCCTTCATCTCGTCGCGCGCGCGGCGCACGACCGCGACCGCCGCCGGGTCCTTGCGGGCGCGCCACATCGCCTTGCCGAGGATGAACCGCGCCTCCGAGGTCTGCAGCGGATCGTCGCCACGCTTGTCGCGGATCGCGAGGCCCTTCGCGGCGATCTCGGCGGCCCGCGCGGGCTCGCCGGTCGCGAGCAGGGCGTCGGCGAAGTTGGTGTAGGCCTGCGCGAGCAGCGGCGAGTCGGCCGGCGCACTGGCCTCGAGCGCGAGCATCACGCGTTCGAAGATCGGCCTGGCGGCCGCGGCGTCGCCGAGCTCCATCAGGCTCTGGCCGTAGCGACCCTCGATGCCGAGCGTGGTCGGATGGTGCTCGCCGTACAGCTGCTGCGCGGCCTGCACCGCGCGTGCGAACGTGTCGCGCGCCTCGGTCATGCGCGACGCGTCGTAGTACGCGGCGGCGAGATCCTCGAGCGCGTGGCCGGTCGTGGGGTGCGCGAGGCCGAACGTCGCCTCGGCGCGGCGCGCGACATCCTCGAGCATGTGAATGCCGTCGTCGGCCTTGCCGGTCTCGCGCGCGAGGCCGGCCATGCGAATGCGCAGGTCGAGGCTCGACGCGCTGTTCGGTTCCGCGGTGACCAGCGCGGCCGCGCGGGCGAGGTAGCGCTCGGCCGCGGCCGGATCGCGCAGCGCGAGCGCGACGTCGCCGAGGTCGAGCAGCACCGGGGCGAGCCCGGGCGAGTCCGCGCCCCGGCTGCGCTCGAGCCGAGCGAGCGCCGATTCCCAGATCCGCCGCGCGCCCGCGAGATCGCCCTGGGTCGCGACCGCGACGCCGAGGTTGGTCTCGGCCTCGGCGACCTCGGGATGGTCGGGGCCGAGCGCGCGGAGGGCCAGCGCGAGCGCCTCCTCGCAGTGCGCGCGCGCCTGGGCGAGCGCGCCGGTGCGACCCTCGACGCCGCACTCGAGCTCGAGCGCGTTCGCGAGGTCCGCCGGCTCGCCGGCCTTGCGGCGCAGCTCGACCGCCTGCGCGTACTCGCCGGCCGCCCGGGCGTACTCGCCGCGATCCTCGTCGAGCAGGCCGCGGTCGAGCTCGAGCGTCGCCTGGAGCCCGTTCGGGTTGCCGGCGCGCACGACCGCGGCGTCGGCCGCGCGCAGCAGCTCCGCGCCGCGATCCCATTGCTGGCGCGACTCGCCCATCAGGTGGGCGAGGTGGAGCAGCAGCGCCGCGCTCGCGGCGTCGTCGCCGGCGGCGGCCGCCGCGCGCAGCCCGGCCTCGAACGTCGCCTCGGCGGCGGAGAGCTGGCCGGCATCGACCTGGAGGTCGCCGAGCACGGTCGCGGCCGATGCCACGAGCGCCGGGTCGCCGTGCCCGCGGATCGCGTCCCAGTGCGGCGCGAGCCCGGCGAGCCCGTCCTGGTAGTGACCGAGCACCTGATCCGCCTTGGCCGCGGCGACCCAGCCGCGCGCCTCGGGATCGCTCGCAGGCGCGGGCCGATCGAACGTCGCGCAGCGCTCGGGGCGATCGAGCCGCTGCACCGCCGCGAGCGCGTCGAGCGCGTCGGCGTTGCCGATCGCGCGCTCGCCGAGCCGGCGCACCAGCGCGGCGTGCTCGAGCAGGCCCTGATCGAGGCAGGCCATGCGGCGATCGAGCAGCGCCGCCGATTGCGTGCCTTCGCGAGTTGCCTCGCACACCGCGACATGGGTGGTCCGCCACGCCGCGGCGCGCGCGTCGAGCTCGTCGCGCAGCGCGGCGCACGCCGCCGACGTGCACGACGCCGGCAGCGCGAGCGGGCGCACGCGCTCGACCGGGTCCTTGCAGGTCGCACCCGACGGCGACGGCAGCACCACGCCGGCCGCGATCGCCACGGCGCCCACCGCGGCCGCGGCGCCCGCGAACCAGCGCACGCGCGAGCGCGACGCGCGATCGAGCGCGTCGACGAAGTCGGCGACCGACGGGTAGCGCCGCGCCGGATCGGCGGCGAGCCCGCGCGCGACCACGCGCCACAGCCGGCGCGACATCGCCGCCGGCCGCGCGATCTCGCGCTCGCATTCGCGGCGCAGCTCGTCGAGCGTGCTCGCGCCGCGCGGCCGCACGCCGGTGATCGCCTCGTACACCGTGACCGCGAGCGCGTACTGGTCGCTCGCGGGCGTCGCCGGCTCGCCGCGCAGCAGCTCGGGTGCCATGTACGCCGGCGTGCCGACCACCCCGCCCGCGGCATCGTCGGCGATCGCGCGCGCGAGCCCGAAGTCGCCGACCAGCGCGCGCCCGTCGTGGTCGATCAGGATGTTGTCGGGCTTGATGTCGCCGTGGACGATGCCGGCGGCGTGCGCGGCGACCAGCCCGCGCCCGGCCGCGAGGCACGGCGCGAGCGCGCCGCTGCGATCGCGCGCGAGCCGGCGGCCGAGCGACTCGCCATCGACCAGCTCCATCGCGACGAACGCCTGCTCGCCGATCGCGCCGGCGTCGTAGACCGCGACCACGTTGGGATGGCGGAGCCTGGCCATCGCGCGGGCCTCCGCGCGCAACCGGCTGCGCCACCCGCCGCGCCGCTGCGACGGATCGACCAGCTTGATCGCGACGTGGCGATCGAGCTCGGGATCGCGCGCACGCACCACCACGCCCATGCCGCCGCGGCCGATCACGCCGTCGATGAGGTAGCGGCCGAGCGCGGTCTCGGGCAGCGGGTCGCCGGCGCGGCCCTCCGCGATCGCGTGCTGGACGACCACCGCGATCCCGGGCGCGGTCGTCATGGTCTCGCTGGTGAACGAGCGCACCGAGGCCGCGACGCTGGACAGCTGGCTCCGGCAGGTCGCGCAGCCGTCGATGTGGCGGTCGACCCGGCCGACCTCGTCGAGGTCGAGCGCGCCGTCGACGTACGCCGCGATCGTCTCGTCGCCCAGGCACCCGGTCACGCGCGGACCCTAGCACGGGAGCCCAGGTACCTAGCCGAGCGCGCTCGCGAGCTCGGCCGCGGTGGGCCGGCGATCGGGGGCGAGGTCGAGGCAGCGCTCGATCAGCGCGGCGAGCGCGTCTCTCGGCTCGAGCGGCGGCGGCGGCGGGATGTCGCGCCCTGCGAGCCGATCGAGCACCGGCGCGGTCGCGAACGGCGGGCGGCCGGCGATCATCTCGTAGCCGAGCACGCCGAACGCGAAGATGTCGCTCGACGGCAACGCCTCGCGGATGCCGCCGGCCAGCTCGGGCGCGATGTACGCCGGCGTGCCGAGCAGGTCGCCCGCGTGCGTGAGCGCGCCGCCCGCGTGGGTCGCGGTCAGCGTCTGCGGTGTGTCCCCGTCGGCGCGAAGCAACGCGAGCCCGAAGTCCGAGATCCGCGCGATCTCGCCGTCGATCAGGATGTTGCCGGGCTTGAGATCGCGGTGGACGATGCCGCGCGCGTGCATCGCGGCCAGGCCGGTCGCGATCTGCGCGAGCCGGCCGCGCGCCCAGGCCGCGTCACCGAACCGCCCGCGCTCGCGCTCGAGGGAGCCACCCTCGACCAGCGGCATGACGAGGAACAGCCGCCCCTCCTCGACGCCGACGTCGACCACGGGCACCACGTTGGGATGGCGCAGCTCCGCGGCGATCTGCGCCTCGCGGGCGAACCTTGCGAGCATCTGCGAGTCGTCGTGGCCGCGCATCGTCTTGAGCGCGAAGCGCTCGCCGTCGTCGAGCCGCTCGACCTCGTGGATCGTGCCCATGCCACCCGAGCCGATGCGGCGGACCACGCGGTAGCGGCGATCGACGATCCAGCCGAGCTCGATCGGTCCGGTCGGCCGCGCGCTCAGCTTGGACAGCGCGTCGGCCAGCTCGCGCGAGCGCTCGGCAACCTGATGTTGCAGCTCTTCGGTCGCGCGGCGCAGGCGCGCGCTCGTGAGCTCGACGTCGCGCCGCCGCGCGAGGTGCTGGCGGCTGACGACGATCGCGATCGAGAGCAGGAAGATCGATTGCAAGATCTGGAGATGCAGGCCGCCCAGCCAGTTCGTGCTCGCCAGCGCCTCGACGAACTCGAACGTCGAGGTCGTGCTCAGGATCAGGTACCCGAACGCGAGGGCTCCCGCGTTGCGATCACCGCGCATCCAGAGCCGCGCGAGCGCGCGTACGATGTAGAGCTCGAACGCCACGTAGACCGGCAGGATCAGCAAGAAGCCGAGCGTGGCGAGGGCGACGGACAAGGGCGCGGTAAACGAGAGGGCGACCAACGCGCTCCAGCTCCATACCCAGACTCGCGGCGGCCGGCCGAGCTGGAACGCGAGATGGACGAAGTACAGGACGCACAAGTTCGCCGCGTTGAACGTCGACGCGATGATCGCGGGCGTGAGCGAACCGAACACCGGCGCGACGAGCCCGAGTAGCCAGAAGTACAGGACGACGCTGCAGGCGCTGCCGATCGCGTACACCCCGTACTCCTTGTGCTCGCGATCGAACAGGTAGAGGCACGCGCACAGGAAACCGACGAACGCGGAGAGCAGCAGCACGACGATGTCGGCATAGCGATTGAACGTCACCACCGCGCTGCGCCCGCGAAGCCCGATCAGCAGCCGTGGCACGCCGTGCAGCGATGCCTGGATGTCGCCGACCCGGCGAGCCGACAGCACGAGATTGGAGCGCGCGGCGTAGGTGGTCGGGGGCCCGATCGTCCAGCGATGCTCCCCGACGTAGGTGTCGCCATCGTCGGGCACCACCACGCCATCGACCCGCAGCTCGACCGGCGCGTGGAAGCACTCGATCACCAGGGTGAGGGTCTTGCCGCGTTCCTCGGCGGTCGGCGTGTACTCGCCGACCAGCTGGTAGTCGGTCTCGCGCATGGGCAGGCGCCACAGCAGGTTGCTCGGCAAGGTCACGTCGACCGCGGCGGGCTCGCCGTCGACGCGCAGCGTCCACTCGGTGAGCTCGCGACCATCCGCGCACCCAGCGAGCCACCCCGCGAGAATCACGATGCTCCACGCCCGAATTCCAGCATGATCGATCCGATCTCGGCCTGGAGGGCGGCGGTTCACGTGGCCTTCACGCGATCGCTGGGACAGCCCGCGACAGCCGCGACACGGTGCGCGACAATGCGCGACAAGCGCAGATTGACCCTTGGCCAGGGTGGGCGACTTGGCCCATGGTGGTAACTCTTCCAGCCGGGCTAGCCATGACGATCCGCGTTTCGATCGCTTCCTTGCTCTGGGTGTGCGCGCTCGCCGCGTGCACCAACTCGAAGGCGCCGCCCGGCGGCGGCGGCGGCGGCGGCATGCCCGAGCGCCCGCCGCAGGACGTCGGCGTGGTGACGCTGGCTGCCGAGCCGGTCACGCTGCAGACCGAGCTCGCGGGGCGCACGACCGCCAAGCTCGAGTCCGACGTCCGGCCGCAGGTGTCGGGCGTGATCAAGGCGCGCACGTTCGAGGAGGGCGCGCACGTCACGGCCGGGCAGGTGCTCTACCAGATCGATCCCGCGATGTACCGCGCGCAGTACGCGGAGGCGGTGGCCGATCTCGCGAGCGCGAAGGCCACGCTCGAGTCGGCGACGCTCAAGGACGAGCGCTACGCCGCGCTGCTCAAGATCGAGGGCGTGTCCAAGCAGGAGGCCGAGGACGCGCACGCCGCGCACGAGCTCGCGATCGCGGGCGTCGCGCAGAAGCAGGCCGCGCTCGAGTCGGCGCGGATCAACCTCGATTACACCGCGATCAAGGCGCCGATCACCGGGCGGATCGGCAAGTCATCGGTGACCGCGGGCGCGCTGGTCACCGCGAACCAGCCGCAGCCGCTCGCGACGATCCGCTCGCTCGACCCGATCTACGTCGATCTCGTCGAGTCGAGCGAGGCGCGGCTCAAGCTGCGCGCGGCGCTCGGCGCCGGCACGGTCCAGGCCGGCAGCACGAAGGTGAGGCTCAAGCTCGCCGACGGCACGATGTACGACAAGGACGGCACGCTCGAGTTCGCCGAGGTCGCGGTCGACGAGGCCACCGGCACGGTGACCTTGCGCGCGCAGTTCCCCAACCCCGACGACACGCTGCTGCCCGGCATGTACGTGCGCGCGGTGCTCGATCAGGCGGTGAGCACGACCGCGATCCTCGCGCCGCAGCAGGGCATCTCGCACGATCCCAAGGGCAACGCGATCGCGTACGTGGTCGGCGCCGACGGCAAGGTCGAGCCGCGCGAGGTCGTGACCGATCGCGCGATCGGCGATCGCTGGCTGGTCACGAGCGGGCTCAAGGCCGGTGACAAGCTGATCGTCGAGGGCCTGAACAAGATCGGGCCGGGCATGCCGGTCCACGCGACCGAGATCAAGCCGGCGGCGCCGCCGGCCACGGGGAAGTGATGCTCGCCAGGTTCTTCGCCAGCCGGCCGGTGTTCGCGTGGGTGATCTCGATCGTGATCATGCTCGCGGGCGTCGCCTCGATCCGCGTGCTGCCGGTCGCGCAGTACCCCAACGTGGCGCCGCCGAGCGTGAACGTCTCGGCGTTCTACCCCGGCGCGTCGGCCGAGACCGTCGAGAACAGCGTCACCCAGGTGCTCGAGCAGCAGCTCACCGGGATCGACGGCCTGGTCTACTTCTCGAGCTCGTCGAGCTCGACCGGCGGCGCCAACATCAGCATCACGTTCAAGACCGGCACCGACCCCGACGTCGCGCAGGTCCAGGTCCAGAACAAGGTGCAGCAGGCGGTGCCGCGCCTGCCGCCCGCGGTGCAGCAGCAGGGCATCGTCGTCACCAAGGCGCAGACCAACTTCCTGATGATCGTCGCGATCTACGACGAGCTCGACAAGGCGACCCAGGGCGACATCGCCGACTTCCTCGCGAGCTCGATGTCCGATCCGATCGCGCGGGTCGACGGCGTGGGCGCGATCCAGGTGTTCGGCTCGAGCTACGCGATGCGGATCTGGCTCGACCCCGCGAAGCTCCAGGCCTATAGCCTGATGCCGAGCGACGTCGAGAACGCGATCCTCGCGCAGAACGTGCAGGTCTCGGCCGGCAAGATCGGCCAGCTGCCCGCGCCCAAGGGCCAGCAGCTCAACGCGACCGTGACCGCGCAATCGAAGCTGCACACCGTCAAGCAGTTCCAGGACATCATCCTCAAGAACGACCTGTCGGGCGCGACGGTCCGGATCTCGGACGTCGC
>DATJAE010000195.1:0-32780 GCA_035516595.1 Kofleriaceae bacterium | reverse complement strand
CTCCGCTCACGGTCGTGCTGCTGCACGGCTTCGGCGCGCCCGGCGACGACCTGGTCTCGCTCGCCGGCGTGCTGCCGCGCAGCGCGCGCTACGTGTTCCCGGCCGCGCCGCTCGAGCTCGACGGCATGTTCGGCGGCCGGGCCCCCGTGGCACCGGACCAGGCGCGCGCCGGTGGGGCGCGGGCCTGGTGGCTGCTCGATCTCGCCAGGCTCGAGGCCGAGCTCCGCGCCGGCATCCCGCGCGATCGCTCGGACGAGATCCCGGCCGGCCTGCCCGCCGCGCGCGAGCACGTGACGCGCCTGCTCGACCAGCTCGGCCCGCGGCTCGGCGGCGGCGGCAAGCTCGTGCTCGGCGGGTTCTCGCAGGGCGCGATGCTCGCGATCGACGTCGCGCTGCACCGCGAGCCGTTGCCCGACGCGATCGTCGCGATGTCGGGCACGCTGGTCGCCGAGGCCGAGTGGCAGCCTCGCATGGCGCGGCTGCGCGGCGTCCCGGTGTTCCAGTCGCACGGCCGTTACGACATGCTGCTGCCGTTCACCGTCGCCGAGACCCTGCGCGACCGCATGCGCGCCGCCGGCGCGACCGTCGACTGGCAGCCGTTCGTCGGCGGGCACGAGATCCCGCCGGGCGTGGTCGGCGCGCTCTCCGAGTTCCTGACTAGAAGTTCTGGGCGATGAGACTGCACACCGTCGGGTCGCCCGGGCAGCACGCGTCGTAGCCGGCGGCGCCGCCGAACTGATCGGTGTGGACGCACACCCGCGAGCCCTGCGACGGGTAGTAGTACGCCCAGAAGAAGCACATCTCGTCGTTGGCCGACTCGCCGAACTTCACCTCGGTCGTCCCCATCGTGTTGTCCCAGGTGCACGTGAAGTCGAAGCCGCCGCCGGTCGGTACGCTGAACGCGGGGTCGTGGCCCTCGGTCTCCGGCTCGCTCCACACGAACGGGTCCGGGTTGTAGACCGGCGTCATCGTCCCGGTCGGGCTCGGGGCGACGTTGACCTCCACGCCGGTGCCGAGGTGGTGCTCGTGGCCGGTGATCGCGAAGATGTTCGACTGGCTGAGGTCGAGGTACGACGGCACGGTGAAGAACTCGTGGACCGTGAGGGTCTGGCCCGGCTTGATGTCGATGTCCGGCGAGCCGGTGAACAGGATGCTCGCCTCGTTCTGGATGGTCGACGGATCCGCCGCGTAGAAGTCGACCGTGGCCTCGGCCTGCGACGCGTTGTCGGACGAGTTGATGTAGTGGAGCTCGAGCTTGATCATCTGGTTGGCGTCGAACGTGTACGCGACGCCGTCGGGCAGCGTGATCTCGTCGTCCTTCTTCTGCGTGATCACGATCGGCGCGATCATGCCGGAGGTGTTCAGCGCACCGGTGAACGGCTGGCAGTCCATCGGCGTGGTCTGCTCGGTCGTATCCATGTCGTCCTTGTAGACGATCATGTGATGCGAGGTCGGGCCGAGCATGTTGTGGAGCTGGTGGATCTTGAGCTGGCCGGCGTTGGGCAGGCGCAGCCAGATGCACTGGGTGTCCTCGACGCCTGGCGCGACGTCGATCGGTCCCCACGTCAGCTCGTACTTGTCACCGCTGAGTGGTGGGGCATCCATCGGAACGTTGCCATCGACGCCGCCGCCCGGGTTCTTCGCGGACTTTCCGCACGCGAATAGACACGCAATAGCCGCGAGCACGAGCCGGCGCATGGGACCTCCCTGGTGCGCGGAGAGTACCTAGCTCTGCCGGAGAGTAACAAGCACTGGATTCTGGCGACGGCTGTTCATAGCCGGGTGACCGTGTACCCGGCTTGCCGCAGCAGGTCGAGAACGCTGCGCTTGCCGATCAGGTGGAGCGCGCCGACCGCGAGGAACACCCCGCCGGCCGCGTGCGCTCGCTCGATCGCGGGCAGCCACGACGCGTTCCGGTCGTACAGCATCTCCTTCATCATCTGGTCGTATTCGGCCTCGCTGCGCCCGAGCTTGATCCACTCGGCGCGCTCGCGATCGTCGAGCGCGAGCATGCGCGCGTCGTCCCCGGCGAGGTAGGCCGCGAGCGCGTCCTGCTGCAGCTGCTGCGATGCGTCGAGGTCGTCGAGCATGGCCTCGAGCGCGCGCACGTCCATCCACTTCACGAGCAGCGCGGCCTGGGTGCTGGCCGGCTCGAGGTAGACGATCTGCTCGCGATGCTGCTGCGCGCGGCCGAGCAGCACGCCGTCCATCGGCTCGGTCTGCGGGAAGCCGCGCATCGAGAGCAGGGTCACCGGGATGGTCGGGCGAAAGTGATCGATTCGCGCGGCGACCGGCGGCGTGAGCGCGCGCTCGAGCTTGTGCCAGTAGCCGTCGCCGAGGTCGGCGTGCAAGCTGCCGCCGTCGTCGCGCTCCGCGAGCTCCTTGCGCAGCGCCGGATCCGCGAGATCGGTCTCCATCGCGAACGCGCGCGAGCGATCGAGCTTGTCCCACACCACGTCGGGAAGCCGCGCCTCGGGATCGACGCCGACGTGCATCGTGCCGAGCGCGTAGCTGGTGTGGCCGTCCTTCTCGATCGACCACAGCAGGGGATGAGGCAGTGGATCCGTCGCGTGTTGCGCGGGCGGCGCGGACTTGGACCGTGTCGGATCCGACGCTTGCTGGCAGCTCGCGGCAGCGACGAGCAACGCGGCGAGCGCGGTGGCACGGCGTAGGCCCATGCCGCACCCTTACCATGTGATCCGTAGGGGCGCTCACAGACCGCTGGATAGCGGGGACGCGATCATGCACACGATGGGGCGACTGCGCTTGGCGCTGGGGATCGTCGTGGCGACCGCGGGGGCGGCCTCCGCCGACACGCGGATCGCGATGGACGACCAGCTGACGATGGAGCAACGCTGGCCCGCCGTGCCGGCGGACCACGCGCTCTCGCTGGGCGATCAGATCACGGACCACCTGACCGACTACGGCAACCAGCTGTGCGCGCACATCGACCTGCTCAGCCACGACATGATCGGGTTGCACGTCGACGGCCGGGCCCAGCGCGCGCGGATCCGGCTCGGCGGCGGCAATCCGCACTACCTCACGCTGCGGATCGACAGCGACTGGCTATTCAGCAACGGCCACGCGCGCGTCGACGCGCGCGTCGAGCTCGGGCTCGCCGGGCACCTCCTCGACATCAAGCTCCCGACGATGGAGGTGATCCCGGACTCGTACCACGGCGAGCAGCTGGTCGAGATCAACGTCCCGCTGCTCGAGCGCCGGTTCTAGCTCACAGCCAGCCGCCCTCGACGTAGACCCACGCGTCGCCGTGGAGCTCCCAGCGGCCGTCGTACCAGCGCTGGCCGGGGTGCTCGCGCTCCCAGTGGCCGGCGACCGGCGCGACCGCGAGCACCGCGCCCGCGAGCGACGCCGTCACGAGCCATCGAGAAATCCTGATATGCATGATCGTCTCCTGCGTTTCTCCGATCTGACGCCGTGTTGCGAATTGTTTCGACTCTTGTGCTCGCGCTCGCCGCGTGTCGCTCCGACGGCAGCGTGCCGCCGCGTCCGGACCTCGAGGCCGCGCTCGCGCGCGATCTCGCCGCGCGCTACGGCGACGTCGCGGCGGTGCACTGCGCGATCGTGCTCGGCGTGCCGCTGGCGTGCCGGCTCGCGCTCGCCGACGGCCGCGAGCTCGCGCTCGTGGTGCGCGATGGCGACGGCGCGTGGAGCTACGCGGTCGCGGGTACGGTGATCGATGCGCGGCAGATCGTCGCACGGGTCGAGCACGAGCTGCATCGCGTCGGGGTCGCGCAGCGCGCGCGCTGCGGGCCCGCGCTCCAGCAGGTGGCGCTGCCGGCGCGCCTGGTCTGCGCGCTGTCGGGCGGCGGCGCGGCGTATGTCGACGTCGGAAACGCGGGATCGATCGCGATCGAGCTCGCGATCGATCCGGCGGCGGCGGCCGTGCGGGGCGAGGCGATGACCCCGGCGCACGAGCAGGAGCTGATCGAGCGCTCGCGCGCGCTCGAGCACGCCCTGGACGACGGCGACGATCGCGGAGGCGATGGCGACGCGGCGCGGCCATAGTATGGTCGCCCGCATGATGCTCCGGTCGTGGCTTGTCGCGGCGCTCGTCGCGTGCTCGGCGCCTGCCGCCGCGCCGCCCGGGCTGGGACCGCGCACGATCTCGATCATCGGGACCAACGACCTGCACGGCGCGCTGATCCGGCTGCCGCTGCTCGCCGGCTACATCGCGAACGTCCGAGCGGCGCGCGCGCGCGACGGCGGCGTGCTGCTGGTCGACGCCGGCGACCTGTTCCAGGGCACGCTGGAGTCCAACCTCGCCGAGGGCGCGGACGTGATCCGGGCGTACAACGCGATGGGCTACAACGCCTCGGCGATCGGCAACCACGAGTTCGACTTCGGCCCGGTCGGGCCGGCCGTGACGGTCAAGGCGGCGGGCGAGGATCCGCGCGGCGCGCTCAAGGCGCGGATCGGCGAGGCGCACTTCCCGTTCCTCGTGACCAACATCGCCGACGACGCGACCGGCAAGGCGATCGACTGGCCGAACACCGCGCCGGGGACGATGGTCGAGATCGCCGGCGTGCGGATCGGCCTGATCGGCGCTTCGACCGAGCACACGCCGTCCACCACCATGCCGGCGAACTTCGCCGGGCTGCACATGCTGCCCACCGCGCGGATGATCGCCGGCGAGGCGATGGCGCTGCGCGGCGCCGGGGCCCAGGTCATCGTCGTGATCGCCCACCTCGGCAGCGAGTGCAAGGATCTCGACCATCCCGACGACGTGTCGACCTGCGATCAGTCCGAGGAGGTATTCCACGTGCTCGCCGAGGTTCCCAAGGGCCTGGTCGACGTGTTCGTCGCGGGCCACACCCACGCCGCGATCGCGCATCGCATCGATGGCGTCGCGGTGATCGAGTCGTACTCGTCGGGGCGCGCGTTCGGCCGGATCGACCTCGTCGTCGATCGCGGCAAGATCGTGTCGACCACGATCGACAAGCCGCAGCTGATCTGTCCGCTCGACGCATACCAGAACCCGATCCCGGTGGCCGACTGTCATCCCGCGCCGTACGAGGGCCGCCCGGTGGTCGCGGATGCCGCGATCCAGCACATCGTCGACGACTCGCTCGCGCGCGCGCGCGAGCGCAGCGACGAGAAGCTCGGCGTCACGCTCGCCGGGCCGATCACCAAGACCTACAAGACCGAGTCGCAGGAGGGCGATCTCGTCACCGACCTCATGCGCGAGGCGCGGCCCGAGGCCGACGTCGCGATGACCAACGGCGGCGGGCTGCGCGCCGATCTGCCGCCCGGCGAGCTGACCTACGGCGCGCTGTTCCAGGCGATGCCGTTCGACAACCGGTTCTCGCTGATCTCGCTCACCGGCGTGCAGCTGCGCGAGCTGGTCGCCGACAACCTGACCCGCGCGGGCAGCATCCTGTCGTGGTCGGGGCTGCAGGCGACGGCGCGCTGCGTGGCCGGCTCGATCGATCTCGACATCGCGATCAACGGCAAGCCGCTCGACGACGCGACGACCTACAAGGTCGTCACCAGCGACTTCCTCGCGTCGGGCGGCGACGGCTTGCTCGCCGACACCAAGCTCGCGCCCGATGCGGTCCAGCCGACCGACGTGATCATTCGCGAGGCGGTCGCCAACGTCCTGCGCGCGCGCAAGGGCACCACCGTCGACCCGGCGGCGTTCGCGACCAAGCGGCTGGTCTATCCCGGCGTGCGGCCGGTGAGCTGCCACGAGGGAGACGCGCCGTGACCGAGTGGTCGCCGACGAGCTGGCAGAGCAAGCCGGCCGCGCAGCAGGTCGGCTACGCCGATGGCGACGCGCTCGCCCGGGTGCTCGACGAGATGGGCCGGCTGCCCCCGCTGGTCACGTCGTGGGAGGTCGAGCAGCTGCGCGGCGAGCTCGCGCGCGCCGCGCGCGGCGAGGCGTTCGTGTTGCAAGGCGGCGACTGCGCCGAGAGCTTCGACGACTGCCGCAGCGAGCCGATCGCGGCGAAGCTGAAGATCCTGCTCCAGATGAGCCTCGTGCTGGTCCACGGCACGCGCAAGCCGGTGATCCGGATCGGCCGGATCGCGGGGCAGTACGCCAAGCCACGCACCGCCGACGTCGAGACCCGCGGCGAGGTCACGCTGCCGGCGTATCGCGGCGATCTGATCAACCGCGACGCGTTCACCGCCGAGGATCGCGCTCCGGATCCGGTGCTGATGCTGCGCGCGTACGAGCGCGCCGCGCTCACCCTCAACTTCATCCGCGCGCTGACCGACGGCGGCTTCGCCGACCTCCATCACCCCGAGTACTGGGACGTGTCGTTCGCCAAGGGCGCGCCGAACGCCGACCAGTACGAGCGCATCGTCGAGTCGATCCGCGAGTCGCTCGACTTCGTGTCGGCGATCACCGGCGTCGAGAACGAGGTGCTGCGCCGGGTCGACATCTTCACCAGCCACGAGGCGCTCGCGCTGCCGTACGAGCAGGCACAGACCCGCCGCGTGCCGCGCCGCCCCGGCTACTACAACCTGTCGACCCACTTCCCGTGGATCGGCATGCGGACCGCGCAGCTCGAGGGCGCGCACGTCGAGTTCCACCGCGGCATCCGCAACCCGATCGGCATCAAGATCGGCCCTGCGATGACGCCCGAGTGGCTGGTCGCGCTGCTCGACGCGCTCGATCCGGCGGGCGAGCCGGGCCGGATCACGCTGATCCATCGCATGGGCGCCGAACAGGTCGCGGCCAAGCTGCCGCCGCTGGTCGAGGCCGTGTGCGCGACCGGGCGCGGCGTGCTGTGGATCTGCGATCCGATGCACGGCAACACCGAGACCACGCCGCAGGGGATCAAGACCCGGCGGTTCGACAAGATCGTGCGCGAGCTCGAGCACAGCTTCGCGCTCCACACCCAGCTCGGCTCGCGGCTCGGCGGCGTGCACGTCGAGCTGACCGGCGAGGACGTCACCGAGTGCATCGGCGGCGCGCGCGGCCTGGCCGAGCACGATCTCGAACGCGCGTACAAGAGCCGGGTCGATCCGCGGCTCAACTACGAGCAGGCGCTCGAGATGGCGATGCGGATCGCGCGCCACCTGCGAGGTGGCGCGTGACCGTCGGCGCGCAGGTGCCGCGCACCGGGTTTGCCGGCAAGCGCGGCCTGGTGTGGTCGCTGATCGCGAGCTGGCTGGTGCCGTCGATCATGACCGGCGCCTACATCTTCCTGATGGCGACCAGCGAGACCGACACCGACGGCAAGGTCTGGGAGGGCGTCGGCTGGACGTTCGTGCTGACGCTGTGGTTCATGTTCCGCATGCTCACCGCGCACGCCGCGCTCGCGCGCGCGGTCGCGGTCGGCGATGCCGAGCGCGTGCTCGAGCTCGCCGATCGGCGGCTGGCGCAGCGCGGGCCGAAGCGGAGCCGGCTGTATCACGCGTATCGCGCGCTCGGCCACGACATCCGCGGCGACTGGCCGGCGGCGCTCGCCGACCTCGATCGCGCGCCGAGCCACGGCACCTGGCGGATGATCGCGGCGACCGTGCGGGTCGGCGCGCTGGTCGAGACCGGGCGGGTCGCGGAGGCACGCGTCGTGTTCGACGCCGAGCTCGGGCCGACCCGTCCACGCGACGCGCAAAGCGACATCCGGGCGCGGCTCGCCGAGGCGCGGCTGCGCTGGGCCGAGAAGGATCTCGACGGCGCCGAGCGCCTGCTCGGCCGGCTCACCGACGACGTCCGCGCCGGCAGCGGGATCCGCGCGACCGCACACTTCTACGCCGCGCGCTGCGCCGAGGCGCGCGGCGACACCGCGGCGGCGACGCGCCACCGCGCGAAGGCGCGCGAGCTGGCGCCGGGCAGCTGGGTGGCGCGCTAGCTCGGTTCACCCGACCGCCCGGCCTGGGCTTTTCAGGGTGAAACCGGGCTAGAAGCTGCCGCTCGCGGCGAAGCCGATCTGGTCGGGGCCGATCGTCGGTACGAACACCGTCTGATCGACGCGCTCCTTCTGCGGCGCGGTCAGGTAGATCAGCGCGGCGGCGCCGGCGGTGGCGACGCCCGCGACGAACAGGCCGGTACCCCAGTACCGCGCGATCGACTTCGCGTCCTGGGTCTTGTGCAGCGCGGATGCATCGCCCATCGCCGCGGGACCGGCGTAGTGGTCGTAGACCGCCTTCTCGTCCCACGCGAGCAGCGCGCTCGCGAGCATCAGCCCGCCGCCGCCGGCCGCGACGAACACCGCGAGGTGCCGCCGCGGCCTGCCGCGATCGATCACGATCGTGTTGTCGCCGTCGACCAGCGCGATGCGTACGGTCTGGCCGCCCTTGCCGACGATCATGAACGGCTGGCGCACGATCTTCTTGCCGGTCGCGCCGGCGACCAGCGTGTGCGGCCCGGGGTCGACCTCGACCCGGCCGAAGTCGGCCGGGTTGATCTCCTCGTCGTCGATCTTCACCCTGGCGTCGCTCGCGCCGGTGATCTCGATCTGGATGGTCGCGACCTCGCCGGCGAGCCGCGTGGTGTGATCCTTGGCGGCCTGCTCGTACTCCGGTTGCAGGTGCGTCTCGGAGGCGCGCGCCTGCGCCTTGCGGTACCAGTACAGCGCGCTCTTGAACTTGCCGAGCTCCTCGTTGCACAGCCCGAGGTTGAGCATCGTGCCCGGCGCGGTCGGATCGAGCGCGATCGCGCGCTCGAACTTCTTGCACGCGGCCGCGGGATCGTGCCGCGTGTTGAGGTCGGCGCGGCCCTGCTGGAACAGCTGATCGGCCTCGCGCTGCGCCGGCGCCGCCGGCGGGTCGGCGGCCGCGGCCACGGCGAGCGAGCAGCCGATGGTCACGATCGCGCCGCGCAGCCACATCCTGCCAGTATATCCGAGCTCAGAATCGTCCGATCGCGATGATCCCGGCGTGATCGGCGCCGACGCTCGGCGCGACGGTCAGCTGTTCGTCGTGGTGAGCGAACACCCACAGGTAGCCGCCGATCGCGGTGACCACGAGCCCGCTGATCGTGACCGCGGTGCCGGCGTTGCCGAGCGTGAGCGCGCGGTTGGTGCCGGCGTAGCCTTCCGAGCCGCACACGCCGGTCATGCTGTTGCAGTCGGTGTCGTTCAGGTAGTGGTCGTAGCGGCTCTTCGCGTACAACCCGAGCACGATCCCGGTGATCGTCACGCCGGCTCCGCTGAACGTCAGGACCATGCCGACCGTGCGGCGCCCGTTCTTGACCACGACCGGCGGCGCGAGCATCGGTACCGCGACGGCGAGCCGCTGTGCCCGCGCGACCGCGACCTTGGTCTCGAACGGGACGCGACCGGGCCGCGACACGACGATCGTGCAGGTCCCGGGATCGACCAGCACGTCGGTCGCCTTCGCGATCGGGACGACCTGGCCGTTGACCAGGAGCTCGGTGTCGGAGCTCGGTGGCTCGCTGAACGCGACCGCGAGGTGCGGCACCTCGTTGCGCAGCGAATCGAGGTGCTCGAGCGCCGCCTTCTCGTGATGCTCGAGGTTCTGCTCGCGCGCGCGGTCGCGTGCGTCGGAGAACAGGTTGTACGCGGACGCGACCTTGCCCGCCTTCTCGTCGCACAGCGCGACGTTCAGGATCGTGCCGACCGCGTTGCGATTGAGCGCCAGCGCCTGCTCGTACTTGGCGCAGGCGCCGAGCAGGTTGTCCGCCTTTTCGAGCGCCTTGCCCTCCTCGAACAGCTGATCGGAGCGCGCGCGGTCCTCGGCCGGATCGGCCCACGCGGCGTGCGCGGTGACGGCGAGCGCCACCACCAGGAGCTTTCGCATGGCGCGATCGTATCAAGGTCCGGACGGCGCCGCGTGCTTGCAGTTGTGCGGATCGTCGAACGGGTCGCAGCTGCCCTGGCCGGGCGTCGGCGGCGGCGGTGGTGGCGGTGCCACCTCCGGCGCGGTCTTGGTCGGCTTGGTGTCGACCACGTGATGCGGCGGCGTGGCCGGCTCGGCCGGCACGTGACGCGGCGGCGGCGGCGTCCCGACGTGCACCGCGGCCTCGGCCTTCGGCGCGGTCGGCGCGGTCGGCGCGGTCGGCGCGGTCGGCGCGGCGGGCGCAGTGGGCGGCGGCGTCGGCGCGACGGCCGCGGCGGGCGGTGGCGGCGTCGCCGGCGTCGCGGGTGGCGGCGCGATCGGCTTGGCGGCCACGTCGCGTGCATCGACGTGCGTGACCGCGGCGGCGCTGCCGTCGCCGTCGTCGCTGTTGTGCAGGAGCGCGGCGCCGGTCCCGAGCGCGATCGCGAGCACGATCGCGATCCCGAGGTACAGCTTCCACGCGGTCTTCGGACGGGTCTGGAGCGTGGTCGTCGCGGCGGCGACCGGCGCGCTCCCGATGTGCTGGCTCACCACCGGAACCGACATGCCCGGGATCGATCCGCCGAGCGCCGGATCCGACAGCATGCGCCCCGATGCCGTCGCCTCGCCGCTCCACTCGCTGCCGGTGCGGCGCAGCATGCGGCTCATGCGCTCGACCAGCACCGAGGCCTGGTGCGTGTCCTTGGCGAACGGAACGAGATCGCGGCCGAGCTCGGCCATGTTGGCGTAGCGCTGCTCCGGCGTCTTCGCGAGGCAGCGCAGGATGACTTGCTGCAAGGCCGGCGGCGTGTTGACCATCGGCGCGGGTGGATCGACCGCGACCTTGACGCACATCTCGGAGAAGCTCTCGGCCTCGAACGGGCGTCGGCCCTCGAGCACCTCGTACAGCACCGAGCCGAGCGACCAGATGTCGCTGCGCGCGTCGACCAGCCGAGCCGAGCGCATCTGCTCGGGCGACATGTACGCCGGCGTGCCGAGCAGCGACTGGGTCTGGGTCAGCTGCATGTCGGTGCCGGTCCGCGACTTCGAGATCCCGAAGTCGAGCACCTTCACGATCGCGCTGCCGTCGGGCCGCCACGTCACGAACAGGTTGGTCGGCTTGACGTCGCGGTGGACGATGCCGAGCGAATGCGCCTCGGACAGCGCCTCGGCGGTCTGCAGCGCCAGCTCGGTCGCCCACGGCACCGGCAGGACGCCGCGCTCCTCGATCAGCTGGCCGAGATCGAGCCCCTCGAGGAACTCCATCACCATGTACGGCACGCCGTTCTCGAACGTGCCGACATCCTTGACGCGCGCGACGTACTCGCTCTTCAGCTTCACCGCCGCCTGGGCCTCGCGCGTGAAGCGGGCGACCGCGTCGTGGTCGAGCAAGACGTCCTGGCGCAGCATCTTGATCGCGACGCGCTCCTCGAGCCCGAGGTGGAGGGCCTCGACCACGACGCCCATCCCGCCGTGGCCGAGGATCTGCTCGACGCGGTACTTGTCGAGCAGGACCTGGCCGACGCTGACCCCCGGGTCGGCCGGCTTGACAGTCTGGGCCACGGAAGCGAAAGGGTAGCCGCTCCCAGGCGTTCGCTCAAGCGTCAGCGGTGGTGTAGGTCAGTGTGGGATCTGATGGATCTTGAGGACGTTGGTCTGCATGCCGGACCCGACCGGCACCGCCATCGTGATGAGCACGCTCTCGCCGGGCTGGGCGAGGTTGCGCTCGAGCAGCGTCGCCTCGACGCGATCGACCAGCTCCTCGGTGGTGGCCGACGGGCCGATCAGCACGGCGGTCACGCCCCAGAACAGCGCGAGCCGGCGGAAGCTGACCTCGTTGGTCGTGAGGCACACGATGTTCGCCTCGGGGCGATACTCGCTGACCAGCCGCGCCGCACCGCCCGAGTCGGACACCGCGACGATCGTGCGGATCTTCATCGCGCGGGCGGCGATCACCGCGGCGTGCGCGATCGCGTTGGCCGGGACGGCGAGCTCGATGTTCGGCGGCTCGAAGTTCGCGCGGTAGTACGCGCTCTGCTCGATCTCCTCGATGATGCGCGCCATCGTGCGCACGGCCTCGATCGGGTGCGCTCCCGACGCGGTCTCGCCCGACAGCATCAGCGCGTCGGTGGTGTCGAGCACCGCGTTCGCGATGTCGGAGGCCTCGGCGCGAGTCGGCCGCGCCTGCGTGATCATCGACTCGAGCATCTGGGTCGCGGTGATCACGATCTTGCCGCGCCGGTTGGTCTCCTCGATGATCCGCTTCTGCCACAGCGGCACCTTCTCCGGCCCGAGCTCGACGCCGAGATCGCCGCGCGCGACCATCGCGCCGTCGGCGACGTCGAGGATCGCGCCGAGCCGCTCGAGCGCCTGCGGCTTCTCGATCTTCGCGATCACCGGGATCGACACGCCGTCGAACGTGAGCAGGCGCTTGGCCTCGAGCACGTCCTCGGGGCGGCGCACGAACGACAGCGCGACGTAGTCGACGCCGTTGCGCAGCGCGAAGCCGATGTCGATCCGGTCCTTCTCGGACAGCGCGGGGGCCGAGACCTCGACGCCCGGCAGGTTGATGCCCTTGTTGTTCTTGAGCACGCCGCCGGTGACGACCACCGTGCGCACCTCGCGATCGACCACCGCGGTCACCGCGAGCGACAGGTAGCCGTCGTCGAGCAGGATCTGGTCGCCGGGCCGGACGTCGAGCGGCAGGGAGGTGTACGAAGTCGACACACGTCGCTCGTCACCGACCACGTTCGGGTCGGTCGTGATGGTGAATTCGGCCCCGGCGCGCAGCTCGACTTGCCCCGCCGCGAACTTGCCGACGCGGATCTTCGGGCCCTGGAGATCGAGCAGGGCGGCGATCGCCTTGCCGCGCTTGTCGGCCTCGGCGCGCACGATCTGCAACAGCTTCGCGTGATCCTCGTGACTGCCGTGCGAGAAGTTGAGGCGCGCGACGCTCATCCCCGCGTCGATCAGCTCCCCGATCCGCTCCGGCGTCGAGGTGGCCGGGCCCAGCGTGCAGACGATCTTCGCTCGGGGCATTTTCGGGCGGCAGTAGACCACCCTTAAGCCTTGCTGAAAACCTCGGGCCCAGTTTATTAACCCCGGCGATGTTCCGCGCTGCAACCGGTGGTGTCGTGGCCGCGCTGTGCCTTGCGACGGCATGCACGGTCGATCGTCCGCAACCGAACCTGGTCGGTCAGGACATCCGCCTGACCATCATCCATACGGCGGACATCCACTCTCGGCTGTTCCCGTACCACTTCGTCCCGAACAAGTTCGATCAGGACTACGGCCTGCTCCCCGGCAACGGTCCGTACGGCGGCATCGCGAAGATCGCGACCATGGTCAAGCGCATCCGCAAGAGCACGAACCGCTCGCTGTGGCTCGACTCGGGTGACGCGTGGGAAGGCGCGCCGGTGTTCAACGAGTTCAAGGGCGAGGTCGAGATCCGCGCGCTCGACGCGGCCGGGCTCGAGGGCGAGGTGCTCGGCAACCACGAGTTCGATCTCGGCAGCACGCAGCTCTACAACGAGCTCAACGCGTGGTCGAACTTCCCGCACCTGGTCGCGAACTACGAGTTCTTCGATCCGCCCGACCCGACCCAGCGCTCGCTGCGCGACGTCGTGCAGCCGTTCGAGATCTACGACGTGCAGGGCGTGCAGGTCGGCGTGATCGGCATGGGCAACGAGGACACGCTGCTCGGCAGCTTCGACGGCGGCAACTCGCTCGGCTTCCGGCCGCTCGACAACCTCCAGGTGCTCAAGGGCTACGTCGCGATACTCCGCCCGATCTGCGACGTCATCGTCGTGGTCAGCCACCTCGGCCTCGACAACGACGAGGATCTGTCGGCCTCGCAGGTCGACGATCCGAACGCCTCGCTCGCGATCCAGGGCGTCGACCTCATCCTCGGCGGCCACCTCCACATCGTCACCAACCCGCCCAAGCTCCTGCCCAACGGCGACACCGCGAACTACTGCAACACCGCCGACTGTCGGACCGTGCTGGTTCACTCCGGCGCGTTCGCGAAGTACGTCGGCCGGCTCGACCTGGTCATCCACATGGGCAGCAACAACGCCGATCCCGAGAACCGCAGCCGGATCGTGTCGTTCGCCTACAACAACCAGCCGGTCGCGACCTACGCCCCGTCGGATCCGAACTACATCCCGGACGATCCCGAGGTCGCCAACCTGCTGTGGCCGTACTCGGTGAAGCTCAACCAGGACATCAACCTCGGCGGCACGTTTGCCTACGTCAACCCGCCCGGCACGGCGAAGATCGTGCGCAACGATCCGTCGGGCGGCGACTCGCAGCTCGGCAACCTGGTCGCGCGCGCGATGCAGCAGCAGGTCGGGGTCGACGCGCAGTTCTCGATGACCAACTCGCTCGGTATCCGCGCCGACTTCGAGCGCGGGCCGCTGACCAACGAGGACATGTACAACGTGTTCCCGTTCGAGAACACGATCGTCGTGATGTACCTGTCGGGGCAGGAGGTCAAGGACACGCTCGACTTCGTCGCCGCCAAGTCGGCGACGCGCGGCTGCCAGACCCAGATGCAGGTCGCGGGCATCACCTACGACCAGGTCTGCCGCGACGATCCCAACGGCTCCGATCCGTGCAACGTGATCGATCCGAACCAGGTCGGCGTCGTGTGCAACGTCGACGGCGACTGCAACACCGCGGACCCCGGGCTCAGCGTCACCGCGATCAACGATCGCTGCGACGTGCCGACCCATCGCTGCCTGCAGACCGCGTGCGCGAAGAACATCTACATCGGCGATCACTGCCGCAAGGATCCGCAGACCGGCGTCGAGGATCCGTCGGGGCCGGTGCCCGCCGACACCGCGTGCGCGCCGCTCGAGATCAACGGCCTGTATCGCGTCGCGGTCAACAACTACATCGCGGCCGGCGGCTCGGGCTTCCTCGTGCTCAAGCGCAACACCTCGCAGCAGGACACCGGCGTGTCGCTGCGCAACGCGCTCACCGTGTACCTCACCAACCAGGCCGGCGTGTGCGACGGCGTCAACGTCAACGCGATCCCCGACTCCTCGAACCCGATGGGCACGAGCCCGATCGATGGCAAGCCCGCAGCGTGCGCGCCCAACTGCACGGTGCAGCAGAACTACGGCAACATCGCCTGCCTCGACGACGTGATCGAGGCGCACGACGGGCGCATCCGGCCGGTGACCCAGCAATGACCGCGCGCGTTGTCGCTTGTGCGCTCGCGCTCGCCGCGTGCGTCGATCACGAGGCCGGGATCAAGGGCACGCAGTCCCTGCAGGTCACGCTGACGTCGCCGTCGGACCCGGGTGACCTCAACAACCGGCTGCCCGACGCGGCGCGGGCGGTCGCGATGAACATCACGGCGCTCGGCCCCGACGGCGCGGTCGATACCAGCTACAACAACGCGCTCCAGGTCTACGTCTACTTCCTGGGCACGTTGACCCCGTACCTCGGCAGCTCGCCGTTCGCGACCGTCCAGATGGCGAACGGACAGGGCACGCTGTCGGCCACGCTGCCGCCGGTGTTCGGCCCGACCACGCTGTGGTTCGACGACGGCACCGACGACTCGGCGACCTACGCGACCGGGGTGTCGCCGACCCTGTGGTATCGCGATCCGTTCATCTCCGACATCCAGACGCCGGCGAACGAGATGTCGATCGACGCGCTCGATGCCGCGCCGCTCGACAACAAGAACGTCGACGTCGAGATCACGCGCTACGGCGCGCAGGGCCGGCTGGTCGTGACCTCGGTCTACACCCAGGGCTACACGCTGGCCGACGTGAAGTGCCAGGACGCCAACGGCACGCCGCCGTGCGTGTCGAGCGACTACGACTACATGGACGTGTTCTCGTACAGCGCGCCGCAGGATCAGAACCAGCGCTTCATGGACGAGGGCGAGGTGATCGACGGCTTCGCCGGCGGCGTGTCGGAGTTCGACGGCCTGACCGAGATCGGGTTCCCGCAGACCTTCGCGCGCGAGGCGACCCCGGTCGTCAACAAGGCGATGGAGCCGCCGGCCGTGGTGATGGACTCGACGTGGTTCACCAACCTCATCATGTTCGAGCGCAACGAGTCGGGCCTGATCGAGATCGACAACGCCAAGGTGTGCGATCTCGACTCGGACTACACGACGTTCAACCAGTGGAAGCTCGACATCACGGACGTCGGCGGCATGTGCAGCGGCAACCTGATCAACGTGATCACCGCCGGCACGATCGACTCGCTCGATCCGAGCACGCTGGTCGGCAAGGTCGTGCCACGCGTCTCTGGCATTCTCCGCCCGATCAACATCGGTAGTTTCAACGTCTGGATCATCTATCCGCGATCGATGGCCGACCTCACGCTGCCATAGGACTTTCATGCGCTACCTCGTTCGTCTGTCCGCCCTCGCCATCGCGATCGCAGCTCCGCTGGTCGCCACCGCACAGCCCGCACCGCCAGCGCCGCCGCCGCCGCCGCCCGACACCGGCTCGGGCTCGGCGACCGCCGCCGCCGGCTCCGGCTCGGCCGGCACGGCCGACGAGGACGCGCGGATCAAGGAGGCGGTCGACCGCGAGCTCGCGCGCGTGCTGTCCGAACGCGCCGCGAAGGAGGCCGCCGATCGCGCGGCCGCCGAGGCCGCGACCTCCTCGCAACCGGCCCCGACGCCCACCACCGGCGGCGGCGAGCTGACCGGCGAGAGCGGCTTCATGGACACCCGCGTCGCGTTCACGCTGACCAACGAGAACATGCTGGTCAGCCCCGGCCAGACCATCCCGAGCGTGCCGGGCTGGCGGTTCGGCACGCCGAACTCGCTCGGCGTGTTGTTCTTCGACAACTACGACACGCGGTACAGCGGGTTCGAGACCCTGTCGCACGCGGTGATGTACCGCAAGTTCCACCACGACCACCTCGAGGCCGAGGCCGCGATCGTCATCCGGATCAACGAGCTGACCGGCACCAACATCAACCTGGCCGACGACGGCAGCTACCTGACGCTGTCACACTGGAAGGACCCGACCCACCACGACCCGACGCGCATCAGCATCACCGCGTTTCCGGTGTCGGCCGACCGCTTCCGCCTCGGCTACAGCTACCGCCTGTCGTGGGGCGGCGATCCCGAGTACTCGAACCGCGCGACCAGCGCCACGCCCGGCGTCAAGGTCCAGTACGACACCGCCCGCGCCTACGCGTTCGTCGGCGCCAAGAGCGCGGTCGTGCTCGACCTGCGAACCGCCGAGCAGGTCTCGGCGCTCGCCGCGCTCGGCGGCGCCGGCTACGACGTGCTGCCCGGCGACGGCGACAACGTCGGGCTGCGGCTCGAGGTCAACGGCGGCTACTTCGACCGCGGCGACAACGAGCTGGTCGACGTCAACAACCAGGAGGTCAAGCTGTTCGGCGCCTCGTTCCAGGCCGCCCTGCACAAGGGCATGCCGGTGCAGTCGTCGATCGACTACCGGCTGTACAAGTTCAACGGCGAGCGGGTGAGCGGGCTGTTCGATCCCGTGGTGTATCCCGGCGGGGTGTCGTGGCTCGCGATGAGCGAGTTCACGGTGATCGGCCAGACCCTCAAGGACCCGGAGAAGACCGGCTCGACCACGGTCCAGCAGGGTCACGCCGGCGACGTCAACGTCCGCGTGATGGTGAACCGCACGCGGCTCCGGCTCGATGTCAGCTACCGCGACCTCGCGTTCATCCTGCACTCGGTGCCGAGCCTGCCCACCTACGAGGACTTCCCGACCCAGTACTCGGTGACCCCGGACCTGTTCGCGGCGGTCGGCGCCGACCAGAACTGGAACGACTTCCTGACGCTCGGCCTGATCGCCGGCATCGAGAAGCCGGCGACCCTGACCTCGCCGATCGGCATCCCGGGCGGCTCGACCGCCGCGAGCGGCAAGTCGACCGCGGTCATCCGCAACAACAACATCGACACGATCATCACGATCCTGCCGACCGGTCAGAGCGCGGTGCCGCAGGTCGCGCTCAAGGGCACCGCGAAGCTGACGTTCGGCCGGATCTTCAGCTTCCTGCTCGAGGTGTTCTACAGCCACGACGGCAACACCACGACCTACGAGCGGGCAGGCTGCACCGCGGCGACCTCCACGTCGTGTCCGGATCAGCCGTTCCAGTACGTGTTCACCCAGCCCAACCAGCTCGGCGTGAACGCGACTCTTCAGGCGCGGTTCTGAAGTCGATTCGTGCTGTTTTCGCGCCCGGTGGCTCTTTACTCCGGAGGTCGGCAGGTAAGCTCGACCCCTAGTGGGCCCGTTCGATGATCCCGAGCTCGATCCGGAGGCCTCGCGCGGCCTCGGCGAGCTGGTGCGCGCGGGCATCGGCTACCTCGCCGATCTTGTCGCGAGAATCGTCAATGGTATCAGGTCGCTGAGCCCGCTCGTGCTCGCGGTCGGATGCACCGGGCCCAGGGTCGAGCCCCATCACGACCAGGCGCCCGAGCCCGCCGCGACGGTCGCGCAGCCTCCGGAGAGATCCGACGACCCGAAGCAGATCGGTCAGTTCACGGTGACCTTCTACTACGTCATCGGCGAAGAGGAGGTCGGCGCCAGGCCGGTGGCCGCGAACGACAACGACGATGCCGAGCTCGCCGCGACCGACGGCAACCAGGTGACCCTGTTCGAGGCCGATCGCTGCACGCCGATCGCCGATGTCAGCCAGGAGTTCGCGACCCAGCTCGCGATCCAGGGCACCGGCAAGCTGCGCGACGGCCGCGTGCTCAACATCTGGGGTCACTGCAAGTGCGGCCATTCGCCATGCTTCAAGGTGACCGCGAACCAGTGGGGCACTTCGGGCTCGGGCAAGCCGCTCCAGCCGTTCCGCACGGTTGCGGTCGATCCGAAGGTGGTGAAGCTCGGCTCGCTGCTCTACGTCCCGCTGCTCGATGGCCGCACGATGCCGGGCCGCCCGCCGTGGGGCGGCTACGTCCACGACGGCTGCGTGGTCGCCGACGATACCGGCGGGCACATCGACGGAAACCGGCTCGATCTGTTCGTCGGCCGCAAGGGCTACTTCCTCGGCCTGTCGGGCAGCGGCAGCAGCCACGCCTGGGCCCGCCACGTCCCGGTCTACGACGGCAGCACGATCTGCGAGCGCAAGGGTCGCCACGTCGCTCGCAAGACCGGATCGATCTAGGGCGTTGTCGGCGCGGCCGAGCCGGTGGCGGGAGCGGGCGGCTGGGTGCTGTCCGGCAGCTTGACCGGCGGCGGGGGTTCCGGCTTGGCCTTGATCTCGATCCGGGGCGGCTCGGGCTTGGCGTCCTCCGCGGTGGAGATCGTGGCCACGAAGCCGAGCACCCCGGCCAGGATCAGGCCCAGGCCGATGTCGCCGAACACGTTGGCCCGGGTGTGGCAGCTCGAGTCCTGACCGAGCCCCATGCCGCTGGCATCGCAGTCCGCGCCGGTGTTCACCAGCAGCTCCATGCCGATGCCCGCCAGGATCGCGCCGCCCTCGCTCAGCTTCGCGTACGTCCGGTAGCGCTCGTTGTGGGGGAAGCAGCCGAGCAGGCTCATGGACAGCACGACGGCTACGGCTCGCATCCTTCGGTTGTATCAAAGCCCCGTCCGCCGCGGCGACGCACGGGCGATCACCGAGCGCGGTGCCCGGGCCGCACCTCGTGAAGGTCGCGGAGTTACCTCGGCAGCAGCGCGGCGGCGACGATCCGGCGATCGGCGCGCTGGGCGAACGCGACCGCGCCCCCGGCCCTCCATCCGCCTTCGAGCGCGACCGTCGCGGTGCCGGCGTGACCGGCCTGTGCGACGCGGATCAGCTTGCGGACGACGCGGTCGCCGGCGAGGGTCTCGCCCGAGTTCTCGCCGCGCAGCACGCGGGTGCGCGTGCCGTCCTCCCAGATCGCCACCCACACGTCGGCGTCGGCCGGCGCGGTCGCGGTGACCACGACCCGCTGGGCTTGCCACTGCGCGGCCGCGGCGAGCTTGCCCTGGCGCGGCGCGTCCGCGATCGCCCGCTCGACCCGATCCTGTTGCGAGCCGACCATCCCGGCGCCGCCGGCGACCACCAGCTCCGGCGTGTACACCCGGTCGTCGCCGAGCGCGCGCGCGTAGTCCTGCTGGCGCGCGGTCCACATCGTCGTGGCGTAGGGATCGGCCCAGCCGAGATCGTTCCAGTAGTCGACATGGAACGCGAGCGGCGCGACCGGCCGCCCGCCCGCCGTGCCGGCGCTGGCGAGCTTGTTCAGCAGCGCATCGGCCGGCGGGCACGAGCTGCAGCCCTGCGACGTGAACAGCTCGAGCACGATCGGGCCGTCGTCCGGCGCGCGCGACTGCCCGGCGGCGGTGGCGCAGCCGAGCACGAACACCAGCGGGAGGAGGCGCATGGTGGACATACGTGCCTGCGTCGGCAAGGTTACGACGGTTTCAGCGCGCGGACGATCTCCTCGCGGACCACGTCGGCGAGCCGCGCGCCGCCGGGCGCGATGGTCGGGACCGGCGCGTGCGGCGCCGGGGCGCACGCGACCACCGGCTTCTGGCCGCCGCCGAGCAGCTGCGCGGCGGTCGCGAGCGCGCGGTCGGCGGCCAGGCCGATTCCGGCCTTGGCGCGCGCGGCGAGCAGCGGCTGGAGCGCCGCGTCGGGCAGGGCGGCGAGGCCGCCGAGCGGCGCGGCCGCGATCGCGATCTTCGCGAGGTGCTCGACCAGCTCGAGCCGGAGCAGCGCGGTCTGGCAGTCCTTGCCCCACGCGATCACGCCGTGGTTGCCGAGGATCGCGGCGTCCACCAGCTCGCACCACGGCGCGAGCGCGGCGCGCGCGGGCTCGCCGGGCTGGGCGTACGGCAGCTTGGGGACGAGCGGGCCGAGCGAGACCACGGCCTCGGCGATGAACGGCCGCTCGATCGGATTGCCGGGCGCGGCGCTGATCGCGGTCGCGCACGGCGGATGGGCGTGGACCACCGCGCCGACGTCGGGGCGGCGCTCGTAGACCACGAGGTGCAGGCCGATCTCGCCGAACACGCGCCCGGCGCCGATCACCTGGCCCTTGGCGTCGAGCTCGATCAGCGTCGGCTCGTCGACCAGGCGCTTCGAGGTCGCGGTCGGCGTGGCGACCAGCCGGCTGCCGTCGCGCGCGGTGACGTTGCCGTCGTGGTTCGCGCACCAGCCGGCCGCGTGGAGCTGCCGCGCGGTCTCGGCGACCGCGTGGCGCAGCGTCTTGCCGGTCACGCGGTCTCCACGTGATCGACGATGCCCACGATGATCGACCGGATCGGCACGATCTCGCCCATCGCGAGGATCTGGCGCACGCCGTTGCCCTCGGTGAGCACCAGCACGCGGTCGCCGATCCCCGCCTGCGCGTGATCGATCGCGACGTAGCTGTGCCCGGCGTCCTTGCCGTGCTCGTCGAGCGGCTGCACGACGAACAGCGGCCGCCCGGCGAACGCGGGGTGCTTGGCGGCCGCCCACAGCGGCGCGACCACGCGGCAATGCTTCACGGCCCCACCGCGTCGACGATGCCGACGATCGCGGCATCGACCGGCACGAACCACGGATCGAGCGCGAGCGCGGCCTCGCGCGAGCCGACCAGGTAGACCAGGTCGCCGTCGCCGGCCTGGACCGTGTCGATCGCCGCCTGCAGGTCGCCGACCGGCTGCTGGTGCTCGTCGACCGGCTGGACGAGCAGGATCTTCTTGCCCTCCAGGCCGCTCGCCTTGCGATCGGCCACCACGGTGCCCTTGACGATACCCAGGTACATCGCGGGCACCATACACCGTACGATGGTCGGCATGAAGCCCGAGGATGGCGAGGATCCTCCGACGCTCGACCCCGACACCGAGATCCGCGGCGCGATCGAGGTGGTCGACGAGCCGACGACGATCCTCGAAGGCTACACGTTCGGTGCGGTGCTCGGTCGCGGTGGGATCGGCGAGATCGTGGCGGCGCACGATCTGCGGATCGGCCGCGCGGTCGCGATCAAGCGGCTGCAGCGCGCGCACCCCACCGCCGACGAGGTCGCGCGCTTCATGCGCGAGGCGCGGATCCAGGCGCGGCTCGATCATCCGGCGGTGCCGCCGGTCCACGAGGTCGGCCGGGACCCGCAGGGCCGGCCGTACTTCACGATGAAGTGGCTGACCGGGATCACGCTCGGCGAGCTGCTCGCCGCGCCCGAGCCGGGCCGCGAGCGCTTGCTGCGCGCGTTCGCCGACGTCTGCCTCGCGATCGAGTTCGCGCACTCGCGCGGCATCGTGCACCGCGATCTCAAGCCGTCGAACATCATGATCGGCGACTTCGGCGACGTGTTCGTGCTCGACTGGGGGCTCGCGCGCGTGGTCGGCGAGGCGGTCGCCGAGATGGTGAGCGACGACATCGAGTCGATCGAGGTCAAGGAGGGCGAGCTGCTCGGCACGCCCGGCTACATGTCGCCGGAGCAGCTCGAGCACGCGGCGGAGGCCGGCCGGCCGGCCGACGTCTACGCGCTCGGCTCGATCCTGTTCGAGCTGCTCGCGGGCGAGCCGCTCCATCCGCGCGGGCCGCACGCGCTCGCGAGCACCGCGGCGGGGCGCGCGATCACCTCGCCCGGCAAGCGCCGGCCCGATCGCGCCGTGCCGCCCGAGCTCGACGCGCTGTGCGTCGCGATGCTCGCGATGGATCCGGGCGAGCGCCCGAGCGCTCGGCGGGTCGCCGAGCGCGTGCAGGCCTACCTCGACGGCGACCGCGACGTCGCGCGGCGCCGCACGATGGCGTTCGATCTGGTGTGGGCGGCGCAGGCCGCGATCCACGACGGCCGGCGCGGCGATGCGATGCGCGCCGCCGGCCGCGCGCTCGCGCTCGATCCCGAGGCCGCGGGCGCGGCGGAGCTGGTCACCGCGCTGATGCTCGAGCCACCGGCCGAACCGCCGCCCGAGCTGCACGAGGCGCTGCGCCAGGCGGATGCCGATACGGTGCGCCGCCACGCGCGCACCGCGGTGCTCGCGTACATGGCGATCGCCGGGTTCTTGCCGATCGCGATCTGGAACGGCATCCGCAAGTGGGACGTCGTGCTGCTGGTGTTCGCGCTGGCGTGCGGCATGGCCGCGGCGGCGCACCGGATCGGCCGCCGGCCGGAGCGCACGCTCGCCGAGATGATGGTCTACGTCGCCGGCAACGTCCTGCTCATCGGCATGATCACGCGCATGGCCGGGCCATTCACGTTCGTGCCGGCGCTGACCTGCGTGATCCTGATGTCGGTGATGGCCTATCCGCAGTTCATCGCGCGGCCGGCCCTGCTGATCGGCACGATGGTGTTCGCGTTCGTGCTGCCGGTGGTGCTCGAGCTCACCGGTGCGCTCGCACGGACGTGGGAGCTCGCCCCCGGCGAGCTGATCAGCCACGCCGGCGCGCTCGAGGTCGGCGGCTCGCAGACCCTGGTGCTGCTGATCGCGGCGAGCCTCATCACGATCCTGATCGCGGGGATCGACGCGGCGCGGATCTACCGGGCCAGTCGCGAGGCGCAGCGCCGGCTCACCATCCAGGCCTGGCACCTGCGCCAGCTCCTGCCGGTGCGTTAGCCGGCGCGACACGCCGCCGCTGCGGCGCGCTGCCAGGCTGGCGCGGCGCGGGGGCGAAGTCCGCGAACGCGCGATGGGCGCGCGGCTTGCTACCGGCCAGGCCCTGGTGTCGTACGACCTCGAGGCCGAGCTGCTGCGCGCCGCCGCGCGCTGCGCCCAACCGTTCGCGCTCGACGCCGCGCAGGCGCTATGCCCGCGGCTCGCCCACCCGCTGCTCGCGCCGCTGGTCGCGCGCCTCGCCGAGCGGCTGGTCGCCGACGGGATGCTGGTGCGGCGCGATGCGCAGCTCCAGCTGACCGAACCAGCGCGGGCGCTTCTCGCGCAGGCGCCGCGCATCCTGTGCGATCCTCCACCCGCGGAGCCTGCAATGACCAAGCCCGAGAACCCGAGGATCGCGAGCTTTCGCTGGGGCGAGATCGTCGACGCCGCGGGCCGCACGTTCAAGGACGCGCGGCTCTACCCCGGCGGCGTCGAGGAGTGGGACTGGCGGCGCACCGGAACGCGCCACGATCCCGGCATCCAGATCGCCGATCTCGAGGACCTGCTCGCGACCGCACCCGACGTCGTGATCCTCACGCGCGGCGTCGAGCTCGTGCTCCAGGTGCCGCAGGCCACGATCGACTTCGCGTGCGCGCGCGCGGCGACCGTGCTCGTCTTGCCGAGCGGGGAGGCGGTCGCCGAGTACAACCGGCGGATCCCGGCCGAGCGCGTCGTCGCGCTGGTCCACAGCACCTGCTAGCGCATGCCGAGGCCGAGCTTGGTGCGCAGCGCGAGCCAGCGCGGGTGCGAGATCGCACGGATCAGGTGGCGCGCGTCGTCGCCGCGCGCGTCGGCGGCCGCGACGATCGCGGCCGGATCGCCGCCCGCGAGCAGCGCGGCGCGGTCGGCGCTGCGCTGGCAGCTCGCGAGGTAGCGCGCGTTGTCGCGCGCCGCGGCGGGCAGGCCGGCGAGCAGCTGCTCGAGCCGGGTGCGCAGCTTGACCGGCAGCGCGCCCTTGACCATGTCGTCGTGCGCGCGCTGGACGTCCTCGTCGGGCAGCAGCGCCGAGACCACGTCGCGCAGCGCGGGCGGGCCGAACAGCCGCACCACCGAGGTGAGCAGCGAGGTCGCCTCGCGCACGGGCAGGCCGACGAACGCGAGGTGCTCGGGGTGGGTGAGCTCGACCGCGCGCGCGAGGATCGCGCGCACCGCGCCGGGCGGCAGCTGCGCGCTCTCGCCGGCCAGCCGCGGCCCGAGCACGATCACCGGGGTCGCGGCGGCGACCACCGTGACGTCGGGCGACGCGTCGTGCTGGTAGAGCATGACCGCGCCGGTGCCGAGCAGCGTGGTGAGCCGCGGGAACATCGCGGCGGCGGTGGCGTGCGAGGTCGCCGGCACGCGGCGCGCGCCGGCGCATCCGATCCGCGCGATCGCCTCGTCGAGATCGGGCCACATCAGCGCCGCCGCCTCGGCGAGCGTGGCGGCGATCGGCGCGAGCGGCTCGGCCGCGTCGGTGACCAGCGCGCGATCCTCGCCGTCGAGCGCGGCGCGGTACGGCTCGTCGTCGCGCATCGCGTATGGCTTCTGGATCTGCAGGAACGACAGCTGGTGGACGTCGGGCGCGTGGCCGCACGCGACCGCGAGCTCGAGCACGGCCTGCGCGGCGTCGACCTTGTTGGCGCGGCGCAGCTCGTCGCCCCACGCGACGAGGTCGGCGAGCTCGCCGGTGGCGTGGGCGAGCGCGGCGAGGTGCTGCGCGAGCTCGGCGCGGCGCGCCGGATCGCCGTCGCCGCGCGCGAGCTCGACCAGCTCGCGGCGGGCCGCGGTCGCGCCGTCGGAGTCGGGCGCGATCGCGATCGCGTCCTCGAGCGCGGGGATCGCCTGGCGGGTGTCGCCGCGCTGTGCGCGCGCGTGGCCGAGCCGGTACGACAGCAGCGCGCGGTGCGCGGCGTTGGCGCCGGATAGCCGATCGTCCTTCGCGGTGAGCAGGCGGGTCAGCATGGTCGCGGCGGCCTCGACGTCGGCCTGCTCGATCGCGAGCTGCGACGCGAGGTCGACCGCGTCGACGTCGTACGGATCGTTCTCGACCGCGCGCTCGGCGGCGGCGCGCGCGCGCACCTTGTCGCCGGCCGCGAGGTAGTCGCCGGCGGCGCGCGAGTGGTGCGCCGCTCGGTCGCCCGGGGTCGCGCCGAACGCGGCCATCAGCTCGGAGGTGCGCGCCGAGCCCGCGAGATCGCCGGCGTGGTCCTGGCGCTCGAGCAGCTTCTCGAGCAGCGGGACGTGCTTGGCCTCGAGCGGCTGCGCGGACGCGACCGCGGCGGCGTAGCAGGTCAGCGCGCGCTCCTCGTCGCCGAGCATCATCTGGGCCATGTCTCCGAGCGCCTCGAACAGGCGCAGCCGCTCGGCCGGGTCCTCGGTCGCGGTGGCCTGGCGGGTGAGCAGATCGGCGGCGCGCTTGTGATCGCCTTGCTCCATCGCGATCTCGGCGAGCGCCTGGAGCGCGGGCGCGTAGTTCGGCTTGAGCTCGAGCGCGCGCGCGTACAGCGGCGGCGCCTTCTCGGGGCGCAGCGAGCGGATCTCGGCGAGCGCCGCGTGGTACAGGCCCTGCGCGACCTCGCTCGGGTAGCGCGCGGCGTCCTCGTGCCCGGCGAGCGGCGACAGATGGAGCGCGGCCTCGCGCCAGCGCCGCGCCTTGTAGCGGTTCTCGCCGAGCGCGAGCTTGATCAGCAGATGCCCGCGGTGCAGCCGATCGGCGGCGACCAGGGTCTGGTACGCCTCCTCGTCACGGCCGAGCTTTTCGTGCGCGTTCGCCATCCGGCGGTGCAGGTCGGCGATCAGCGCGGCGGGCGCGGCGGTGAGCGTGGTCGCCTCGAGGACCTCGCGCAGGAACGCCTCGAGCTCGGTCCAGCGCTCGCTGTCGGCGTAGAGGTCGGCGAGCGCGATGATCGCGGGCAGGTGATCGGGCACGGTGCCGAGCGCCTCGAGCAGCCGGCGCTCTGCCGCGGGCTCGACCCCGGCCGAGCGCGACAGCGCCGCGAGCTGGGTGAGCAGCCGCGCCTTCTCCGGCGGGGTCAGCGCCTCGTCCTCGAGCTTGTGCTCGAGCACGCGCGCCGCGGCGTCGGGGTCGCCGCCCTTCTCCGACAGCCCGGCAAGCGCCCACGTCGCGTCCGCGTGATACGGCCGGAGCGCGAGCACGCGCTCGTACTGCGCCTGCGCGCCGGCGAGGTCTCCGACCCGCGACTGCAGCACCTCGCCGGCCTCCATCAGCGCCGCGATCTTGAGGTCCTCGTCCTTGGCGCCCTCGGCGGCGCGCAGCTTGGCGTCGGCGAACGCGCGCGGATCCTCGTCGGGTGACGCGAGCTGGGCGAGCACGCCGAGCGCGGTCGGATGCTCGGGCACGAGCGCGAGCGCCTGGTCGATCGCGGCGCGCGCGCCGTCGCGATCGTCGAGCCGCTCGGCGCGCAGCTGCGCGAGCCGGATGTAGAGCGCGGCGAGGTCGCCCTTGCTGCGGTACGAGCCGTCGCCGATCGCCGCGATCCGGCTCTCGAGGATCGCGGCGGCCTCGCGATCGCGGCCGGCCTTGACCAGCGCGGTGACCTGGAGATCGGCGAGCTGCGGATCGTCGGGCGCGATCGTGCGCGCGTGGCGCAGCGTGGCCGCGGCCTCCTCGGGCGTGTCGAGCCAGTCGAGCAGCACCTGGGCGCGCCGCGACAGCAGCTGGGCGCGCTCGGCCGGATCGCGCGCGAGCGCGGCACGCCGGCGCAGCACGTCGGCGAGCTCGGCCCAGCGCGCCTGCGCCAGGTACAGCCGATCGAGCGACGCCCACGCCTCCTCGTCGTCCGGCCAGGTCGCGACCACCTGGACGTAGTTCTCGATCGCGCGCTCGGGAAGCTCGAGCTCCTTCTCGTAGATCCGCGCGATCTGGTGATGGGCGTGGCGCGCTTCGTCGCTGCCCTCGGCGATCTCGGTCGCGCGCAGCAGGGTCTCGATCGTCTTGCTCCACCGCCCGACCGCGCCGTACAGGTCGGCCTGCTGCTGGAGGATCGCGATGTCGGTCGGCGCGAGCACGCGCAGCTTCTCGAACGCGTCGATCGCGTCGTGCGGGCGATGCAGCTTGTCGGTGTAGATCGCGGCGAGGTCGCGCAGCAGCTGCGGCCGCTCGGCCTCGGGCGCCGCGGTGCCGAGCCGCGGATCGGTGCGCTCCTCGAGCGACGCCGCGAGCTCGACCCAGCGGCCCTCGTTGCGGTACAGCTCCTCGAGCCGCGCGCGCGACACCGCGTCGTTCGGCATCATGCCGAGGATGCGGCGCAGCTGGGCCTCGGCGTCGCGCGGCCGCTTCTGCTCGTTGCGGATGTTCGCGACCTCCATCAGCAGATCCGCCGCGCCGCTCGCGGTGTCGGCCTGCTCGGCCATGCCCTCGTACAGATCGGCGAGCCGGTCCCACGCCTTGTGCTCGCCGGCGATGCGATGCAGCCGGCCGCGCACCTCGGCGTCGCCCTGCGGCGCGCGCCGGGCCTGCGCGAACGCGCGGGCGAGCGCGTCGAACGCGCGGGCGATGTCCTTGGCGCCGGTCTCCCACACCTCGGCGGCGCGGTACAGCCAGCGCAGGCGGGTCGCGGCGTCGGGCGCGGGCAGGCCCTCGTACGCGACCGCGAGCTCCTCCCACGGCGTGTCGAACGCGCGGTTCGAGAGCGTCGGCAGCGGTGGCCGGCGCACCGGCGCCTGCGGCTTGCGCGCGCCGGGCGTCGGCGGTGGCGCGCTGGTCCGGCGCGCCCGCATCCCGGCGGTGATCTGCGGCGGGCGGGGCGGCGGCGGCGGCAGCTTGCCGGCGACGCCGGGCAGGCCGGGCCGGCCGGGCGGCGGGCGGGGCGGCACCGCGAGCGTCGCGATGTCGGTCGGCGACAGCGTCATCGTCGCGTTCTCGGGGCCGAACGGGTTGGCGCTCGGCGCGGCCTCGACCTCGCTGAGATCGATCGGCATCGTCGAGTCGCCGACCGCGAGCACCTGCGCCGACAGCTCGGCATCGGCGAGCGGCTCGGTGTTCGGCCGGCGCGGCACGTGCGGCTTGACCGGCGCGGCGCGGTTGGCGATCGCGGTGGCCTCGGCGATCGCGGCCTCGCTCTGGACGGTCGCCGGCGGCGGCTCGGGCCGCGGCGTGCGATCGGCGTCGCGGTACTTGCCGATCACGCGGGCGAGCCGCCACAGGTGCGACACGGTCTCGGCGTCGTCGGGCGCGAGCAGCAGCGCGACCAGGTGGGTGCGGAACGCGCGCGGCGCGTCCTTCAGCTGATCCTCGATGGTCTGCGCCTTGCGGCGGAGCAGCTCGACCCGGCGTTCGGTGCTCGCGGCGCGCTCGATCAGCGCGGCGTCGGCGGCGATCACGTCGTTCCAGGCGCGCGCCTTGGGCGCGAGCGCGTCGAGCGCGCGCCGGGTGTCGTCGCGATCCGGCCCCCACGAGAACGCGGCGAGCACGTCGGCGACCGCGGCCTTGGGATCGCCGAGCCGCTCGTCGAGGATCTTCGCGGTGCGCAGGAACAGATCGACTCGCTCGGCCGGCGGCGCGGCGCCGAGCGCGATGTTGCACGCGTCGATCAGCTGCTTCCAGATCGGGCGCTGGTCGAGCTCGGACGCGAGCCGCTCGAGCTCGCCGAGCAGCGCGAGGTCGCGCGGCGTGGCGGCGATCGCCTCGGCGAGCACGCCCACCGCGCGCGGCTTCTCGCCGAGCCGGCGCTCGCACAGCTGCGCGAGCTCGCGCGACAGCGCGACGTAGCGCTCGGGCTCGGCCGCCACGCCGTCGCCGGCGGCGAGCAGGCGCTTGCGCTCGTCGGCCAGCACCTCGGATAGCTCGCGCCACAGGCCATAGGCCTCGCCGGCGCGGCGGACGTCGGCCAGGGTCTGCTCGTCGGGCGCCTCGTCGTGCGCGCGCCGCCACCAGCGGAACGCGCCGCGCGGATCACCGAGCTTGTCGGCGGTGGCCGCGGCGATCCGCTGCACCAGCCCGCGGCGCTGCTCGGCGTGCTCGAGCGAGTCCGACACGTCGCGCCCGGGCACGCGCTGCAGCATGCGCTCGAGGAACGCGACGTGCTCCTTCCAGCGCCCGAGCTTGGCGAGCAGATCCGCGGCGGCGGCGAGCGCCTCGTCCTGATCGGGATCGAGCTCGAGCACGCGGCGGAACGCCTGGAGCGCGCGGGTCGGGTTGTTGAGGCGATCGCGGCAGATGAAGCCGATCTCGAGCCCGCGCGACACCTTGCGCACCGGCTCGGGCGACAGATACATCTCGCGCTCGGCGACGCGCACCGCGGCGTCGAAGTCGCCGCGCGCCTCGTGCAGCCGGCGCAGCGCGGTGTGGGCGTCGAGGTGGTTCGGGTTGATCTCGCGCAGCAGGTGCTCGAGCGCCTTGATCGCCTCGCCCGGCGCGCCGAGCCGCTCCTCGAGCAGCTCCGCGCGCTCCATCGCGATCGCGGCGGCGCGCTCGGGGTCGGCGTGGAACAGGTTGATCTGGCGGCCGAGCACGTCGGCGAGCTCGCGCCACTTCGAGCCGGCGCGGTACAGCCGGGCGAGCGCGTCGAGCGCGCTGCGGCTCTTGGGCGACAGCTCGAGCACGCGGTGCCACGCCTTGATCGCGCGCGCCGGATCCTCGAGCTTGTGGTCGACCACGATCGCGTAGCGCTCGAGCTGGGCGCCGCGCACCGCGGCGTCGGGCGTGCCGGGCTGGGGCAGCGGCCGGCCGCCGTCGATCCGCTCGAGGATCTGCGCGAGCTCGGTCCAGCGTTCGGAGCGCTCGTACAGGCCGGCCAGCGCCTCGAGCGCGTCGGGATCCGACGGCGACGCGCGCAGCGTCTGCTCCCAGCGCTCGAGCGCGGCGACGTCGTCCTCGCGCTCGGTCGCGAGCTTGGCGAGCCGCTTGAGCAGGCGGGCGCGCTCGGCCGGATTGCCCGACGCCGCCGCGTGATACTCGAGCGTCTGTTCGAGCCGTGGGTCGTTGGCCTTCTCGAGCACGCGCTCCATGCGCTCGAGCGCGTCGCGATCGCCCGACAGCAGCTCGAGCACCGCGCTGCACGCGTAGACCACGCCGTCGACGTCGGCCAGCCGGGTCTCGTAGATCAGCGCGAGCCGGCGCAGCACGGTGAGCCGCTCGCTGCGCTTGGCGACCGGCCACTCCTTCGGCGCGTCGCTGTGCTTGCCGGTGCGCGCCATCTGCACGTGCAGCTTCTGCAGATCGAGATCGAGCTGGCGGCGCAGCGTGTGGGCGAGCCCGGCGTCGTCGCCCTCCTTCTCGTAGAGCTCGGCGAGCGCCTTGAGCGTGGCATCGTCGTCGGGATTCTCGGCGAGCACCTGCTCGTAGAGCTCGATCGCGCGGCGCGGCTCGAGCTGGCGCTCGCGATAGGTCTGCGCCATCTTCTTGAGCGAGTGCATGCGGGTGACCGGGTCGCCCGCGCTCGACACCTCGTGCTCGAGGCTGGTCACCAGCTGCTCCCACATCTTGGCGCGCGCGGTCAGCCGGCGCAGCGCCTCGGCGACCTTCGGCGACTGCGGCTCGTGCTCGCTGATCCGCTGCCACGCCTCGATCGCGCGCGGGATGTCGCCGAGCCGCAGCTCGGCGAGCTGCGCGATCTCCTCGAGCCGGTGCACGATGTCCTCGGGCGGCGCGCCCGCCTCGCGCGCGTTGTCGAGCGCGAACTCGTAGAGATCGATCAGCCCGCGCCAGTCGCGGCGCTCGCGGAAGTGATCGACGTAGCGGGCGAGCGCCTCCTCGTGGGTCGGCGACACCTGCAGCGCCTGGTGGAGCAGCTCCGCGGCGCGGTCGCGATCGCCCATGTGCTCGCGCGCGATCGTCGCGAGCTCGAGGATCTCGAGCACCAGCGAGTCGCCGTCGATCTCCGGATCCTGGCCGAGCGCCGAGATCTCGGCCTCCATCAGGCGCGACAGCTTCTCCCATTCCTCGTCGTCGCGCAGCAGCTCCTTGAGCTCGCGCACCGCCTTGGAGCCGGGCGGCTCGTAGGCGACGAGCTCGGAGAGCACCTCGACCAGGCCCTCGCGATCGGGCAGCTGGTTGCGATACAGCGCGGCGCGCCGGCGCAGCACCTCGGTGCGCTCGGCCGGATCCTGCACGACCGCGCTGCGATGGCGCAGGATGCGATCGAGCTCGTCCCACTGCGACGACTCGCTGAGCGCCTGCTCGAGCGCCTGCGCGCTGCCCTTGGCGTTGGGATCGACCCCGACCGCGCGCCGGAAGTAGTTGATGCCGGTCTGATCGCCGCGCTCGGACAGCTGGCGCCGGCCGATCTCGACGAACAGCTCGCCGGCCTTGTGGCGCGTTTGACCCTCGCGGAAGCCCGGGCTCGCGTAGACCTCGGCGAGCGCCTCGGCGATCTCGAGCGAGTTCGGCGAGAGCCGCGACGCCTCCTCGAGGTGGTTCGCCGCGCCCTCGAGATCGCCCTTGCGCAGCGCGAGCCGGCCGAGCTCGAGCCGGATCTGCGCCTTCCTGGCGGGCGCGCCGTGCTGGCCGAGCACCTCGAGCTCGGCCTGGTAGAGCTTGCCGACCATCCCGTCGTCGCCGAGCGAGCGGTAGAGCTCGCGCGCGGCCTCGAGCGCCTCGGTGCGCTGCGGCTCGAGCTTCCACGCCTGCTGCCAGTGCCACAGCGCGCGATCGACCCGGCCGAGGTGATCGTTCCACAGCACGGCGGCGCGGCGGTGGTGCGCGGCGCGCCGCGCGGCGATCTCCGGCTTGCGACGATTGCCGTCGCGCCGGGTCAGCTCGGTGAGCTCGCTCTCGAGGATCTCGACCGCGGCGGCCGGATCGTTGGGCTCGACGATCTCGAGGAGCCGATCGGCCGCGCGGTCGTTGGTCGGATCGAGCTCGAGCGCGGTGCGCAGGTACTCGACCGCGGTCGCGGTCTCGCCGAGCACGACCATCGACTCGCCGGCCTCCGACCACGCGTCGGCCGCCCGCACCGGATCGCGCTCGTGCTGAGCCCACGTCGCGCACACGTCGGCGAGCAATTCGCCGCGCCCGGCGTCGCGCAGCTCCTGGCGAAGCTGGGCGAAGTCCCTCGCCTCCGGCTGTTGGCGAAAGTGGACGACCTTCGCCTCCAGCGGGTCGATCTTGTGGCTCGGCAGCGTGTCGTCGGACATCCCCGCTCGTGCGAGACACTACCACGCCGAGGTCAGAACGAGATATCCAGGTCGGCCCGGACGCCGGGGTACTTCGCGGCCATCTTCGCCTCGACCCGCTTGTGGATCGCCTCGTACTTCGACCACTCGCGGACCGCGCTGCGGTGGAAGAAGTAGCCCATGAACGTGCCGAGGTCGGTCCAGTCCACGATGGTCAGGCCGCACGACGCGAGCGCCTGCGCCGGATCCTTGCCCAGCTTGGACGCGTAGGCCTGCTCGTACATGATCTCGATGTACTGCTCGTAGGGCATCGGCGCCTCGACCTGGAGGTCGCGGTTGGCGGCGCGCGCCGCCGCGGCCTCGCGCGCGTAGCTGGCGTACTTGCCCTGCGACGCGGCCTGGAACGCCGCGCCGTACGCGGTCGCGACCGCGAACGTGGTGTCGCGCGCCATC
>DATJAE010000194.1:0-24018 GCA_035516595.1 Kofleriaceae bacterium | reverse complement strand
CGGCGAGCCGGTCGACGAACGCGCCGATGTCTACGCTCTGGGCGCGATCCTGTACCACGTCATCTCGGGCGCGATTCCTCACGAAGGCACGACGCTCGAGGACATGGTCCAGCGCGTGATCACGGGTGCGGTGCGCCCGCTGACGGAGCGCGTCCCCGACGTGCCGCGCGATCTCGCAGCGATCGTGACCAAGGCGATGGCGCTCGCGCCATCCGACCGCTACGCGAACGCGCACGGCCTTGCCGAAGATCTGCGGCGCTACCAGACAGGCCAGCTCGTCGCGTCGCACACCTACGGGACGCGGGAGCTGGTGCGGCGGTGGATCAAGCGACACCGTGGCATCGTCGCGGTGGGGCTCGCGGCGGCCGTGGTCGTCAGCGTCGTCGGGATCGTGAGCGTCCGGCGGATCATGCGGGCTCGCCGACAGGCCGACGAGGCCGCCGCCGTCGCGACCCGCGAGCTGGCCGACATGATGACCGAGCAGGGCCGACAGGAGCTGCTCGGCGGACGGCCGGCGCGTGCCGCCGTCTATCTGAGCCAGGCCTACAACCAGAGTCCCGATCCCGGCGCCGGGCTGCGCTCGTTGCTCGCCGACGCGATGAGGACCGTCGAGGCGGAGCAGATGTCGCTCGATGACCACACTGGAGAGCTCATCAACTCGGCGGCGTTCAGCCATGACGGCACGCGGATCGTGACCGCCACGACACCGGCCAAGGTCTGGGATGCCGCGACCGGGATCGTCGTGGCGACGCTGTCCGGCGACGGCTCGATCCGCGAGCATTGCCGGTCGGCATCGTTCAGCAGGGATGGCTCGCGGATCGTGACGGTGGGCCATAACACGGCAGGCCTGTGGGACGCTCGAACCGGCGCGCTCGTCGCTCGGCTCGATCATCCCGGCACTCTCGAGTCGGCGGTGTTCAGTCCCGATAGCGCGCGGCTGGTCACCTTCGGCTGGCGGGGTACCGCGCGGCTGTGGGACGCCCGGACGGCGAAGCGGCTCGGGGATCTCGCCGGTCATCGGGTGAGCGCGGCGGCGTTCAGCCCGGACGGACTGCGCCTGGTCACGACTGGCGACGATGACACCGCCAAGGTGTGGGACACGAACACCCTCGAGGTCGTGCTGACGCTCGAGGGGCATCGCGACGATGTGCTGTCCGCCGCGTTCAGCCCGGACGGTTCCCAGATCGCGACCGCGAGCGCTGACGGTACGGCCAGGCTGTGGGACGCGCGGTCCGGCAAGCTGCTGTTCTCGCTCGAGGGCCACGACGGCCCCGTCGGTTGGGCCTCGTACAGCGCCGACGGTGCTCGCGTCGTCACCGCGTCTGAGGATCGCACCGCCAAGGTCTGGGATGCCGGGACGGGCAAGCTGGTGAGCTCGCTCGTCGGTCACACCGCCGAGGTCCATTCCGCGCTGTTCAGCCCCGATGGCTCGCGCGTCGTCACGGCAAGCTACGATCACACGGCCAAGCTGTGGGAGGCTCGGACGGGACGACTGCTTGCCTCGTTCGAGGGGCATCGCGATCAGGTGCAGTCTGCGACGTTCAGCCCCGACGGCGCTCGGGTGCTCACCACGAGCCTGGACGGCACGGCCAAGCTGTGGGATGCCACGCCGCGCAAGCAGATCCTGTCCGTCGATGCCGGCGCGGGCAGCCCGATCGCGGGCGACCTCTCTCCCGACGGTACGAAGCTGGTGACGACCGCCGTGGGCGATCATGTCGCAAAGGTCTGGGACATCGCGACCGGCAGGCTGCTCGTCTCGCTCGAGGGCCACCGCCAGGAGATCCCGTCGGCCACCTTCGGCGCGGCCGGCACGCGCGTCGTCACCGCGAGCGCTGACTTCACGGCCAAGGTCTGGGATGCGAGCACGGGCAAGCTGCTGCGCTCGCTCGACCATCCATTCGAGGTTCGTCGTGCCGAGCCGAGCCCGGATGGCACGCGGGTCGTCACGGTCGGAGCCAACCACCACGCGTGGCTATGGAGTGCAGCGAGCGGTGAGGTCATCGCGAAGCTCGGCGGCTCCGCCGATGTCTGGGCGGACGATACCGCGACGACCGACCTGGCCCGGTTCAGCCCGGACAGCCGCCTGCTGATCACGTCGACCGAGGATGGCAAGGCACGGATCTGGCGTGCCGACAGCGGCACGCCGATCGCGGAGATCGACGGCGATCTCGGCGAGTTCACCTCGGCCGAATTCAGCCGCGACGGCGAGCGCGTGCTCACGAGTGTCGATAACACGGCGAGGATCTGGGACACACGGACAGGCAAGCTCCTCACCACGCTTCAGGGCCACACGGACGTTGTCGCGTCCGCCTCGTTCAGCCCCGACGGCGGCCGGGTCGTTACCGCGAGCGCCGATCGGTCGGCGAGGCTGTGGGACGCGCGAACGGGAAAGGTGATCGCATCGCTGGACGGTCACTCGGACGCGGTCAACGACGCCGTGTTCAGCGCCGACGGCGCACGTGTCGTGACCGCGAGCAACGATCGTACCGCCAAGATCTGGGACGTTCGGACCGGCAAGCTGCTGGCCTCGCTCGAGGGTCACTCCGGTGACGTCCTCGCCGCCCGCTTCACCCCGGACGGGACCCGCGTCGTGACGACAAGTGAGGACGGAACGTTCAAGCTCTGGGACGTTCATCTCGAACAACGCACGGCCGGCGAGATCCAGCGCGTGCTCGGCCGTCGTGATCCGTGGACGTTCTCGAATGGCGGGCTCGTCCCCGTGCTTCCCGAGCTCGTGACCGTCGATGATCTCGGCGAACGGGGCCCGGCGACCGCTGCGGTGCCGACGCCCGCGCACGCGGTGGCGTCGCGCGACGACTACACGACCCGGTTCGCGGCGTTGATCGGGCGGCAGCTCGACGTGTTCAGGGAGACCGACTGCGACGAGCTCGCCGCGAACCTGCGCTCGTTCCTGGACGCGAACAAGGACGAGCTCGACGCGCTCGCTGCCTGGCGGCGTGCGCATGGCGTCGACCAGGCCGCGATCGCCAAGCGGCTCGAGCTGAACCACGTGCGCGAGCTCGCACAGACCTTCGAGCGCTGCCAGAGCAACCAAGCGTTCGAGGACGCGCTCGCTGCCACCGACGCGGCGTTCCGGTAGTCCTACCTGCACGAGCCGTCTCCGGAGCCATCTAGCGATCGCCAGGTTTCGAAGGCGTTCCATCGGGGTCGGCTCGGGCGAGGCTGGCCGCCCGCCGCGACGGCGGCTTCGCCTGACTTTCGAAACCCGCGTCGCGTGCAGCCCGAGCGGATTGTTCGGCACAATCGCACGGGTGGAGGACGATCCGCTGTGGCCGTTATTTCGAGCGGTGGCGAGCCGCGGCGCCGACGCGTGGCCGGCGCTGGCCGCCGGGCTTCACCCGGTGCTGATCGAGATGGCGCGGAACCAGCCGATCGGCAGGCTGCGCGATCGCGAGGACAGTCGGCACGACATCGTGACCAGCGTGCTCGCCCGGCTGCACCGGCGCGAGTTCGAGGCGATCCACAAGCTGTGCGCGGTGACGCCCAGGCCCGAGCTGCGCGCGTGGCTGCGCGTGTTCGTGAAGCGATCCGCGATCGATTACATGCGCGGCAGCCCGGAGTACGAGCGCGGCAATGCGCGGCGCGGCGATCGCTGGATCTCGCTCGCGACGCTGAGCTCGCGCGCGGCGGCGCAGCCCGACACGCTCGCCGAGAAGCGAGCGCAGGTCCTCGCGTTCGTGCGGGAGGCCGTGGCGCGGGCGGCCGAGGCGGCGCGCGCGCACGGCCGCGACGACGCGATCGCCCGGCTGGCGCTGGCGTGGAAGATCGATCGGACGCACGTGCGGCGGCTGGTCACGCGCACGGATCGCTACCTGACGGTCCTCGCGTCGGTGCTCGAGGGGCTGACCTACCCCGAGATCGCGAGCCGGCTCGACCTCACGACGCGCGAGGTCGAGCTGACCGTGCGCTACCTCGAAGACTTCCTGGAAGCGCGCGGCTTTGCCAAGGCAGGCGGCTGATCCACTACACTGGAAGCTGCGTGACCGACGATGGGGCGGATGGTCTGGGCGCCGCACCGACCGTGCGCCTGCACGGCGCCGGCGACGACGGCGACGGCGAGATGCCGATGATGGTGGATCGGTTCGTCATCGAGGACGAGCTCGGCGCCGGCGGCATGGGGCGGGTGTACGTCGCCTACGATCCGACGCTCGACCGTCGGGTCGCGGTGAAGGTGCTGCGCGATCGGGTCGGCGTCGACGTCGAGCAGGCGCACGCCCGGATGGCGCGCGAGGCGCGCGCGATGGCCCGCCTCCGCCACCCTCACGTGGTCACGGTGCACGAGGTCGGCACCGACCGGCACGGCCTCTACATCGTGATGGAGTACGTCGCGGGCGGGACGCTGCGCGGCTGGCTGGCGCGCACGCCGGCGTCGAGCTGGCAGGAGATCGTCGCGATGTACGTGCTCGCCGGCCGCGGGCTGGTCGCCGCCCACGCCGCGGCGTTGGTGCATCGCGACTTCAAGCCCGACAACGTGCTGGTCGGCGACGACGGACGCGTGCTCGTCGGGGATTTCGGTATCGCGAACGTCTACGGCGCGGAGCCCGCGCGCGAGCCGTCGAGCGCCGAGCCCGGCGCGGAGCGGACGCGCACCGGATCGGTGATGGGAACCCCGCCGTACATGTCGCCCGAGCAGCACGCCGGCGGCGCGGTCGATGCGCGCACCGATCAGTTCGCGTTCTGCGCCGCGCTGTACGAGGCGCTCTACGGAGTCCGGCCGTTCGCGGGCGAGACCAACACCGAGATCGCGGAGCGCGCGCTGCGCGGCGAGCTCACGCCGCCGGCGCGAGATCCCGGCGCCCCGGCGCGCGTCCGCGCGGCGATCCTGCGCGGCCTGCGCGGCAGCCCCGACCAGCGGTTTCCATCGATGGTGCCGCTGCTCGCCGAGCTGACGGCCGAGCGCCGCGCTCCGCTGCGCTGGCTCGCGATCGCCGGCGCGATCGCGATCGTCGGCGCGGTGGCATCGTGGGCCGCGCTCGGGCGCTCGCGCGAGCCGCCCGCCCCGGCGCTGCCGCGCGGCCCGGTCGCGGTCGAGCCGTTCGCGACCACGCTGGCCCCCGGCGATCGCGTCGACTGGCGAGAGGGCATCGGCGACGTCGTGGCGCTGCTGCTGTCCGACATCGACGGGTTCAAGGCGGTCGGCCCCGGCAATCTGCTGACCGCCGACCACGCGGAAGACCTGCGCGCCGCCGAGGCGCGGATCGGTGCGAGCTACGTCGTGCGCGGATCGCTCGACCCGAGCGGTGATCGCGTGCACGCGCGGGTCGAGCTCGTCGAGCCCGACGGCACGACGGTCTCGTTCCAGGCCGATCGTCCGGCCGGCGAGCTCGCGAGGCTGCTCGAGGACGTCACCAACGGGGTCGCGGGCGCGATCGCGCCCGGTCACGAGCTCGACCGCTCGCACGCCGCGATCCGCGCACGCTCGCTCTACGCGATCGGCGACGAGCACCTGCGCGACACCCGGTTCCAGCTGGCGTGGCCATTCCTCGAGCAGGCGGTGGCGGCGGATCCGACGTTCTTCCCGGGCTGGTACGCGCTCGCGCTGACCCGCTCGTGGGTGCTGGCACCGGAGAGCCGCGTGTTCGAGGCGGTCGCGCAGGCGCGCGCCACCGCGCCGAGCGCGGTCGAGCGCGCGCTGGTCGATGGCCTGTCCAGCTATCTCCATCACGACCTGCGCGGTGCGCGCGCGATCCTCGAGCCGCTCGCCGCGAATCCCGCGCTGTCGCGGACCGAGCTGCGCGACGCGCTGTACCTGCTCGGCGAGGCGCACTGGCACGACGGCCACCACCGGATCGGGGTCGGCTACTTTCGCCGCGCGCTCGATCTCGACATGACCTTCAAGCTGCCGGTCGAGCACCTCGGCGAGTACGCGATGGCCAACCGCGACGTCGAGACGATGAAGCAGTACTCGCTGATGATCGCGAGCACGGGCAGCGAGTATCACGACGTCGCCGAGTTCGTGCTCGGGCACTACGAGCAGCTGGCGGCCACCGGCGCGCCGCCCACGCGGCTGCAGGCGACGCTGGTGCTGGGGCGCACGCCGACGCCGCAGCTCGAGGACGAGCTCGGCGCGGATCCGATCGTCCACCACATCTATCGCACCGCGCGCGCGCTCGAGGCCGGGGACAGCGCCACCGCGCACGCCGAGATCGCCGAGATCTGGAAGCAGGCGCTCGCGCGCCAGACCGCCGGCGAGATCCCCGACAACGTGTACTACCTGCTGCGCCTGCTCGGCGACGTGCTGGTGTGCGGCGGGATGACCGACGAGGCCAAGCGGCTGGTCGAGCTGCTCGCGGAGCGTTCGCGGGAGCATCCCGTGCGCAACTACCAGCGCATGTCGATCCTGACCGCGCCGCTGGTCGGCGATCGCGCGTGGATCGTGCGCCGCGAGCTCAGCGACCGCGACGCCCAGCTCGCGGACGCGATCGAGGCCGAGATGACCGGCGATCACGCGCGCGCGGCCGAGCTGCTCGGCGAGCTGGTGCGCGATCCGTCGCCGTTCTGGGACTACCCCGAGCGGATGGCGCTCGTGCGCAACCTCCGCGCGCTGCACCGCACCGAGGACGCGCGCGCGGTGTGCGAGGACACGTTGCATCCCGCGGTGTTCCAGCTGGCGTTGCTGCCGGCGCGGAGGTTCTGCACCGGGCCGTGACAATTTTTGTGTGGCCCGGCTTGTCGCGTCGACCTGAACAGAAATGGGGACACACGACAGGAGACTCCAGGTCGCGTTCTGCTCGATCGTGCTGGGTGGCTGCACGGGCCTGGCGAGCATGATGCCGCACGCGAGCACGAGCACGGCCTCGAGCTCGGCAGACACCGGCGCGAGCGGCGCCGAGCAGAGCACGACTCCCGACGCGAGCGGGCTCTCGCCCAAGGAGAAGTGGTGGCGCAAGGTCCAGGAGGACTCCGCCAACGCCAAGGGCGCGTGGGACACCGGCGGCAACGCCGACGATGGCCACATGAAGCGCTCGCATCAGGCGTTCGCCCAGAACTGCGGTCACGAGCTCAAGGTGCTGTTCGACTGGAAGACGTTCAACATGGCCGAATGGGTCGACTTCCAGCAGAAGCAGCATCGTCCCGACGACGTCGTGGGCGGTTTCTGCGCGTACCAGACGATCGAGGACCTCGCGAGCGCGTGCGCGGCCGACTCGCCGCTCAAGCCGTACCAGCGCGACGCGATCAAGAACCTCCGCACGCTGACCTGCCACGCGCGCCCCTGCAAGGACATGCCCGACACCAACACCGGGGAGCCCGGAAGCCAGGAGTTGATGTCGTTCGCGGTCCTGTCGATCGCGAACGGGGGCACCAACCTCGACATGACGTTCTGCGAGAGCGCCGCGAATGGCGACTACGTGGTCAACACGTGGATGCGATCGCTGTGACGCCGCGTAGAAGTCGTATGCTCGGGCCATGGCGATCGAGGTTCCGCGGCGCAGCGTGCTCGCCCTGATCGACGTCGCGACGCGCCTGATCGACAGCCGCAAGCCGGGCAGCGAGCTCGTTCCGCTCGCGCGCGAGCTCTACCTCGGGTGGTTCGACGTCTGCATGCGGCGGGGCCTCGATCGCGTGCTGGCCGAGCTCGACGCGGCCGATCGGTTCGCGCTCGCCGACGACGACGCGCGAGTCGCGGCGCTGGTCGCCGGGATCGAGGCGATCGACCTCGACGGGGGCGGGCCCCGCAACGTCCGACCGCGGCAGCTCGCCGAGTGCGTGGTCGCGGCGCTCGGACTCGCCGAGGTCGACGATCCTGCCCCGGCGGTGTCGCTCGGTGCCGACGTGCGCGCGGAGCTCGACGCCGCGATCGCGCGGGTCGTCGACGCCGAGCTCGCCGGGACGAAGCTACGCGAGGCCGTGATCGCCGAGGCGCGCACGCGCTGCGAGGAGCGCTTCCAGGCCGCGTTTGCCAAGCTCGCCGTACACCTCGACGATCACGGCCAGAAGCTGCTCAAGCTGCCGAAGGTCCCGATCGACGCGCTGCACGCGAGCCAGCGCGCGCTGTCGGATGCGCGGGTCGCCGTCGTCGATCGGGTCGGCGGCACCGCGATCGATCGCGCCAGGGACGCGCTCGCCCGCGCCGACGCCGCGATGGCCGAACGCATCGATCGTCCGATCACGCTGCGCCTGACGCCGCGCGAGGTCGCGATCGCGCGCGCCCACGCGGCCGCGACCCCCGGCGAGATCGCACGGGCGCTGGCCGAGGGCCTGTGTGACGTCCTGCCGATCGTCTGGCGCGCCGCCGAGCGACCCGTCATCCCGTACTCGCCGACCCGCACGGTCGCGGTGGGCGACGTGATCGATCACCCGAAGTTCGGCCGGGGCACGGTGGTCGCCGCGCTCGCCAAGCACATCGACGTCGAGTTTGCCGACGCCAAGCGCACGCTCGCGTACGTCCCGCCGCGGCGCTGAGCTCCGGCCAGGTACACTAGTGGAGGCTGATCGAATCGTCCTCGACGAGCTTCAGCTCGGTGCCGGTCCACTCGTAGATCGTGTCGAGCGCCGTCGTCGCGGTCCCGCCGAAACAGTCGCGCGACGGGCTCTCCGACTGGACGCGGACGAGCCGCTTGCCGGCCTTGGTGGCGAACGACAGCTGGTCGTAGCCGCAGCAGCTCGACGTGCTCGTCAGCCCGCCCTCCGCCACGTGGAGCGGCAGCTTCGCCCCCTTGCCGCTGGGCTTGAACGCGATGTGCGGGCACAGCCCGGCCGCGTCGTCCTGCTTGTCGTGTTCGAGCGCCGTCTTGAACTCGTCGAATCCGGCGCCGCCCTCGATCGAGAGGCAGCCGTCGGGCGTCGCGGTGGTCGGGTGGTCGCCGGCTCCCGCACAGGGCCTGGACGTGAAGTCGCGGAATGCGGCCTCGTGCGCCTTGGCGCACCGATCCATGTTGTAGGCGAGCGCCGCGCCGACCTTGGTGCCGGCGATCGCCTGATTGGTCGCGTCGTGCAGGTCGGTGGGCCCCGCGAGAATGCGCATGCATTCGACCGGGTCGCCATCCTGGAGCGTGACGAGCGCGAGGTCGCTCCAGAACCAGTACGCCTCCTGATCCGGCTTGTCCTCGTTGCCGGAATCGGGAGAGCAGGTCTTCTCCAGCGCCAGGAGCCGCGCGCGCGCGGCCTTGTGGGCGAGCTTGCCGGCCTCCTTGCGCGCCGTCCTCAGCTCGGCGGGGGTGCAGCTCCGCGTCGAATCGCCCGCCGCGTCACGAACGACCGCGAGGACCGCGATTCCCACCCAGATGCTGGCGCGCATGCCCCATTATAGCGATCGGGGCTCGACCACGCCGATCACGGCGCGCCGATCGAACTGCGGCGTCGAGGCCGCGCGTTCGCGCAGCACGTGCCACAGCGCCGATGGCTCGTGCACCTCGCGCAGCACGGCGACGAACGCCTCGCCCGCGAGCTGCGCGTGACTCGCGAGCACGATGCGGTCGCCGGGCGCGACGTCGATGCGCCGCGGGCGCGCGGGCGGCTCGCACATCCCGAGCGCGGCGACGACCAGGTCGGTACCCGGCAGGGTGGTCTCGCGATGCACGACGCTCGGCTCGCCGCCCTGCACGGCGTAGACCTCGGCGCGGCCGACGCCGCTCGCCCACACGCAGGACCGCGCCGGGTCCCACCACGCCGCCGCGAGGTGGGCCGTGGTGCCCAGCCACACCGGATCGCGCCGCAGCTCGACCACTCCCGCGTGTGCGGCGTCGATGAATGCCAGCAGATGATCCTCGTCGCTCCAGGCCGCCGCCGCGCTGCGCCACGCCGTGTCGAGGATCCGCCCGAGCAGGTCGGCCGGAAGCAGCTGCGCCGCACCGCCACCGCCGCCGCTCGCGACCGCGAAGTGACGATCGCCGCGTTCGAACACCACCGCCTGCGGGTAGGGGTCCGCGAGCTCGGAGCGTGCGGCGGTGAACCTCGGCACCCGTGCAGCCTAGCGTGCCGGGAATCGTTCGGGGCGCTCGCGCGTTGGATCGGTCTGGCGTGGTGATCGATCTCGCAAGCTCGGGGTTCGTGGTCGCGAACGAGTGGTACTGGCGGCTCTCCGAGTCCGGGTGCACGTTGTCCGCGCGCGTGGCGGTCGACGACTTCATCGCGCCGATCGCCAGGCTGGCGCGCGGAACGTTCGCGATCGATGCCGACGTGGTCGAGGACGAGCTCCGCATGCACCTCGCCGAGCGCGAGCTCGCGATCCGGATCCCGGCCGGCGTGCCGGATCGCGTGGCGGTCGGTCACCTCGTGAACGAGCTCAACCGCGCGTTCGCCGCGGCGGAGGTCGGTCAGGCATTCCTGCTCGCGGTGCCCCGGCGCTACGAGCTGCGCGGGATGCTCGTCCCGGTGCTCACGCTGGACGCGCTCGCTCGGAACCCGCTCGTCGTGCTGCCCAAGCGCTGGCCGCGGGCGAGCGCGGTCGCGTTCCGGTGATCACGACGCGCAGCAGCACTCCACGCTGCCGGCGCTGGCTTCGAACGTCGCGTCGCACGTGTTCAGCCCGTAACTGAGCCCGCTCTGAAAGTCGCAGGTCGTGTCGATCTCGTCGTAGAGGCCCGCGCCGATGTACGGCTGGAGGCCGGGAACGGTGATCGTGCACGCGACGGCGCAGCTCTGGCCGAGCTCGCCGCAGATGTCGGAGCACGTCGTCGAGCCATCGTGCTTCTCGCACGCCGTGAGCTGCGCCGGCTGGCATGCCTCGTCCAGGCACGCGGCGTGCTCGCCGCACGCGTTGCCGCAGCCGCCGCACGAGGCGGAGGCCGTGAAGTCCGTGCACACGCCGCCGCATGCACCCGAGGTCGCCGTTGGATTGCAGAAGAAGCCGAGGTCGATCGACGCCGTCGCCATGTTGCCGTCGTTGTCGAAGAACGTCGCCGTGAGGCTGCGGGTCGTGCCGCCGGCACCGAAGTCGAGCGGCACGGCCTGGGTCGCTGTCGCCCAGTCGACGGTGGCCGTGTAGGTTCCCTTCTGCGCGCCGGCTCCGAATGCGCCGTACGTCGCATGCGACGCGTCGGTCAGCGTTCCACCCGCGATCGTGTCGAGCCCCGCGGAGTCGGTGACGATCGCGACGAGGTCTGCGCTGGTCGGATCCGACGGCCCGGCCGACGCGGCGGACGTGATCTTCGCGGCCGTCGAGGTGAGGCTCACGATGCGGAGCATGCCGTTCGGGCTGCTCCCGCTGCCCATCGGCGCATCGGGAGCAGGTTGACGGCTGGTCGAGGAACCCGAGCACGCGAGGAGCACGCAGCTCAGGAGCGCGGGTGCGACGGCCCGGATCGTGATCGCCATGCGTGGTCGAACTGCGGGGTCGCGACCGGTCGCGTTTCAGGTCAGTAACAGGCGGTAACAGCCCGCTCGGCAAGAAGCTCTTGCCACGAGGTCTGCACGTGCCATAGCCTCGCGAGCGATGCGCCTCGCGCTGCTCGTGGCCGTGGCCGGCTGCTCGGCGCACGCCGCCGACCATGCGCCCGATGCGGGCGGGCCGGACGCACCGGCTGCGTGTCGGCCCGGCATGCCGAGCGACCTGCCGGTGCCGCCGGTCGGCGCGCTCCAGATGAACGACATCTCGGTGCTGTTGCCGCTCGCCACCACCGCGCAGGACTTCGCCGCGTACCCGAGCGCGGGCTCGCCCGGCGCGAACGGCCCGCTGCTACCGGCCGAGCTCACCGGCACGCTCGATTCGCTGGTGCTGCCGTACGACCAGCTGCGCGTCGTCGCGCTGAGGCTGGACCCGTGCTTCGGCAACGTCGGTCCGATCACCGAGACGTCGAGCTGCGACAACCAGCTGCGGCTGGTGTTCGAGCCGCTGGTGTTCGGCAACGGCGTCACGACCGCGGCCGACGGCGCCGTGCACGTGTCGTACGCGCTGACCCGCGCGGAGCTCGTCACCGCGGCCAACGCGATCGCGGCCGCGCGCGAGGTCACGACCACCGACGACCTCGGACCGCTCGCGGTTCATCCGATCGTCGCCGCGCAAGGCCTCACTGGCGCGATGGCGCATCAGCTGTTCGCGATCATCGCGCAGTACGCCGACGCGACGAGGATCGAGCGGATCACCTCGCTCGACGTCCCGCCGTCGCTCGGCCTGGGCGGCAATCCCACGGTGTTCTGGCAGCTGCAAGGCGTCAGCGTCGCGGCATGCATCGAGACGCCGCTCGCGATCCCGACCCTGTCGGGTGCGACCGAGAGCGGCGTCAACGCGAGCACCGATCCGCTCGAGACGCTCGTCACGGTCGAGACCGCCTCGCCCGACAAGATCGACGTGCTCGCGAGCGTGGACAAGGCGATGGCGGCATCGCCGAGCGCGCGCCAGGATGCCTACGATGCCGCCTTGCGGATCGAGAACCCGAACGAGCAGTCGCCGACCACGATCGACTGCGCGAGCTGCCACCTCGCCGAACCCGCGCGCCGCCTCGTCGGCGAGCCGCTGTTCTCGCTGTCGAGCGCGGGCGATCCGAACGCGTTCACGTCCTCGACGGTCCCCGCCGCCGACCTCGTGACCACGACCCCTCTCGTCGGCGCCGACACCGTCCTCGACATCCACGCCTTCAGCTATCGCGGGACGTCCGCGATGATCGACCAGCGCGTCGTCAACGAGACCGCGGCGAATCTCGCGTACCTGAGAACGCTGCCTTGACGATCGCGCTGTGCGCCGGCGCGGCGGGCAGCGCATGACGTCACGCGATTGCCAGACGGTTGATCGCGTTCGCGTGGTTGGTGCCGGCCGTCGCGATCGATGATTTCGTGAGACGGTCGGCAGATTCACCGAGTCCAGTGGATGCGCGCCTCGCGCGCAGAACCAACCCACGGAGATCCGATGAACCGTCGTCGCAAGCTTGCAACGTTCACTGCGCTGGCGCTGTCGCTCGTCAGCACCGCCGCGCTCGCCTTCGAGGTGCGCTCCTACAACGAGGACAGCAAGACCTATCACGGGACCTTCAACTGCAAGGGGGTCAAGACGCCGGCGGAGATCCGGCCCGGTACGACCTCGCTGTCGACCAACGAGGATGGACCGTGCGAGCTCACGCTCGACAACGGCAAGTCGATCACGGTCGACCAGGGCGACAAGATCCGGATCAAGAACGGCGAGCTCACCAAGGCGCAGTGACGCGCTGATTGCCCGGAAGAACCGCGCGAAGCCGCTTATACTGACCGCATGCGAGCGGTCGCGGTCGTGGCGGTCCTCGGCGCGGCGTGCCGCATCCAGGACATCGACTACACCGGCAAGGCATGTCCGTGCCCCGGCGGCTGGACGTGCGATCCGGCGAGCATGACCTGCGCGCGCGGCGTTTTCCCCGCGGGCGACGCGCCGGGCAGCGACGCGCGGCCGCCGCCCGACGTCGCGCCCGGCACGTTCGCGTATCGCAGCCGGCTCACGATCCACAACGCGGCCACCGCGTCGCTGCCCGCGGGCTTCACGATCCGCGTGCCGCTCGATCTCTCGGCGCTCGTGACCGGCGGCAAGGTCAGGGCGGACTACTCCGACCTCCGGGTGATCGGCGATGGCTTTATCGGCGAGCGCGATCGCATCATCGATCCCGCGGCCGGCCCCGCGCCCGCAGGGCTGTCGTTCTCGCTCGCGTCGCCGCTCGATCCCGGCGCGACCACGACCGCGTACGCGCTGTACTACGGCTCCGCCACGATCGCGACCGCGGCCCCGGCGGACGGCACCGCCGTGTTCCAGGTCTACGACGACTTCACGACCGGGATCTCGAGCATCTGGCTCGTCAACGACACCGCGTCGGCGAGCGGCGGCCAGCTGATCCTTCACGCGAACCACACCGACGCGCTCACCACCAACGCCGCCACCGACAACATCCCGATCGTGAGCGCGGTCGAGCTGATCGCGACGGTGCTCGACCCGAACAGCAACCCGACGGTCCAGACCGACGGGACGTTCTACTACTGGTTCGGCTATCAGATGACCGGCGCGTTCACCCCGGTCGCCGATCCGTGGATCCTGTGGATCGCGCGCGGCAAGAGCGGCATCGGCGTCGAGCAGAAATCGCCGATCGGGTGCGAGTCCGGGTGTGCGCCCCAGCCCGGCACGCAGACCAGCTCGGCGCACTACTACGCGATCGAGCGCGATCCGGGCGAGAGCCGGTTCTACTACGACGACGCCGCCGCGCAGGCGATCACGGTGACCAACTCCACCGACTACTCGCTCATGGTGCGCAACTTCATGGCGACGAGCGACGTCCAGATCGACTACATCCGCGCGCGCGCCCGGGTGTCGCCGGATCCGACCGTCACGGTGGGCGTCGAGGAGACGCTCTGACGCCGGTCAGCGGCGGAAGTGCGCGCGCGCGAACCCGCGGTGCCATGCGCGATGCGGGTAGATCCGGCCGTAGCGGGGTCCGACGTAGCCCGCATCGACGTAGCCCGGATCGACGTAGCCCGGATCGACGTAGCCCGGATCGCCGTAGTCGTAGGTCGGCGCGACGTAGCCGGGGTCGTATCCGACGAAGCCACCGCGAGCGCCGACGTCGTGGCCGCGCCAGCCGCGGTGCTCGAAGCCGCCGCGTGCCTCGAAGCCGCCGCGGTGCTCGAAGCCGCCGCGAGCCGCGAAGCCGCCGCGATGCTCGAGCCCGCCGCGTGCTGCGACGTGACCGCCGCCAGCGCGGCCACCCGCGTGGCCGCCGGCGAACCGCCCAGCCTGTGCGGTACCGGCGAGCGCGAGGACAGAACCGAGGATGACTGCAAGTGTGTTGCGCATGGCGATCGTGACTGCACGTCACGTGCCGCGGAGGCAACTGCCGGCACTCGCGGCGAATCGGCCCGCGCGGGCGCGCGCGCGAAGTGGCGCCGCGTTCACGCCGTCGTCGGGCGAGCACAGCGGGAAAAACTCCCTGTGTCGACGAAGATGAACGCGTTGAATATCGCCAGATCGGCGCGTGGTCTTCATGATAGGACGAGCCGTGCTGCGATCCACGCTCCTTGTCGTTGCGGCCGCCGCGTGCGGCGCCGCGCCGCGCGCCGCGCCGTCCACGCCGTCGGCCGACGCGTCCCCGACCGTGCTCGACCGTGCGCAGCAGGCGCGCGACGCCGCGCTCGCGCCGCGCGCGGCCGCGTTCGTCGACGCGTTCACCAACGCCGATCCCGAGCTGCTCCGCGACGGTCGCGTCGTGTACACGTCGACCCGCGGCGGGCTGCCCGCGCTCTATGTCGCCGAGGCCGCGCGTCCGGCGGCGCCGCCGCGCAAGCTGCCCGGCCCGGACGACCGCCTCGGCGGGCTGAGCGTGCTCCCGGGCGACAAGACCGCGCTGTTCGTCAGCGATCACGACGCCGACGGCAACTTCCACATCTTCCGGGTCGAGCTCGACGGCTCGGGCTACACCGACCTCACGCCGTCGCCGGTGATGCACCGCGATCCGCCGGCGATCGCGCGCGACGTGCCCGACCTGTTCGCGTACTCGGCGCACACGATGACCGATCCCGCCGCCCACCTGTTCGTGCAGCGGCTCGGCGGCGCGCCGCGCGAGTTCCACGTCGATCGCTCCGCCGGCGCGCTCGTCGAGCTGTCGCCCGCCGGCGATCGCGCGCTGTTCCTCACCTTCGTGTCGGACGAGTCGCAGATCGCGTACTCGGTCGATGTCGCGAGCGGCGCCGCGACCCGGCTGTACCCGGCCGACGGCAAGATCGCCGCGATCGGCGCGCTGGCGTTCGCGGCCGACGGCAAGTCGGTCTACCTCGGCAGCGAGGCGCGCGGGCGTGCGGCGCTCGTCCTGCGGCTCGACGCCGCGACCGGCGCGGAGCTCGCGCGCTACGAGGAGACCACCGCGCCGCACGCGTCGATCAACGGCATCGCGGTGGCGCAGCGCGGCGATCGCGTCGCGATCGGGATCGACGCCGGCGATCACACCGAGCTGCGCCTGCTCGACGGCGCGCTCGCGCATGCACTCGCCGCACCGATCGGTCTGGCCTCGGGCTGGTTCGGCCGGTTCTCCGCCGATGGAACGCGGCTCGCGGCCACGCTGACGCGCCCCGATGCGCCCGCGGACGTGTTCGCGATCGACGCGGCGACCGGCCGGCCCACCGCGCTGCGCGCCGATCCGCGGCCCGGCCTCGACGCGCCGAAGCCGACCGCGACGATCGAGCACGTCGCCGCGTTCGACGGCCTGACCATCCCGATCAACGTGTACCTGCCGCCGGCCGCGGCGACCCACCGCCTGCCGACGATCGTGCTGGTGCACGGCGGGCCGTCGAGCTCGGCGCAGATCGGCTGGAGCTTCACGGTCGGGTTCTGGACCGCGATGGGCTTCGCGGTGATCGCGCCCAACATCCGCGGCTCGTCGGGGTTCGGGCTCGACTACATGGCCGCCGACGACGCCGGCAAGCGCGGCGATGCGCTGCGCGACATGGAGAGCGTCAACCGCTGGGCGCGCGCGCGACCGTGGTGCGATCCGGACCGCCTGGTGATCGCGGGCATCAGCTACGGCGGCTACATGACGTTGCTCGCGCTCGGCATGCAGCCGACCCTGTGGCGCGCCGGCATCGACGGCTCCGGCATGAGCAACCTCAAGACGATGGAGCAGCTCGAGGATCAGACGATCCGCGTGTTCGACGAGACCGAGTTCGGCGCGCTCGGCAAGGATGACGCGATCCTCGCGGCGTGGAGCCCGCTCAGCCACGTCGATGCCGTGACCTCGCCGGTGTTCGTCTACCAGGGCGTCAAGGATCCGGTCACGCCGCAGGACGAAGCGGATCAGATCGTGGTCGCGCTGCGCCGCCGTCACATCCCGGTCGAGTACATGCTGATCGGCAACGAGGGCCACGGCGTCACGCGCCGCGACAACAAGATCGCGTACCTCGTGCGCTCGTACCGGTTCGTCGCCGACCAGCTCGGGCTCGGCCGATAGCGGGCGACGTGCGAGCGCGCGTGCGGGTCAGCGAGGGCCGATCAACCGGCTGCAGCGACCACGCGCGGATCGACATCGCGACGTGCGCGCTCGAGCAGCCGGCGCGCCCGGTCGCCGGCGAGCTCGCGCAACGCCTCGGCCGCGCCGAGCCGCGCGAACCACTCGCGGTCCTCGAGCAGCTGCTCCAGGACGTCGAGCGCCGCGTCCGTGTCGATCGCGCCGAGCGCGTGGGCCGCCAGGCGCTTGGTCCAGGAGTCATCCCCGGCATGGTCGATCGCTCGTGCCAGCACGGCGACGGCGCCCGGCGGCGCCAGCAGGCCCAGCGGCAGCAGCGCGGCCGACACGCCCTGGCTGACCCAGTCGATCGCGATCGGCGCGGCGAAGTCGTCGCCGAGCTTCGCGAGCACGAGCAGCGCGACCTGTCCCGACGGGCTCGGAGGGCGCGTGACGAGGCTGCGCAGCGGCACGAGCGACCGTCGCCCGCACGCCTCGAGCCCGTGCCTCAGCGCCTCGCGCGTCCGCCACACCTCGTCTCCGACGTCACCGGCGTCGTCGGAGAGATCGACGCGATCGAGATCCTCGAGCAGCGACACCAGCGCCGCCACGGCGGCGTCCGAGTCGCGCGCCGCGAGCTCGCGCGCCGCGGCGATCGCACCGCCGAGATCCTCCCAGCCGGCACAGCGGCGCAGCTCGTGGATCAGCCTGGCGACCTGGTCGTCCACGCGACCAATGTAGCACCCGGCCGATCGGTCACGGCGGGTCACGGTGCTGCGGCCGCTGCGCCCGCAGCTCGTTCAGCTTCGTGGGATCGAAGCGCGTGTCGTACCAGCGGATCTTGCCGTCCTTGACGCGGAAGAAGCTCGCGATCCGGATCGTCCCGAGCGGCATCTCCCAGTCGTACAGCATCGCGACGCGGTCGCCGTCGACGAGCAGCTCGAGGAGCGTGGCGGACCTCGTCATCTGCGCGAACGCCTCGAGCCCGGGCCGGAACTCGGCCGATGTCTTGTAGGTCGCGCCCGGCCCCGAGAACTCGAGGTCCGGGGCGAGCAGCGCGAACGCGTCGGCGGAGCGCTTCGTCGTCCACGCGGTGAAGTAGCCGAGCACGAGGTCGCGGGCGGTCATGCGGCCATCCTAGCGCGACCGGCCTCGGGGCGCGGGAGCCCGCCGGACGCGCGCGCGAGCTCACAGGATCGCGCCGATGCCGATGCCGTAGTAGCGGACGTGCTCCATCTCGCGCACGCTGCCGTAGAGGAAGCCGGTGTAGTGGCCGACGAAGCGCAGGCCGGCGCCGTACTCGGTCTCGTCGGCGCCCCAGAAGCCGATCTTGGTGCCGTTCTGGCGCTTGTCGTTGTCGAAGATGTAGTTCTGGCGGACGTACGCCATCGGGCGAACCGCGTGCGACAGCTCGAGCACCGCGAAGGCCTCGGTCGGCACCTTCCACGCGAAGCCGAGCACGCCGCCGGTGATGCCGTCGAAGCCGAAGCCGATGGTCGCGCCGAGCTGCAGGTTGTCGCCGATGAACACGCCGGGGCCGAAGCCGATCGCGAGGTTGTACGCGAAGTGCGCGTCGCCGCCGAGCGTGCCGCCGAGCGCGAAGTCCGTGGTCTCGGCGACGCCGACCACCGGCGTACCGTGGATCTCGCGCTCGGTGCCGCCGAGCGTGACCAGCGAGTCGAAGCCGGTGTTCGAGGTCGGCTGCTCGACCCGCAGGCCGCCGCCGAAGCCGACGCCGATCTGGCGGTACCACGGCGAGCGATCGCCGCGGTCGTCGTCGTCGTCGTCGCCGTGCGGGACCTCGGAGCGCTCGAGCCCGGCGCCGCGCGCGGCGGTCGCCTCGGGCGAGGCCGGCTCGAGCTCGCTCGCGTCGAAGTCGATCTCCCCCGGATGATCGAGCTTGATCGTCGCGGAGTACGTGCCGTTGGAGTTGTCGACGTAGATCGAGTAGGTGTCGTTCGGCAGCGCGAGCTCGAGCGAGCTGCCGGCGTCCTTGGACAGCTCGACCGCGACGCGGCCGGTGTTGTCGAGGATCGTGATGTGACCGCGCAGCGCGATCGGCAGCACGAGCGTCGACTCGGTCGTGCGCAGGTCGGTGATCACGATGTCCCCGGTGCCCGACAGGTGCATGTCGTAGCTCGGGTGTTGCGGACCGTGCATCGTGTTCTGGGTACGGCCGAGCGTGTGCTCGTAGGCGAACGCGTAGGCCTCGCCGAGCGTGATCTTGCCGTCGTGGTTGCGGTCGGCCGCGCCGCGCAGCCCCGACACCAGGAAGTAGGTGAAGAACGACGCGCCGATGCGATCGGACTCCTGCGCGTCCTCGGTCGCCGAGCTCGACGACAGGAACGCGAAGCCCTCGACCTGGTTCGAGGTGTCGTGCAGGAACGGCGGCAGCTTGGTGCCGCCCTTGCTGCGCGTGAAGCTGCCGGACTCGCAGCTGTCGAGGATCGCGATGTGGACGTCGGCGGGGATCGCGCGGATCCGCTCGCGCAGCCGCGCGTAGTCGTAGTGGCCGCCGCCGATCAACACGCCGGTCTCGTCGGAGTGGCCGGAGTAGTACACGACGAGCTCGACCCGCTGGCCGCGGACGTGCTGGGCCCGGGCGCGGGTCGCGAGCTCGTCGAACGCGCTATCGAGCGCGCGGGTGTCCGGATCGCTGAGCAGCGACAGATCGCCGTGGCTGACCCCGCCGAGCTGTTCGAGCACGTCGGCGACCGTGGTGGCGTCGTGGCCGGCGTAGCGCAGCCGATCGCGGCCGGTCACGCCGGTGTTGCTGCCGATCACGAGGGCGTAGCGGCGCAGCGGCGCGCTGGGCGCGGCGGACGTGATGGGGACGGCGACGAGCGTGGACACGGCCAGGCCGAGGATCGACAGGCGTAGCGTCATCGTGGTCATGGCGACTCCGGTTTGCGCAGGCGAAGCGAGGTCTGGGTGAAGCCGGCGGGAAGCTCGAGCGGCGCGTCGGCGGCGTCGTCGCGCTGGGCGAGCGCCCGCACGGCGGCGAGGCCGTCCTGGACGTCGATCGGATCGTCGGCGGTGATCAGGAAGAACCGTTCGAACCGCGGTGCGTCGTCGAGCTGGTACGCGTGGGGCAGCGCGGTCGTCCCGCCCGGCATCGCGGTCGCCTCGGGCGGGGCCGACTCGTCGGCGGGGAAGTGCAGCGTGACGCCGCCGGCGCCGTCGATCGACGCGATGATCCCGTAGCGCCTGCCGCCGCTGCGGTAGCGGAGCTGGATCACGTCGCCGGCGCGGACCACGGTGTCGGGCGCGAGCTCGTCGGCCGAATCGCCGTGCTGGCGGTACGCGATCAAACGCGCGGCCCCCTTGACCCGGGTGTCGTCGGCGCGCGGGCCCCCCGCTCGCTCGGCCGTGCCGCGGTGCACGGCGAGCACGGCGACGAGGACGCACGCGGCGCCACCGGCCGCGATCGCGAGGCCGCGCCACGCGGCGCGCTGCCGTCGAGCGGCGAGCCGCCGCTGCTCGGCCGCCACGCGGGTCGCGAGCTCGGCGGCCGCGGGACCGGCGGGATGGGCGGCGAGCTCGCGCGCGTTGTCGTCGCGCAGCGCGGCGACGTGCTCGGCGAGCTCGCGCGGATCGGTGCGCGCGATCCGCGCGCGGTGCGCGGCGGCCTCGTCGAGCGCGACCCGCTCGGCGAGCCAGTCGGGAACGGAGCTCATGGTCGTGCCTCCATGCCGTGGAGCTTGGCGCGCAGCTTCGCGAGCCGTTTGCGGACACCCGAGACCGACATGCCGACCTCGGCCGCGACCTCTTCGAGCGTCATGTCGTCGTGGAGGTGCATCACCGCGATCGCGGCGGTGTCGGCGGGCTCGTGGCGGAACAGCGCGTCGAGCGCCGAGCGCGCGGCGCTGCGCGCGGCCGGATCGGTCACCGCGGCGATCTGCGCGAGCAGGTCGGGATCGCCGTCCTCGGGCCGCCGCTTCCTGGAGCGCAGCCGGTTCAGGCAGGTGTTGGTCGCGATGCGAAACAGCAGCGACGACGGCGCGCGGTCGTCGAGCTCGGCGCGGTGGGTCAGGACCTGAACGAAGACGTCGTGCATGGCATCGCGTGCGTGGTGGTCGTCGCCCAGCAGCTTCCGGCAGCGCCGGAGGACCATCGGGGCGTAGGTCTCGTAGAACGCGGCGGGATCGAGCGACACGGGAATCGGACGGACTGCGGTGTAACACCGGAGCCCGGCGAAAGTGTCACCGGCCTCGGCGCCGACCGGGAGGTCTTCCGCGGCCGACCCGGGAGAATCTCCGGCGGCGCCGCGCGCGCGTCACGTGGCTCCGTGCACCTGCGGCGTGGAACGCGAGTTGCTGGTCGCGAACGCATGATGCGCGTCCTGGTCCTGGTGACGGCCGTGGCCTGCGCGGCGTGCCAGGATTCGAGCGGGCCCGCGTCCCCGTGGACCTACGAGGTTCCGGGCAGCGCCGAGCTCGCGGGCGTGACCTCGTTCTCGACCACGCTGCTCGTCACGGTGTCGCCGTTCGACGGCGGCAGCGATGCCGACGATGGCATTCCGCAGACGATCGGCTGGTCCGACGACTGCACGGTCGACGTCTCGGTCCAGAACCAGTACGCCCAGGTGCCAGACGCGTGCGGCTACCTCTATCAGGCGCTCGTCTCCCGGGTCGGCGCGATCACCGCGCCGGTGCTGCCATCGTGCGCGCTGCCCTCCGGCGTCGCGACGGCCGACCTCGCGCTCGGCAGCAGCACCGTGACGTTCTCGCCGGACTCGCAAGCCTTCGAGCTCGCGATCCAGGCCGGCGGAGGCGACCAGCCGGCCCTCACCTATACGTTCACCAGCGATGCCGCGATCCCGCCGCCACCTGCGCCGGGCTCGGAGCCATGCGAGAGCCCGTGCGTCGAGTGAGCGTGGTCGCGCTGGTCGCGACGGCGGCGAGCGGCTGCGCGCTCGAGGCGAGCGGGCTCGTCGCGCGCGACGCGCTGCCGTCCAGCTCGACGTCGGCGCCCGAGCCGCCCGCTCCGCTGCCTTCGAGCCCACCGCGCTGGCCCGGCAGCTACGACGGCTATGCCTTCGCCGCGACGTATCGGCTCGGGCATCCAGACCTCTACGGGTACGACAAGGTGGAGGTCACGATCGCGCATTCGACGGGCGACGACCGTCGCGAGCCGTTCGGCGACGCCGCGCTCGACCCGCATCGCACGACGCTCGTGTCGATCCTCTCGTTCGCCGGTGTCGGCTGGCTGTCGCGCGGCTGGAACTTCGAGATCGGGCTGGCACCCTACGCGGTCAGCTGGTTCTGGCGCCCGCTCGAGGAGACGGACGGCCACGGTCACTGGTTCTCGCCGACCCAGGCCGACACCGAGCTTGGCCTGACCGGCGAGGTCAACGTCTGCCACGACGTGATCGGCCTGGGCGACTGGGCGGTGCAGCTGTGCGCGTACACCGAGCCGTCGGTGCTGTACGACGGCAACACCGGCATCTCGGCCGGGATGCGGCTGCGGCTCGCCGGGCCGCCGATGGACATGTCGCAGGGCGCGGCCGCGGCGGGACCGGATTCGCCGAGCTGTGCTGCGGCGCCGCCGTGACCGGACGACTACTTGCAGCGCCCGACGCGCTTCCACTGCGAGCTGCGACCGGGACGCGAGCCGGACTTGCAGGTGGGCGATCGATCGCAGCGGTACAGCCCGCGGTCGACCACCGCCTGGTCGCCGTCCTTGTACGTGCCGTCCGACGTCCAGTTCTCGTACGAGTAGCAGTCGATCCGCCAGCCGTCGCTCTCCTTGAACTCCTGCGGCTTGTAGCCGCTGCCGAGGAAGTTGTAGTCGCAGTTGGTGTCGCCGTTGAACGTGAGGTGAGCCTTGACGCCCTGGCCGCTCGGGTTCGTCGGGCCGGCGTCGGAGATGAACGTCATCTCGGGGACCAGCGTGTTGACGTACTCGAGCGTCCCGTGACCCTTGTCGTACTTGATCGCCTCGAGCACCTCGGGCGGCAGCTTGTCGACCGTCCACACGTAGCGCAGCGTCACCTTGCCGTCCTCGGCGATCACGCCGTCGAGGTGTCCGATCTGCACGTCCTGATACTCCCGGCCGTCGGCGAGGTCGGTGCTGAGGAACCACGGCAGCGAGAACCGCCCGTGCTTGACGACGAGCGTCTTGGCCTCCTTGTCGACCGGGCAGCGCCAGTCCTGGGTGTAGACGATGCCCAGGCCGTACGTGGTGTCCCACTTCGACGATCCCGACGCGGGCAGCGGCGGCGCGGCTGTGGTCTGGCCCGCGCACGCGCCGATGAACGCCCAGCGCTGCACCTCGTGGACCTCCTGGAGCTCGAGCGGGCTGTGCCCCGCCTTGCAGGCGTCGACGCAGCGGTACAGCCGGACTGGCTGACCGGGCACGCCGAGCCGCGCATACTCGCCGGTCCGGTAGTCGCGCTTGGCCGACCACAGCGCGACCGCGTACGGCCCGGAGTTGCAGTTCACCGTGCCGCCCTCGGCCGCGGCGGTGAGCCCCTCGCGATCCTCTTGCCACCACGTGGCGCACTGCCAGCGCTCGGTGGAGACGGTGATCTGGCGGCCGTCGTCGAAGCTCTCGAACCGCACCTTGACCGGCTCCTTGCGCAGGTCGTCGATCGATTCGTTGTTGTCGCGCATCGCGCGCACGAACACCGCGGGCAGCGGATCGACGAACGAGACGGTCGCGGTGGCGAGCCCGCTGGGGCGAACGCTGCCCTCGATCTTCCCGATCGTCACCGGCCGGTCGTTGATCTTGAGCTCCCACGGGATCGAGAACCGCCCGTCCTTGACCGTCACGTCGCGCAGCGCGTCGGGGCACGGCGGCGACGTGCCGTTCCAGCCGCCGTGCTTGTACGTGCGATCCCAGATCGAGCCGGTATCGTCGGCCCAGACCAGCGGACACAGCAGGCACACGACACACCACATCCCTGGCAAGCGCATGTCTCGATGATACGACGCACGGGTCATGGCGAGGTAGGTCGACACGTCGCATGACTTTGCACGAAAGAAGATCCGAACGAATCGCCGGGCGTAACGCAAGGAGCGGCAACGAAGCGATCGGCGATGGATCGGCGGCCCCAACCGATCAGATCCTGTGTGGCGAGGTACTAGAACGCATCTCAAAAACGGCGCAGCAACATGAGTGCGCAGGCGAGCTGCACGAAGGCTAGGAAGTTCTGCACCTTGTGCTCGTAGCGAGT
>DATJAE010000193.1:0-3080 GCA_035516595.1 Kofleriaceae bacterium | reverse complement strand
CGCGAGACGATGGGCTATCTGCCGCGTTGCGACCTCGGGGTCCTGCTCGTCGAAGCCTCGAGCGCGCTCGGCCGCGACGAGATCGATCTGTTGCGGCGTCTCGGCGATTCCGGGATCGACGCCCAGGTCGTGCTCAGCAAGGCAGACCTCGTGCCAGCCGCGGAGCGCGAGCGCGTGCGCGCATACTTCGCGCACGAGATCGAACGCGCGCTCGGCCGCTCCGTTCCCGTCGATCTCGTGAGCGCGATCGACGCGAAGATGGCGAAGGCATGGTTCGGCGAGCGCATCGCGCCGCTGATCTCGCGCGCAGCGGAGCTGATCGCCGAGTCGGCGAACCGCAAGCTCGCGGCGTTGCAGGCGACGACGATCGGGATCCTGCGCTCGCTCGCCGAGCACGCGCAGCGGCCAGCTCCCGGCACCAGCGACGAGATCGACCGGCTCGTGCTCGCGATCGAGGGACGGCTGCGCACGACGGGCGAGCACGTCGACATGCTGCTCTCGGGCCTCGGCGATGGTGCCGACCGCGTCATTCGCACCGCGGCTCGCAAGGCGCACGCGACTGGCGAGGACGTCCACGCGGCCGTGATCGCCGCGCTCGGGGAGGAGGCGGACAGCGTGCGTCACGTGCTCGAAGCCGATCTGACGGCCACCCGAACGGGGCTGCGCGACCTGCTGCACGAACTGTCGCGGGTCGCGCGCATCGGGCTGGAGCCGCCCGAGGTGCGGCTCGATCTGGTCTCGGAGCCGGTCATCGCCATTCCCGAGGCCGTGTCCGCGGCAGACCTGTCGATGCCTCACTGGCCCGCCGTGGAGCGCCGGCTCGCCGCGCGCATCGACGCGGCGCTCGGCGGGACGATCCGCGAGGTGCTCACCGGCTACGCTCGCGAGCTTCGCGAGTGGTCCGAGCGCGTGCTTCGTGACGTCGGAACGCAGGTCGCCGCGTACGTCGAGCCGTGCCGAGCGCTCGGGCACGATGCGGGCAGCCGTGGCGACAACGTCGCCGAGGATCTCGCGGCACTCGAGCAGATGTGATCGGCTACGACTTCGGCGTTTTTCGATCGGGCATCTTGGCGCGCGACGAGACGGCAACCTGGCGGGCTTGCCCGCACTTTCGGGTGAAAGGAGCCCGAATCATGGCTGCGATGTGCCCGATGACTGGCTGCGAGACGAAGAGCGGAATGTGCATCCACGACAGGCTGATGATCGTGATGGTCCTCATGCTGGCGGTCGTCGCGGGAGGCCATTAGGGGCTCCACCTGTTCTGAGCGCGCCGAAGAGCGAGGCCGCGATCGTCGGTGTCTATCGCGAATCGCGCGTCTGATCGGAGCCGACGGTCGCGTCGAGCTCCCTGCGCAGTGCCAGCAACCGCGCGGCCTGCTGGGCCACGGCTTGCTGGCCGTGCGCGCGTATCCTCTCGGCCCGCGCCGACGCCGCGGTCGCCGCATCGGCCGCACCTCGCAGGGCATCGCGCACCGCTCGTTCGATGCCGCGGCGGCTCTCGACGATCCGGTAGACGTAGTCACCGACGACGCCGTGTGCGTTCACTTCGAGCAGGCGACGCAAGAATCCCTCGCCTCGCTCGCGCACGGTGCGCGAACGGGCTGCTTGCGAACGCAGGCGATCGGCGGCCTTCGACCACCAGTGCGGGAACGCCTCGACGTTGAGCTGGGCGAAGAAGAACCGGCTCGGTACCGACAGCGACGTCTCGAGGCCGAGTGCCTCCGGCAGCTCGGCATCCGGGCTCGACGTGCGCACCTTCGCGGTGACCTGCTCGGCGGCTGTCGCGAACCGCTTCGCAGCGGCGGTGAACTCGGCCTCGACGCGCGGGCGCAGCTCGTCGCGCCAGGCGCGCACCCGGCGCTCGCAGAGGTCCTGCGCCGCGGCGAACACCTCGCGGCGCGTCCCGGCGTTCGGCAACTGGCTGGCCAGCTCGGGCAGCACGGCCCCGACGAACTTCATGCGGTCGGCTTCGAGCCGGCGCTCGATCTGCTTCTGCTCGGCATCGAACAGGTGGCGCAGCTCGACGAGCGCGCGCTCCGCCTCCCCGGCGGCGCGCTGGAGCTTCGCGATCCGACGCTCGCTGTCGGCAACGGGCCGGAGGAGCGCGCCGTGACTCTCGTCGAGGTGGCGGCGCAGCGACGTCGCGAGGGCGGCGATCTCGCGCCGCCGTGCGGTCTGTACGAGCGTCGCACCGGCACCCAGCGCCAGCTCGGAGAGCGCGGTCTGGAGCTTGGTCCAGTCGCGCGTCGGCAGATCCGAGGCGAGCACCTCCTGCGCGCTGATCGTGAACACCGGGACCGCGCGGCCGGGGAGCGTGGCAGCGAGCACCTTCGTGGTGAACGCGCGCGCCTCGTCGAGATCCTCCGCGGTCATCCGATCGGCCTTCGCGATCACGACGAACAGATCGCGCACGCTCGCGCCGAGCCCGGCGAGGAGCCGCGCCTCTTCGCCGGTGATCGGCGGATCGGCACCGACCACGAGCATCGCGGCGTCGACATGCGGCAGAAAATCGCGGGTCTCCTGCGTGTTCGCCGCGTTCACCGATCCGAGCCCCGGCGTATCGACGAGGCAGAGTCCGCGTTCGAGCAGCGGCGATGTGGCCTCGATCTCGACGGCGGCGATCCCGCGCTGGTTGCCCGGATTACCCGTCTCTGACACGTACTGCGACACCTGGTCGACATCGATCGGCTGCCAGTCGCCATCGCGCGAGCGCACGCGGGTTGCTGGCGGCGAGCCCTGCCGCACGATCGTCACGACCGACGTCACGGGCGCGACGCCGACCGGCAACAGCGACGCGCCTGCGAGCGCATTGATCATCGTCGACTTGCCGCGCTTGAACTGCCCGAGCACGGCGACGAAGAAGCGGCCCTCGTCGAGCCGCTCGGCGACCGCGCGAGCGTCGCGCGCGAGCTGGGGAACGTCGCTGGCCTCGGCGATGCGTGCGATCGCGGCGAGCCGCTCGTCTCGGACCGGCGCCTGATGCGGCGCGGGCTGCGTCACGGAGCCTGCTTGCCTCGCGTCTTGCTCGACCGGTAGCGGAGCACCCGCACCTTCTCCATCGTGACGAGCCCGCCGTCCAT